>JAAAOT010000042.1 GCA_009908725.1 Bacteroidota bacterium | reverse complement strand
GAGGGCACAACGAGGCGGTCGGCGAGGAGAACGGACCGATGAACAGGGAAAACGCACCCGTCTGGGTGGTCGGTCGGCAGTCGAACCTTGCTGCGATCCGGGGCTTCACCCGGGGAACGCCGCATGTTTAACGCCGGCTTGTGCCGTGCATCAAAATCCGTCCGATGTACAGGTCATACGCGGGGCAGTTCCAATCCCGCTGTGCGTCGAAAGATGAATGCGAGCAGGATAAGATGCGACGCTGCAATGTAACTTATGCGTACGCGATCACCGGGTCGGCGGTGCCCCGTTTTGTGCACCTCCGGACCGCCCGGTTCGCCCTTCACATGTGAGATTAATCGCTGCTACAAGGCTCGATTCGTCACAGGTGAACCGTTACGGTCGTGCCGACGCAGGGGCCGCAAAACTGTTTTCGGGCTACATTGAAAATTGATAGCGCGCCGGCGTTCCCTTGTCTGCCAGGAGTGCAGAGTCCGGCGTCGAGTGAAGCGTGTGTCGGGCCCGGAAGACCTCATGCGCCGGTGTCGTCCGCGGTGTCGTCCACGATGTCTGCGGTGCGCTGGCCGTCTGCGAGGCGTAGGCGTACACGATCACCCGGCGACAGGCTCGCCGCCGTCCGTACGACGTCACCGTCCCGCTCGACCATGGCGTACCCGCGACGAAGCGGTGCCTCGGGATGTGCAGCATGGAGCCGATCCTGAAGGCGTTCGACCTGATGTCGCCGGTTTTCGACGAGGCGTCGGGCCGAGCGGTGCAACTGCTCGACCGCACCGTCGAGTCGCTGTTGCGTATCTCGCAGCCGGCGAATGGGTTCGTGGAATGCGCGCGACTCTACGAGGTGACGGACGCGCCGGCGTGCGTCCCGGATCGGGCGCGTCGTCGCATCGCGAAGCCGGTCGACCAGCCCACGGATCTGAAGCTCCAGGTCGCGGCGATCCGGAACGGCGATCTCGGCCGCCATCGAGGGCGTTGCGGCCCGCTTGTCGGCGACGAAGTCTGCGATCGACACGTCCGTTTCGTGTCCGACGGCGCTGATGATCGGAATATCGCTGTCGGCAATCGTGCGGGCGACGATCTCTTCGTTGAATGCCCAGAGGTCTTCGGCCGAGCCCCCGCCGCGCCCGATGATCAGTACGTCCACGCGCTGGTCGCCGTCCGCCGGTACCGCGTTGAAGCGGGCAATGGCATTGGCGATGGCTTTCGGCGCGTCGATGCCCTGGACCGGCACCGGGCAGAGGATGACGTCCGAAGCCGGGAAGCGGCGTTCCAGCACCGATAGAATGTCCTGTAGAGCCGCGCCCTCTCCGGAGGTAGCCACGCCGATGCGTCGGGGAAAAGTAGGGAGCGCCTTCTTGCGGTCACGGTCGAACAGGCCTTCCTCTTTCAGTTTACGCTTGAGGCGCTCGAAGGCCTCCTGCTGCGCCCCTTTCCCGGCGCGTCGCATCGAGTTGACCAGGATCTGAAGGTCCCCCCGCCGTTCGTAGACGGAGGCTTTGCCCGTCACCCGCACAAGGAGTCCATCCTCCGGCTCGAAGTAGATGTGTTGCGTCAGGTACCGCCACATCACGCACCGGATCTGCGCATCGTCGTCCTTCAGCGTGAAATAGCAGTGGCCGGATGCGGCACGCTTAAAGTTGGACAATTCCCCCTCCACGCGGATGTCGCCGTAGTGCTTTTCGACGAGAGCACTCAGTCCCTCGGTCAGTTCCGTTACGGAGAGCACCGTCTCCTTTTCGGAAGACGCGCCTGTGGAGCCGGCGTCGTCGTCCGGTGAAGACGCGTCGGACGATGAATCGAGACCGGCGGAGGAAAAGAGGTCAGCGGCCACGGAAGGGAACGACTGGGGGACGGGGAAGGAATGGTACGAATAGGAACGTCCCAAATCCGGCACCCAAAGTCCAGCGATCGACGTGGGTCGGGCCATGCATATCCCGCACGTTACTCGCTGGCGTCGCAAGCTCGTTGCGTTTGGCTGTGCATTTACCTTGATATTTTCTTGAAATGAGGTTAATGACACCTTAACATTTATTGTTCGGTTTGCGCCCCCTCGGGCCCCAGGCCGTGCCTGCAGTCCTTCATTCCCGTCCCATATCTTTCCGAAGAAGCATGGCACACGACCGATACCAAATCTGGCGGTACGATATCTGGACCGGTGTCCTCATCATGCTGTTGTCCCTGGCGACCGCGCCGCAGGCATGGGCGCAGCGATCCGTAACCGGTCAGGTGCTCGATGCGGAAACGAGCGAGTCGATTCCGGGCGTGAACGTCCGTGTCGAGGGAACCACCACCGGTACGACGACCGACCCGGATGGTCAGTTCGAGATACGCATGCCGGCCGACCGCAATGCGCTCCTGTTTACGTTCGTCGGGTACCGCAACAAGACGGTCGAGCTGGAGCCGGATCAGACGGAGCTGACCGTTCAACTTGAGCCTGACGTGCTGGGCCTTGACGAAGTTGTCGTGACGGGGCTTGCGACGAGCGTGAAGAAGCGCAACCTGGCCAACTCGGTCGGGACGATCCAGCAGGAAGACCTGGTCCCGGTGCCTGCCCAGACGCTCGAGCGGGCGTTGAGCGGAAAAATTGCCGGTCTGTCGGTAAGTCAGAACACGGGTGCTCCCGGGGGCGGCATCAACGTGAACCTGCGTGGCACGTCCACGATTACCGGTTCGACGCAGCCGCTGTACGTGGTGGACGGCGTGATTCTGGACAACTCCGCCGTGCAGCCGGGGCTCGATTTCGTGTCGGCGGCAGCCGGGGCGGGAAGCGATCGCCCGCAGGGCCAGCCGACGAACCGGATTGCCGACATCAACCCCAACGATATTCAGTCGGTGGAAGTGCTGAAGGGGGCAAGCGCAGCCGCGATTTACGGGGCGAAAGCCACCAACGGCGTGGTGATCATTACGACGAAGCGCGGCCAGGCCGGCGAGACGCGCGTCAACTTCACGCAGCAAACCGGTTTCAACAGCATCCTCAACGAGATCGGGACGCGCGACTTTCGGAATGAAGACAACCTGGACCCGTCCGTGCAGGCGCAGGTCGATGAGAACGGATTCATCGATTACGAGGACCTGGTGTACGGCCGGGAAGGCCTTACCAGTGAAACGACGCTCAGCCTCTCCGGTGGCGACCAGGACACGCGATACTACGTGAGTGGTCTGGCATTGTCGGAAAACGGCATTGTCGAGAACACGGGATACGACAAGTACTCCGCGCGGGTAAACGTCGAGCAGAATCTCGGGGAGCGCGTCCGCGTCCAGCTCAACACGTCACTGACGCGCTCGGAGTCGGATCGGAGCATCACCGGAAACGAGAACCAGGGAGCTACGACGCTCGGCTTCTCGGTGGCCTTCACGCCGAGCTATGTCGACATTCGTCAGAATGAGGACGGAACGTTTCCGGAGGGGCCGGCAGGCTCAAATCCTCTGCAGACGGTGCAGCTGCTGAAAAACAACGAGGTTTCGTACCGCGGCATTGTTGCCGGTCTCGTAAACGTGAACCTGTTTCAGACCGACTCGCAGAACCTCGACCTCGTCGTGCGCGGTGGGGCCGATGCGTATTCTCTGACGAATGAGATCGTCTCGCCGCCCGAGCTACAGTTCGAGCAGAACAAGGCGCTATCGGTCCGTGGGGTCTCCGTTGCCGGGGAAACCACGAGCCTCAGCACCAACATCTGGACGAACCTCGTTCACCAGGCGGCTTTTCGTGACGGGCTCAATTTCACCACGACGGCCGGTTTTCAGTACGAAACGCGCGACATCGATAACGTGCAGGCGCTCGCCGAAGGTCTGGTAAGCACGCAGGAAAACATCGATCAGGCGACCAGCCTGCGCGGCTTTGAGGACGTGCTGAAGCAGCGGGAGATCGGCCTCTTCATTCAGGAAGAAGCCGACATCAACGAGAAGTTTTTCCTGACCGCCGGGGTGCGTGCGGATGCGAGCAGCCGGGTCGGGGATACCGACGAGCTATTCCTTTATCCGAAGTTCTCCGGATCCGTTCAGCTGGCGAGCTTCGACTTCTGGGAGCCCCTTTCCTCGGCTCTGCCACAGTTCAAGCTGCGGGCCGCGTTCGGCCGCACCGGTAACCTTCCGGATGCGCAGGCGAAATACACGTCGCTCGTGCCGGAAAACACCGGGGGCGTTGGCGGGGTGCTGGTGCCCACGCGCCGTGGAAATCCGGACATCGACCCGGAGACGACACAGGAAATTGAAGGCGGCATCGACCTCGCGTTTTTCAATGAGCGCGGAACGCTCGAATTCACCTACTACCGGCAGAACATTGAGGACCTGATTCTTGAGAACCAGCTGCCGACGTCGTCCGGCTTCGCGACGGAGTTCATCAACGCCGGCGACATGCGGACCAGCGGCATCGAACTCTTCCTCAACGTGATTCCGATCAGCCGGTCAAACTTCAACTGGCAGTCGACGGTGACCTTCGCCAGGGACCGCTCCGAGATCACGCGGTTGGCGGTCGACCCCTTCCAGGTCGGCGGCTTCTCTCTCGGACTCGGCCAGTTTCGGATCCAGGAAGGCCTTTCGCCGACGACCATCGTGGGCCTGGATGAAGACGGCAATCTGACGCGGTACGGTAATTCCAACGCCAACTTCCAGATGGGCTTCAACAACCGGGTGTCGGCATACGGCGTGGAGCTCTCAATGCTATGGGACTGGAAAGACGGAGGCGACGTGATTAACCTCGGCAAGCTCATCACCGACCTCGCCGGCACCACGCCCGACCTCAATACGGAAGCGGGCCGCGCCCGGGCCAACGGTGAAGGCGGTACGGGCCGGTACGTGGAGGATGGGTCGTATGTGAAGCTTCGTGAGCTTAGCCTCACCTACAGCCTGCCCCGGTCCCTGCTGGACGGATGGTTCAACGGTTCGGTTCGGAATGCAAATCTGGGCATCGGAGGGCGTAACCTGCTGATGTTCACGCCTTACGACGGGTATGATCCGGAAGTCAGCCAGTTCGGCAACGTGGCCGTCGGCCGGGCGGTCGACGTGATCCCCTTCCCGTCGTCGCGCAACGTGTACTTCAAGGTCGGGCTTGGCTTTTAGGCTGCACTCCCGTCCATCATCCGCCTCTGCCCGACCCAACCGTACCGACAGATGACGACCTCAATGTATACGTTTCGCCTTCACCTTAGCATCCTGGGATTCGCCTGCCTCCTGCTAGTCGGGTGCGACTCCCTGGAGTTCGATGATCCCAACGCGCCCAGCGCGGACGCTGTAAGCCTCCAGAACCTGGCGACAGGAACGGAGGGCTCGATGCGTTCCGAGATCGAGATCTACCTGCAGACGACAAGCATTTTCGGTCGCGAAGCCTACTACTTCGAGCCGGCCGACCCGCGCTACACGGGCGAACTATACACCGGACCGCTCGACGGCAACGGATTCCTGGTCGTCGATCCCTGGTCGTCGAGGTATCGAACGATCAAGAACGCGCTGGATCTGATCGACCGTGCCCGCTCCGTCCGCGAAGAGACGCCGAGCCAGTTCTCCGAGGAAGACCTGTCGGCCTCGATCGGCTTCGGACAGACGATCATCGGTTACCAGTTGCTGCTCGTACTGACCTCCACCTGGGACAACGGGCTCAAGATCGAATTCAGCGACGACGTCAACACCCCGATCGTCTCGCGATCCGAGGCGTTTACCGAAATAAATCGGTACCTGGATGATGGCTACGCCAACCTTCAGGCAGGCGGGGACTTTCCGTTCCAGCTGTCGTCCGGCTTCGGCGACGTGGACTTCGCCGCGTTCAACCGGGCCATTCGGGCGCGGGCAGCAGCCTACCAGGAAGACTATGACACCGTGCTCGATGCGCTCGACGACTCCTTCCTCCTCGCCGACGAGTCGGAGCTCGACCTCGGGGCGTACCATCTGTTCGGGACGGGAACCGGCGAGCGCGTGAACCCCCTGTTCGAGGTGCCGACGTCGTCCACGGTCAAGCTCCGCGCACACCCGTCGCTCAAGGCCGATGCCGTGGCAGGAGATGAGCGGTTCTCGACCAAGGTCCTCGACCGAACGGACGACGGGGATTTCGTGGCAAGCCCGTCGGCGGCAAATGGGTTGTCGAGCAAGCTGGCCGTGGCGATCTGGGACGGGTCGACGTCCCCCATCTCGATCATTCGTAACGAGGAGCTTCTTCTGCTGCGGGCCGAAGCACGCATCCTGGGTCCGAATCAGGATCTCGATGCCGCGGTGGACGACCTG
>JAAAOT010000391.1 GCA_009908725.1 Bacteroidota bacterium | reverse complement strand
TGCCGTCGACCATCCTATCCTCGAAAACCGACCCACGACACGAGCACCCGAACACTTTTCGTGATCGCGTTCTCCGTTGATGCGTTCGTTCGTGGCCGCCCTCTCCCCCTTCGCCGAGTCCCTCCGATCCCCCAAACCTCACTGCGCATCCCCGACCTTCCTTTCCTCGGAAGCGCTTTGTAGGTTATCTATCCGCCCTCCTGTCACTGCTGCCATTCCACATGTTTCGTTTCCGCTCGGCCGCCGTCGCGGCCTGGATGCTCGCCTGCCTTTTTCTTGCGGGTGCCGTCGTCGCCCCCACCGCCTTTGCCCAGTCGTCTGACGAGGATGAGGAGTGGGATGTAAACGCCGCCCACGGCCCCACCGAGACCGTCTCTTTCACCACGACGGAGGGTACATGGATCACCGTTGACGTCCACCCGGACGGAGAAACGCTCGTCTTCGACCTGCTCGGTGACCTGTACACCATGCCGATCTCTGGCGGCACC
The DNA here is from genome assembly GCA_009908725.1 of Bacteroidota bacterium. Lineage (GTDB taxonomy): Bacteria > Bacteroidota > Rhodothermia > Rhodothermales > Salinibacteraceae > Longibacter. The sequence goes on along the minus strand of JAAAOT010000391.1, from coordinate 26,377 downwards.
GCCACCCGCATCACCCGCGGTCCGGCGTACGATGTGCAGCCCCGCTTTTCCCCGGACGGGTCGCGCATCGCTTTCACCTCCGACCGCGACGGCGGCGATAACCTCTGGACCGTTGCCCCGGACGGCTCCGATGCGCAGCAGGTATCGGACGAGAGCTTTCGCCTTCTGAACGGACCCGCATGGACCCCGGACGGGGAGTACCTGCTCGGGCGTAAGCACTTTACCAGCACACGCTCGCTCGGAGCAGGGGAAGTCTGGATGTACCATCGATCGGGTGGGAGCGGCATCCAGCTCACCGAGCGCCGAAACGATCAGCAGGATCAGGGCAACGAGATTGCCGTCCATCCGAACGGTCGCTATGTCTACTACTCGGAGGACGTCACCCGCGGCCCGAACTTTCGCTACAACAAAGACCCGAACGCCGGAATTTACGCAATTAAGCGGCTCGACCGAGAAACGGGGGAAACCAAGACGCTGATCTCGGGGCCCGGCGGCGCCTCGCGCCCCGTCCCGTCCCCGGACGGCGAGACGCTCGCATTCGTACGCCGCGTTCGCGCGAAAACGGTGCTCTACACGTACGACCTCGAAACCGGCATCGCCTCCCCGGTCTTCGACCAGCTCTCCTTCGACCAGCAGGACGTGTGGGCGATTTTCGGCACCTACCCGAACTTCGCCTGGCTGCCCGACAATGAGCACGTCGTGCTCTGGGCCGAAGGGAAAATCAAGAAGATCAACACCAGCGACGGATCGGCCGAGGTCATCCCCTTTGAAGCGGAGGTCGAGCAGACCGTAACCGCGGCGGCGGAATTCCCGGTAGACGCTCATCCGGAAACCATCCCGGCCCGGATGATCACCGGCGCCACAACGTCACCGGACGGCCGAACGGTGGTGTTTCACGCGAACGGATCGCTGTACACGAAACGCCTGCCGAATGGAACGCCGGAGCGTCTCACGGACGACGAGCACTTCGAGTACAATCCGACCATTTCCCCGGATGGACGAACGGTCGTCTACACGACGTGGGACGACGAGAATCTCGGCGCCGTCTACGCCGCTCCGATCTCGGGCGGGAACGCGGAGAAGCTTACACAACGTCCCGGCTACTACTACACGCCGCGCTTTAGCCCCGACGGGTCCATGATCGTCTTCCGTCGCGGCGAGGGCAACGTGCTTCTCGGCACCCAGCACGGCAGCGACCCTGGCCTGTACTGGATAAGCGCCGACGGCGGCGAGATGAACTTCATTCGCGAGGACGGCTACGATGCCCGATTCGATGCCTCGGGGGAGCGCGTCTACTTCATGACCGGATCCAACGTCGGCAAAACGTACAGGAGCAGCGACCTCGACGGCGGCAAAGTGCGCGACGTGTTCTCCCTGAAGTACGTCGACTCCATCGTTCCGAGCCCCGACGGGGAGTGGGTTGCATTTACGGACCTGCACAACGCGTACGTGGCGCCGATGCCGAAAACCGGTCAGGCGATCGAACTCAGCAAGGACGTGTCGTCCATTCCGGTGAAGCAGATCTCGAGGGACGTCGGCATCGACCTGCACTGGTCGGGGGATAGCGAGACGGTGCACTGGATGACGGGGCCGGAATACTTCTCCCGTTCGCTGGAGAATACGTTCGCCTTCATCGACGGCGCCCCGGAGGAGCTTCCCGCGATCGATACCACGGGCACCGACCTCGGGCTGGACCTGGAGACGGACGTCCCGGAAGGCATCGTCGCGCTGACGAACGCCCGCATCGTCACCATGAACGGCGACGAGGTGATCGAGAACGGTACGATCGTGATCGAAGGCAACACGATCGCGGCGCTCGGGGCGGACATTGAGGTGCCGGCCGGAGCCCACGTAGAGGACGTATCCGGAAAAACCATCATCCCGGGCTTCGTCGATGCCCACGCCCACGCCAATCACTTCTACAGCGGGCCGACGCCGGAGCAGAACTGGGGGTACTACGCCAACCTCGCCTACGGCGTAACAACGATGCACGACCCGTCGGCCAATACGCAGTTCGTCTTCCGGCAGAGCGAGTTGCAGAAGACCGGTCGCATCGTCGCGCCCCGCATCTACTCGACGGGCACGATCCTCTACGGAGCGGACGGAGACTTCAAGGCGGAGGTCAACAGCCTCGACGACGCCCGCTCGCACCTGCGACGCATGAAGGCCGTCGGCGCGTTCAGCGTCAAGAGCTACAATCAGCCGCGACGCAACCAGCGGCAGCAGATCATGAAAGCCGCCCGGGAGCTCGAGATGCAGGTGATGCCGGAAGGTGGATCAACTTTCTTCCACAACATCACGATGATTCTGGACGGGCACACAGGCATCGAGCACAACCTGCCGGTGTCGCCGCTCTACAAGGACGTTCTGGAGCTATGGAAAGCCACGAACGTGGGCTACACGCCGACCCTCGTCGTCAACTACGGCGGGCCGAACGGCGAGTACTGGTGGTACCAGAAAACCGATGTCTGGGCCAAGGATAAGCTGCTGCAGTTCGTCCCGCGCCCCATCGTAGATGCACGGAGCCGCCGCGTGACGCAGATTCCGGATGAGGAGTACCAGCACATCACGGTGGCGGCACAGGCGAAGAAGCTCATCGACCAGGGCAACACGGTCCAGATCGGCGCGCACGGCCAGCTCCAGGGGCTCGGCGCCCACTGGGAGCTGTGGATGCTGGAGCAAGGCGGCTTCACGCCGCACGAAGCGCTCCGTTCGGCAACGCTACACGGCGCACAGTACCTCGGCCTGGACGGAGACCTCGGGTCGCTGGAGGAAGGCAAGCTCGCGGATCTCGTCGTGATCGACGGGAATCCGCTGGAAGACCTGAGGCAAACCGAGAACGTCGACCTCGTCATGGTCAACGGCCGCCTGTTCGACGCCGACACCATGGATCAGATCGGCAACCATCCGGAGGAGCGCGGCCCCTTCTGGTTCCAGCGCGAGGCGGTGAACGACCAGTTCATCTGGATGCCGGACGCCTTTATGGAGGAAGGTGGGGCAACCTGCACCTGCGGCCGGGGACGGCATTAGGTTAGTTCAGGGTTCAAGGTTCACGGTTCAGGGTTCAAAGTTAGCGGCACTCCGGGCAAGGCTTCGGAGCGCCGCTTTTTTTATGTAGAAAGGCTATCCAGACGCGCCCTGCTATCACCTAAACACCCGAACACCTCAACACCCGAACACCTCAACACTCTACCTCCCCTACCGCGCCCGGACTTGACCACGGAGGACGCTTCGCTCGGTTTCCATTTCCTCGAGCCGCGGTGGAGGACGTGTCGACGACTCAGAGGGAAGCGTCCAGCGAAAGGCCAGACCGGACTACCTCGCCCTTCTGGCGCAGACGCGGTCACCCGTTGACGCGTGCCAGTGGCTTACTCATGAGGCCGTGACAGAGGAAATGGGGGATGGCCGCTGATCTCGGGACCTTGAAGGTCCACGGGCTCACCTGGCGTTCGAGCGGGTAGATGAAACCGGGTCCGCCGCAGCGGATCGGGTGTTGTCGTGCGGGGCACCTCTGTAGGAGGTGGAATGGTTACGAAATCCGCATCAACCCCATCTCCGTCGATTTCAACGAGTGCGAGGCCATAGGCATTGCTGTCAACGTATCGCAAATGAGGATTCTGGGCCTCGTTCGCGACACTCAGCGCCTGATCGAGTCGCCCGGTTTTCGCAACCGTGGCGGCAGCCTTTGCTCCGTGCAGAAATGTCAGATTTAACGTCTCCTCGCGCTTTTTGCCACCGGTGGCGCTGGCATCATGCGTAATCAGAGAATGAAACGCGCTGTCTGCATCAACGGCCTGTACCAGAGCCTGAAACACGCTTGGCGAACTGATCCCGCAGACGGAGAACTCAGCACCGACTGCGTCCGCCACGGCCTCATCTGCATTCTCGTGGCCATATTGTCGACAAATCACCCCGGCGAACGAGTTGTGATTGTCTCCGGACAGAGACACCACGTTCCGGATGTCGTGGTCGTCGAGAAACGCCATGAGCTCCGCACGCTCTGAGAGGTACCCGTCCCAGGTATCCGTGGTGAACACGACGGTTTCGGCGTCCGGATTGACGGCTCCAAGGTCAAGTCGCATGGGCAGCGTCGGCACGGAGTGGCCCCAAACCTTCCACGTGGCATCCGACGCCTGCATGGTGGCTTTCCACCACGATTTCTGCCGTTCGCCAAGCATCGTTCCAGGTGGGTGGTGCCGGCGAGCGTTCGGCACCTCCTGATCGCCCACCGAGACCGTCGCGGGCGGGCAACCGTCGTCGTACGTTCGGCCTGCGTCGAACACCTCGACCACGGACAGCGGCGTCAGGTACCGATCCGTCCCGGCGATCTGCCGATTTATCTCTGGAGGGACGGGGTGCGCCGAGCGGTATGACCGGGTATCCGTGAGCGTGAGTTCAAGATGTTTTCCCCACCGAAAGGAGCGGTATATGGTCAGCGATTCGATGGCGCTCCGGTTGTTCGGCTCTGGATGAAGTCCCTCTGTTGAGGTCTCTGGCAACGCGTTGTTTTCGACCGGCGTATCCTTGTAGTCTCGCGCCTGCGACGTTTGCCCCGCGCTGCCGGGATGATCGGATAAAACGGCGGGGATGAACTCGAACCAGGCCCGATTCGCGGCCACCTTGCGCTTTTGTGCGGGCTCTCGACCCGCATCGTAGGTTGCCGCACTTTGCCACGCGTCATTCGTGAACTCGTGATCATCCCAGATATTCACGAACGGAAAGCGTGCCCGCGCTTCCTGGAGATCCGAGTCGCTGAGGTAGGTCTTGTAGAGGTGCCTGTAATCGGCAAGCGTCTTCGCATGGCGCTGCGAACCGTCGTCACCGTGAGACCCGCCATCTGGAAAGTCCGGCACCGACCGCGCCGTCCCGTAACCCAGGGCTTCGTAGATAAAATCACCAAGATGGAGGACCACGTCAATGCTTCTCCCGCTCGTAGAGGCGTCCTCTTCTATCAGCCACCTGTACGCCCCGTAGTTGCCGGCTTCGTAGGCCTGGCAAGAGGCGAAGGCGAGACACACCGGGACATCGTCGGTCCGTGCGGGGGCCGTTCGAGTTCGTCCGACAACCGAAGGCCGCGTCCCATCCGGCGCAATAAACCGGTAATAGTATGTCGTTCGTGGCGTCAGATTCTGTACGAAAACGCGGACGGTTCCATCGCTTGACCCCGGCGCGTCGACCGTTCGATCAACGATTACCGTTGAGAAGCTCTCGTCCTCGCTCACCTGGAGGTTGAGAGGGACGGCAGCTTCCGTCCGACCTTCGGGAGTTTCGCCATCTACCTGCTCCACGCGAGTCCAGAGCATGACCGCATTCGGGAGGGGATCGCCGGATGCCAGTCCTTGCGGGAACCGGTACCGGGACGCCTGCGGAGCGGGCGGCGGCTCGACGTCGACGGACATCGGTAGCGAGGCTGCGACCGCAAAACAGCCCGCCCCTTTGAGAAACGTAGACAGGAACGCACGTCTTGATGTATTCACGAATCAAATGGGAGGCAGACGGGAAAACGTGTATTCCGTACCGGAGAGCTACAAAGTACGCTCCTGGCCTGGATCACGACGCCCTAAGGGTCCCGTGATCGGGCCACGATGGCGTAGCCAGGCCCCGGTCAACTGATCTGTCCTACGCTAGAATCGGCCGCTCAGCCGCACGCCGATAAGGCGCGGCGGACCGGCAATGTAGGTTGGCACACCGAACGCCTGGCCCGTATTCCCCGCGTCGATCAGGTACTCCTCGTTAAGGAGGTTTTCCGCGAAGCCTTCGACCGTCACCCGACCATCCAAGACGCGCACTCCGCCACGAAGATTGAGCAGCCCGTAATCGTCTTGAGCGATGGGTGGGTTGGGATTGTCGGCGTTTACCGTGTTTTCCTCATCGAAGAAAAACTGGGACTTGAACGTGTAGCTCGGCCGGAGGAACGCTTCCGTACGATTTGTGACCGGCACGGTGAGGTTCAACCCAACGGCGAACGTGTGCTCTGGCGTCAGGCGAAATCGGTTACCGGCGAGTTCCTGCGGGTCTCCGTTCTCATCTTCATCGTCGAACGTGGCGTCGATGAAGCTGTAATTCCCAAATGCCGACAGTCCCTGGACGATTGCGCCCCGCACGGCCGTTTCGAAGCCAATCGCAGACGCAGCCCCGGAGTCGCGCGTTTCCGCGACGAACTCGCCATTCTGAATTTCCGCAACGCTCGTCTGGAAGTTGCTGTAGTCGTAGTGAAACGCGTTTGCCTCATACTCGAACCGCTCACTGAAAACGCGGCCTTTCACTCCAGTCTCGTAGCTCCATACAATTTCATTGTCGAGAATGGTGCTACCCCCGGCGTCCACGTTGATTACGTTGGGGCGGCGCCCGCGGGAGACACTGGCAAACACGTTCGCGGCCTCACTCACGGAATAGTCCGCGATGAACCGGCCTACGACAGATGTAAACTGTTCGGTTTCGGAGATGCGACCGTTTGTAGGCGCAAATAGGTTGTTCGGGGACGCCCCGAGCAGCGATCCCAGTGTACCGGGCGTCTCGCTGTTCGTGACTTCGTATTCTCCGGTAACGTCCTCATACGTAAATCGGAGACCGGCGGTAAAGCTGAGGTGGTCCGTGGCTCGGTACGTCCCGTCGACGAAGGTCTCGACCGCGGTCGTGGTACCGAAGTTTGTATACGCCTCCTCATGCGAATCTTTCAGTGGAATCAGGGCGCCTGTTTCCGGATTGGGGATCGCCGGCACGACCGTTGGTTCGCCCCCAGGACCGAAGAGCGGAATATTCGGATCTAGGAGGGCAATGAAGGTGCGCTCGTCGGTTCGGAAGGGCACGCGCTGCGAACCGTCCTCCCAGAATACGCTCGCCCCGGCAAACCCTGAGAAGACGCCGTCATCATCATAGGTGACACGCAGCTCCTGGCTAAGCTGCTGCCCTTCAGCATCCTCGTCGAACTGCAGAACTGGCGCGGGAGTGCCGTCGGCATCGAACCGTTCCAGGGAATCGAATGCGCGGTAGCCGGTTACAGCGTCCAGGCTCCATGCCCCCGTAAGATCCTGATCAATCAGAAGAGTCGCGCTCCAGACGGACCGGTCAATGAACAATTCGTCGTCTTCGAGAACCGGATCGGGGCCGAGAGCAGCCGGGTCATTGGGATCACCCGTGCTGTTGTCTGGAGCATAAGCGGTGCTTTTAAACGAAACCCCGGGCGGCGTGTCCTGCTGGTAGTTCACGATCGCATCGATCACCGTCGACGACGTGGGCAGCCACCGGGTCAGGCCTCGTATGGCGAACGTCTCTTTCCCATTGAGATCGTCTCCCGTACGGTTTTCGAGGTAACCATCCCGCTTCTGGTAAAAAGCTGCCACACGCCCGAAGACCCGGTCCTCGATGATCGGCGCATTGACATGGCCTGTTGCGTAACGCTCGCCGAAATTCCCCGTGCCGATCTCGAAGCGACCCGACGTTTCGTTTCGCGCTTTATTCTGAATGATGTGCAGGGCTCCGATCTGCGCCCCGCGACCGAAGAGCGTACCCTGCGGTCCCTTCAAGACCTCCACCCGCTCAAGGTCATAGAGTTCGACAACCGATCCGCGCGACTTACTGATCGATACGCCATCCTTGAATACGGATACGCGGGGTTCGACCCGTGAGTCGCCGTTGTCACTCGTGATGCCGCGCACGACAAAGCCGGGATTGTTCGGGCTCTGCAACTGCACTTCCAGGCCGGGAACGTATGCCGACAGGTCATCCGCCTCCGAGATGCCGAGATCTTCGAGGAAATCCCCATTGTACGCGGTAATAGCGACCGGAACGTCCTGGATACGCTCCACGCGCTTCTGGGAGGTAACGACGAGACCTTCAAGCGCGACCCTCCGGGGGGACATCGCAACGTCGACAGACACCGTTTCGCCCGGTCGAACGGTCACTGACTCCTCGATCGTCTGGTACCCGATGAAGCGGACGGTGAGCGCGTAGTCCCCGGCCGGGACATCGCGGAGTTCGAACCGACCGTCCTGGTCGGTCGACGTCCCCCGCTCAAGTTCTGCGATTTGTATCGTCGCACCGGGCAGGGCCTCCCCCGTGTTGGTCGTAACTTGACCGGACAGGCGACCGCTCGCAGGTTGGGCAAGAACGAATGGTGCCTCGACGAAACCAAAAAGACAAAGAAGGGCAAAAACGAAGAGCTTCTGTCGAATCTGAGGAGCGATCGGCATACGGCGTGTTGTGCGGGTGGACGGATTACAGACCGCCTAAAGAATATGCGCCCGCTCCAATTCACGTGTTAGCACGTCATTATCGGCACATCAACACCATGTAATGTTTGCCCCAACGTTCGAGGTCACAGGTGGTCGCCTCAAGAGTGAAATAAAGAAACGGCGCTCCGGAGTGGATCTCGGAGCGCCACTTCTTAAATGTAGAAAGACTATCCAGACGCGCCCTGCGAACACCTCAACACCCGAACACCTCAACACGCGAACACCCAAACACCCGAACACCCCAACACGCTACCTCCCCTACCGCGCCAGGAGTCGTTCGCGGAGGACGCTTCGCTCGGTTTCCATTTCCTCGAGCCGCGTCTTGAGCAGGTCCCCGATGCTGACGATCCCCTGCAGAACGCCGTCCTCGACGACCGGGAGGTGGCGGATGCGGCGGCGCGTCATGGTCGCCATCATATCTTTCGCCTCCTCGTCCGGGGTGCAGGTAACGACCGTTTGCTTCATGACGTCGCGCACGGTCTGACTCAGCGTCGCGGACCCCTCGGTTGCCAGTTGCCGGATGATGTCGCGCTCGTCGAGAATGCCCACCAGTTCGCCGTTGTGCTCGACGACGAGGGCACCGATGTTTTCTCTCGACAGAACGTTGACCCCGGTCGCAACGAGTTCGTCGTCGGCGATCGTAACGGCGCCGCTGCCTTTACGCTTCAGAATAGCTCGAGCATCCATGGGACTGTCGGTTGGCTGAGTGAGAGGAGCATGCCGTCATCCATCGCCGCACGGGCCGATCCGTTTGGTCAGAGGCGACACGTATCTTCCGTCTCGACGAACCCTATACCGTTACAGTAATTCGCCCCGACGCCCCCAGCCCCCACTTCCCATCGAAGCCCGAGCCCCACATGGATACGACACCAGGCCGACCACATCTCCGACGGACGACCTTCGCAGAATCTACACACGTTAGGCGCTTCTACGTTCCGGGTTCCGGGTTCTGGGTTCCGGGTTGTGAGTTCCGGGTTCTGGGTTCTGGGTTCAAGGGCCATCGCCGAAGCGACATAAGCGGATACGCTCCGGCCCCGCAATGCCAAATCCATAATTTCAAATCCCAAATCCGTAATCCCCAATTCTAAATTCCCAAATTCCACGCGTCTCGGTCGGGACGGTCGGCTGGGTGCGGAATCGAATGCTAAACGCATCAACGAGCAAACGCCAAACGATTCAACGATCTAACGTCCCAACGATCTAACGTCCCAACGATCCAACGATTCAGCGCCCGAAGAACACGGCGTTCGCGAAGGGGATGAAGCCGCTGTACCAGAAGCCGCGAAAGAGCGGGTTGCCGGTAAAGTAGACGACGCTCCCCTCCCCGATCGATTGCGACCCGAAGACCAGCGTGTTTTCCAGCCGATCCTGCGCCTGATGACCCATGAAGCCCGTTACCGGTGTGCCGTCAGCGAGCGTTGCGACATTCCAGCCGTCCTCTGCATCCAGGTACGGGAAAGAGGCACTGCTTCGCTTCAGAACGTAGTATGTATCGCCCACGCCGAACCCGAGCGGATGGCTTGCGTCGACCGAGGCGCGGTGGATGCTTCCCGGCGTCGCTTCGCTCGCAGCATCCCGGGTGCGATCGGCGTACCGTCGCGGGACGGTCGTTGTGTCGGGGGCCGTTGACCTTTCCGTCACAGCAAACGGCGCGTGTCCGGCCAGGGCCTGCGTGGCGCCGCCCATTGAAATCAGCCGCCCGCCGCCGCGGACCCAGTCGGCGAGCAGGCTTCGCTTCGCGTCACTATCCCAGCTGCCGGACAGATCGGGCAGAACGAGAACATCAACGTCGTCGAGCGCGGCTTCATCCAGGTCGTCGGTGTCGATCAGCGTCGCCGGGTAGTCGAGCTGGTGGTCAAAGGCGTACCAGACCTCACCGACGCGATACTGGCTGAGCGGCGACCCGCTTAGCACGGCTACATGCGGAGCCGAGACGGGTCGCACGGTCGACGACCCGAAGTCCGACCCGCGGTCCACAAATCCGCTCGCTACGCCGTGCAGGGTGCGACCGTGCTCGGATGCGAGCCGTCGCACGACCCGATCGAAGTCGTCCTCCATCGCGTGGTTGTCGGCCCGGGGCATGATCAGCGTGCCGGCCTCGTAAGACTTCCCCTCGGTTTCGAACGTCTCCGTTGCGAGTCGCACGCCGATACCCTCCTCCAGCAGATCGCCGAGAAAGCGAGCATCGGTGCGGCTACTCCACCGGGCGACGTAGGCGTACGGCGTCTCGCCCCCCTGCCCCTCAACAGCGGCCGACGCGTCGCGGATCGATCCGGACGCCGCAGGCAAGTCGTCCGTCACGGCGACGGCGTCGAGCCCGTAGACGTACGGCAGGCTCCACGAGGTGATGTCGTAGGTAACCGAATCGATGATGGTCGTGCGCGGCTCGAGGAGTACCTTGGCAAGACGTGACTTTGGCTGCGCGGCCGGTACAAGCAGATCTCCTGCAGAAATATCGACGCGATCATCCTCTCCCGTGGCATACCGGACGCCTCGTACAGCTCCGGCTTCCGCGACGAGGTCGTATTCGATGCGCTGCTGCTCGAGATGCCGGCCCAGGGCACGGAGGCGGTCACGGGACGAATCCGCCCTGATCACGTAGCCGCGGTATGCCCCCGGCGGATTTTGCATCGCCGTCTGGTAGTACCGGGAAAACTCTTCCTGGACCGTCTGCTGATTCTGTGCGGTGACCTCGACGGTCGACAGTCCGGCCGTGTGATGATGGCGAATGCGGTCGCCGAGCGTTAGCGTATCGCCTGTTTCTGTCAGGACGGCGAGTCCGGCCCGCCCGGATCCCCCCTGCTCGTAGGTCATTCCGATGGCGCCGTTGAAGATCGGCCATGTATCGCCGTACCCCGGATAGAACAGGTCGAACACCTCCCGTGTGAAGTAGAGCCAGCCGTTCCGATCGAAGTACCGGGCATTGTTTTTTCCAACCGACATCTGAAAGGACCGCTGCCAGCCGGTGACGTCTTCATGGTACGGGTCCGCTCCCGGGGCGAAGTAATAGGGTTCGTCGATTCCCTGCTCGTGGAAATCGACGTGGATGTGGGGCATCCACTCGTGGTACACGTCGAGACGGTCGCGCGTCTCCGGCTGCACCGCCCAGGCCCAGTCACGGTTCAGGTCGAAGTAGTAGTGATTCGTACGTCCATTGGGCCAGGGCTCATGGTGCTCGCGGGCGATCCGCCGGGCGTTCGGGGTCGCGCCCACGGTGCGCTTGAACCACTGCACGTACCGCTCTCGCCCGTCCGGATTGAGACAGGGATCGAGCATGACGACCGTGTCCGAAAGCCAGTCGACCGTCCGGTCGTTCGACGGGTCGCCCAGTTCGAAGAGCGTCTGCATCGCCGCTTCGGTGGAGACGGACTCGTTTCCGTGCACGTTGTAGCTGAGCCACACAACCGCGGCCGTCGGTCCCGAGACGCGCCCGTCCGCCATGCCCGCACGGCGCAGGTTGTTTTGCCGGATCACATCGATCTGGTCGTGATTCTCTTCCGACGTGATCGTAGCCAGCAACAGCGGACGGCCCTCGATGCTCGTACCGTAACGCCGGACCGTAACCCGAGGGGAGGCCGCCGCGACGTGCTGCACATAATCCACCACACGGTGGTGCGGCGTAAACTGCTCACCCAGCTCATATCCCAGAAAAGCGTCCGGGGATTGCAGCGTCACCCGGGCAGTATCGGCTGGCTGCGCCTCGGCGGGTACGATGGTCGGCATCGCTGCCAGGACAAGCAGCAGGACAGCAACAGCAAGACGAGAAACGGAGTGCATAGGCGAAACGGGGAGAGAGACGGGAAACGGCGGGTACGAAGCGAAACGGCGTACGGGGATCCATCACCATGCATTAATCAACGTACGCGCGGGGTCACATGCCACCGATGCGGTTGAAACGCGCGCGGAACCTTTTTCCCCGAATCCGGATGCAGTCCGTCCGGTTCTCGCACCGATTCTCTGCCTTCACCACCCTCATCCCCACATGGCCGACATTGACATCAAACGATCGCACACCCTCGGCACCAGCGGAGCGCGCTCGGCCGTCGAGAAGGTTGCGGCGAAGCTCCACGAAAAGCTGAATGTCTCGACGCAGTGGTCCGGGGACACGCTCCACTTCGAAGGAAATGGAGCGGACGGAAAGATTCATGTTCAGGATGAGCAGGTTCACTTGGCGCTCAATCTGAACTTCGTGCTCAAGTCGATGAAAGGGTGGATTCGGAACGAGGCTGAGAAATACCTGGACAAGTATCTGACCCCCGCCGGAGGCTGATGTGCGCGTGCGCGACGGGACGGGAACGTGCGCGCCTCTGGGAGACGTGACGTCGAGGGACGTTGAACAGCTACCCTGCATCCGACCATGCTCCGAGTTGCCGGCGGATGACAACAATCTGGCCGATGTGATACGCGTTGTGATCTGCCACGAGCATCGCCTCGCGAAGGTACGTGTGGCCGTCCCCGTTCGGCACGGTGGCGTGAAGGTCGATCGAGGCATCCCGCACAAGGTCGCAGAAGGCCGCGAGGTCTTCCCGAAAGCCACCGACTGCTCGCTCCCACGCCGCATCATCAGCGGGGGCAGCGGCGTCGGGCCAGTACTCATCCGGCCAGCCGGGCTGCGTGTACTCGGGGTCGCGGCAGTAATCAAGAATGTCGCGCTGCGCGATCCGCATGTGCTCGACCTGCTCCCAGACGGAATACGGCAGGCCATCCGGACGCCGGCCCCGCAGGTCGGGCGGTAGCCCGTCGACGACATCGTCGAACGTCGCATGTGCCTGACGGGCGGTCAACAGGTTGACGAGATGGTGTCGGAGGTCGTCGGACCCGGCATCGGTCATGGTACAGGGACGTTGCGAAAGGAAGGGGCCTGTATATGCCCGCCTGGAGGCATATGCATTTACCCCGGGATGTGAGAATAGATTCGTTACTCCGGGGCGCCGGGCAGCGGCTCATGCAACGGATCTGTTGCCTTCCTCCTGCTCACCGACCGCCTCTCTCTCGCCAGCATGTCTACAATTCGGCTCGCGACGCTTCTGTTCGTCCTCGGCGTGATCGTTTTTATCGGCACCGGTTGCACGCCCGACCCCGTCTATCGTTTGAAATCCACGGTACCGGACCGTTCCGCCGACTGGCTTCAGGGACGTAAATACGTTACCCGGAGCACCGATAGCCTGACCGTGACGCTGGCCTACGTGCGCACGACGGATGACGGACACAAGTTTGACGTCCACATCGAGAATCGCACGCGGCGCACGATCATCGCCGAGCCGTCACGGGTTTTCGCCGATGTGTACTACATGGTCCCGAAGCCGGACACGACGACGCCTCCGGATTCATACGTGCAGCACCGGATGTGGGCAAACGATCCTGAGCGTACGTTGCTCGCAATCGATCGCCGGGCCGAGGCCGTGGAGGCGGATGAGCGAACGTCCCGTGTGCTCTACGCCCTCGAGTCGTTCGCCGATGTCGCAGCCGATGTCTCGGACGGACCCGACACTAACGCGGAGAATGAGCGGGAGGCGACGGAACGTGTCGAACGAATCGAGCGGCGGAGCCTTGATCGACGTCGTAACCTTCAGTCGCTGAGTGCCCTGGAGCGTCGGCGGCTCCGATGGTCGGAGACGACTCTGCGTCGCACGACGCTCCCACCTCAAACCGGTACCCGGGGATACGTCTACATCCCGGTAAAGAACACCGCGCGCTACCTCCTGGTGCACGTCGGCCCGCAGGAGCACCGCGTTCACTTCCCGTATCGCCAGGAGCGACACGAGTGAGACCGGCGGTGGTGGAACGAGTTGGAAAAAGGGCTGACGGGAAGTAGGTTAGACGGTGTGTGCGGGGCAGGTAATACCTCTGCACCCGACCGCAACCCTCACGCGTTCCTTATCCCTCTCTCATCTCTCATGCCTGCGTTTCTGAACTGGCGTCGCGTGACGCTGGCGTTGGTGTTGATCTGGGTGTTCGTGCTCGTCGCGAGCTGCGGGCTCCCGCACGTGACGACAGACGGTACGGGCCCGGACGTGCACGACATCTATGTCGTGAAGTACGGATGGCACGCGGGGATCGTGCTACCGACCGCTGCGATTCCCGAGGACGCACTGCCCCCGTTCCCCGGAATACCGGAGACGCCCTACATCGAAGTGGGTTGGGGCGAGGCCCGGTATTATCCGTCGAAGGATCCCGGGACGTGCACGCTCGCCCGTGCCGGGTTGTGGCCGACGGCAAGCGTGCTGTACGTCGTGCCCCTGCGGAATCCGCCACCGGTTGCGTACGGGGGGCGCGAACAGGTCCGCCTGCGCGTGAGCGACGCAGAACTCCGCGCCATGGCCGCATCCATCCGCCAATCCGTCGAAGTTGACGACCGCGGATCCGCCATCTTTGCCGCGGACGGGCACGCACCGGATAGCCGCTTCTTCCGGTCCACCTATTCCTACCACGCGTTCAACAACTGCAACCACTGGGCCGCTGCCATCCTGCAGTCCGCCGGCTGCGACACCTGGCCCCGCTACACGCTCACCGTCGACCGCGTAATGAACCAGGCCCGCGAATGCGCGGAAGGGTGAGAGGTACGTTCAGGGTTCAAGGTTCAGCGTTCAAGGTTCAAGGTTCAGCGTTCGAACCAGCACGAACGCTCGCTCCCCAACACATACACACCTACACACCTACCCACATACACACCTACACACCCCCCTACTCCTCATATTCCCGTTCCGGTTGCGGCGGGTCCATTTCGCGGAGGTAGTCGCCCAGCCGGTCGCCGCCGTCGCCGTCGTCCAGGTCCCGGAGGATGTACAGCACGGCTTCGTGCGGATGCTCGTAGAACCGGTCTTCGCCGAGGCGTTCCCACAGACCCGATCGCTTCATCAGGTCGCGCACGGGTCCGATCAATCCCGTGAAGTAGAGGTCGATCCCCTCCTCGTCGAGGACATCCAGAATCGAGTTAAGAGCGTCCACGGCGGTGGTGTCGAGATCATTGATACTTGCTCCGTCGATCACAACCGCCTCGATCCGGTGGAGCTGGGTTCGGCTCTTGTCCAGGATAAAGTCCTTGAAGTACTCCGCGTTGGCGAAGGTGAACGCCGCGTTCACGCGGAGAACGAGCACGCTGTCGATCGTTCGGGCGGTGTCGAACCGGCGCAAATCATGGTATGAACGCGTGCCCGTAACGTGGCCTAGTTCCGCCATTTTTGGGCGGCTGAGCCGGTAGAGGGCGGCGACGATCGAGGCTGCGATTCCCACCACGATCCCCTCCTGGATTCCAACGGTCAGCGTGACGACCATCGTTAAGGCCGCAATGAACGCCTCTCTCTTCTTCGTTCGGATCAGGTAGAGAAGCTCCTCGGGATCGATCAGTCCGGAGCCGCTCACGACGATGATCGCCGCGATCGCCGGCATCGGCATGTGGTAGACGAGCGGCGTCAGGATGAGCAGGGTGAGTCCGATCAGGACAGCTGCCACCGCATTCGGGATCGGCGTGCGGGCGCCGGCCCGCTGGTTGACCGCCGACCGCGAGAAACTGCCCGATACCGGGATGCTCTGAAACAGGCTGCCCAGCAGGTTGGCGCTCCCGATGGCGAAGAGCTCCCGGTTGGCGTCGATGGCATACCGATTCTGCTTCGCGAAAACCCGCCCGAGCGAGATCACGCTCATAAACTGCACGACCGCCAGCGTCGCGGCCGTCGGCACGAGCTGCAGCAGATCGCCCCGCCCGACATCTGGCCAACCGGCCGAGGGGAAGCCAGTCGGGACGTCCCCAATGACCTCGATGCCGGCCGCGCGGCCCCCCAGCGCCCAGCCGAGGAGCGTCGCCACCGCCGCCACGATCAGTGCGCTCGGCCAGGTCGGCCGGAACCGGCCAATGAGAACGAGTCCTGCCACACTCAGGAGACCGACGACGGCCGATGGGGCGTGCACCTGGTGGGCGTTTGCGGCAACGTCGGCCACCAGTTCGTGGACGAAGGCGCTACGTGCGACCTCGATCCCGAGCAGCGGGCCGAGCTGGCTGGCCGCGATAATGAAGGCCGCCGCCGTCGTGAAGCCTGCGATCACCGGTCGGGACAGTAGGTCCGCGACGAAACCGAGCCGGAGAGCGCCCATCACAAGCTGGAAGCCGCCCGCCAGGGCTGCTGTCATGACCGCAAGCACAACGTACCGGTCCGTCCCTGTCTCCGCCAGGAGACCGACCCCGGCGGCCAGAATCAGCATGTCGATCGCCACCGGACCCGTGATCAGCTGGCGCGACGTGCCGAGAAACGGGTAGACGAGGAGAGGGACGAGCGCCGCGTACAGCCCGTAGATCGGTGGCATTCCGCCGAGGACCGCATAGGCCATTCCCTGCGGGATCAGCATCACGCCGACGGTCAAACCCGCCAAGACGTCCACCCGGAAATCCTCCCGGTCATACTCCGGCAACCAGTCGGTAATCGGCGTCATGCGCCGGAGCCACCGAATGAGATGCATCATGAGAGACAGGAAGGACAGAGAGAGAATACGTACGACGACCGAAGACCGGACCCGCCACGCACACGTCTGAACCGGATAAATGGCTCAGATCGTTTTTTTACACCGGAATGCCGCCCCGGTATCCGCAGCTACGTGGACAGCCAACACGTACAAGCAAGCACCGATCCGCAGTCCGACGCCTGTTGAGGAAGCTTCACACCCGGGCAATGGATCGTCGGGGCGTTGGGTCGTTGGGGCGTTGGGGCGTTGGGGAGGTGGGATTGAGAATTGGGGATTAGGGATTTTGGCCAGAACCCGGAACCCGGACCCCAGAACCCGAAACATTCAACCCTGAACGCTGAACCCTGAACATATTTCCAAGCCGAGCACCCTAGCACCCGAACACACGATTACGTGAAACCCCGCACACCAAACCAGACCGCCCCACGCCGGGCTCGGAGGGAGCAGACGCGGGGCGGCAGGAAGTCAACGTGTTCGGGTGGAATCACGGGAAGAAGCCCATCGCAGTGTACGACTTGCCAATCTTGTCGATGGCGGAGCAGTAGGCGGCGGTACGCATATCGATGCCTTTCTCTTCGCGAATCACGCGAATCTCGTCGTAGGCAAAGGCCATCGTGTCCTCCAGCCCCGAGTTCACGAGGTCCTGCTCGCTGGCACCAAATCCGATGCGTTCGATCAGACCTTCTAACAGCTCGGCGTCAAAGTCTTCCTGTGTCAGCTCGTCGACCGCACGGAGGATGCGTTCTGCATTCCGTTCCTCGAAGCGGCGACTCATCCGCCCGTGGCGAACGTGCGACAGGTTTCGCAGCCATTCGAAGTAGGAGACCGTTACCCCGCCCGCGTTGAGGTACACATCCGGGATAATGAGCGCGCCACGTTGATTCAGGATCTCATCGGCATCCGCTGTGAGGGGACCGTTGGCCGCCTCCGCGATGATTTTCGCCTGGATGTCGCCGGCGTTGTCTCGATCGATGACGCCCTCGAGGGCTGCCGGGATGAGAATGTCACACGGGAGTTCGAGCGCGGCAGAAGACGAATCGATGTTCTTCGCACCCGGGAAGTCCAGGATGGAGCCCGTTGTCTTCCGGTGGTTCATGACCTCGTCGATGTCGAAACCCTCCGGATCGTAGATAGCACCTTCGATCTCGGCGAGGCCGACGATCTTGGCGTTCCCCTCGTTCTGGAGAATCCGTGCCGCGTGGTACCCGACATTGCCAAGGCCCTGAATGACGACGCTTTTGCCGTCGACACCGGCGTCGAGACCGAGCTCTTCCATATCCTGCTTGTAGCTGCAGGCCTCTCGGATGCCGTAGTAAACGCCGCGACCCGTGGCCTCCGTCCGCCCGCGGACGCCGCCCTGACCGACCGGCTTGCCCGTCACGCACCCGAGCGCGTTCAGGTCGTCGTCGGTCATCTGGTTGTAGGTGTCCATCATCCAGGCCATCTCCCGTTCGCCCGTACCGTAGTCGGGAGCCGGCACGTCAAGACCCGCGCCGATGAAGTTCTTCCGGATCAGCTCGAACGTGTAGCGGCGGGTGATGCGCTCGAGTTCGGAAACCGAGTACTCGCGCGTGTCGATGCAGACGCCTCCCTTGGCCCCGCCGAACGGGACGTCCACGATCGCGCACTTGTAGCTCATCAGCGAGGCGAGCGCCATCACCTCGTCCACGTTTACGCTGGTCGCGTAGCGAATGCCGCCCTTCGTGGGCTTTTTGTGGTGCGAGTGCTCCGCGCGGTAGCCTCGGATCACTGCGATGGACCCATCATCACGCTTGATGGGAAACTCGAAGCGGACGATGTTATCGCACGCGCGGATCTGGCCGAGAATGCCGGCATCCAGGTCGGTGTGCTCCGCCGCCGCATCGAACATGCGGTTAACCTGCGCGAGAAATCCGTGCGGCTTGGTACCGTTTGACGTCGGCGTCGCCGTTGATGTGACCATGACAGAATGATTGTCGAAAAAGGGGTAATGTGCGGGCTGCGGCCCGAGCGCTTCAAAGAGGTGATGCGGACCGGGACCGGGGCAAGACGGGCAACACAGACCGTACCGCATGTAAGGCAGTGCATCCCGAAACTGCAAGCGCTTCCACGAAGACGTGCGTCGGCACCGATGCTTTTAAATCCAGATGCGCAATACCTTTTTCGAGCCTTCACGATGGCGGCGCGGCACGCCCGTATTCGCTCAGCCGGTATCAACCGCCGCGGCGACGCGTCCCCACGCCGCAAGAAAAACGACGCCTCGACCACGCCGGGCGTTTCTTCCATGTCCGGTAGGTTTCCCTGTCGCTCCGGGTGGGTCAGGGGAATGCTCACCGTGAGAAGGTGCGAAGGTGTGAAGGTGTTCGCGTATGTCGTGGGTAGGTTTTGGTTGGTCGGATTTCTTTGGCTAGATGCAACGCCGGACCTTGAACGCCGAACCTTGAACGCTGAACCTTGAACGCTGAACCCTGAACCTTGAACCACCCCAATGGACCCGCCCGGCGGACACGTCAGTAGCACCCCATTGTCCGAAGCTCTCCACCGCGAACAAGCCGATCCGGTTCGTGCCCGAATCTATCCTGCTCGACATTACGACCGTTATCGTCCTGGGCATCGGTGCCCAGTGGGTGGCGTGGCGATTTCGGCTGCCGTCGATCCTCCTCCTACTGATCGCGGGATTTCTGGCAGGACCGGTCTTCGGGTTGCTGTCGCCGGCCTCGCTGCAGGGCGACTGGCTGTTCGCCTTCGTCTCGGTATCCATCGGCATCATCCTGTTCGAAGGCGGGCTAAGCCTGCGCCTGAGTGAGCTGCAGGCCGTCGGGTCCGCCGTTCGAAACCTCATCACGATCGGCGTGCTCGTCACCTGGGGCCTCGGCGCCTTCTTCGCCCATATCGTCATGGGCTTCAACGTGGAGCTGGCCATCCTGATCGGCGCCATCCTCACCGTTACGGGTCCGACAGTCGTGGTCCCCCTCCTGCGGCACGTGCGGCCGCGCGGACGCATCAGCACGGTCGCGAAGTGGGAAGGCATCACGATCGACCCCGTCGGTGCAATCATCGCCGTGCTCGTGATGGAAACGCTGCTTCTCATCCATGAGCCGGCACAGAGCGGCGGCCATACCGGATTGAGCGCGGCGGCTGAACACGTTGTGATCGGACTCGGGCTCGAGGTCTTCGTCGCACTGGGCGTCAGCGTAGCCGCCACCTTTTGCCTGCTGATCATTCTGAAGCAGCGCATGGTGCCCGACTTTCTCCGCAATCCGGTCACGCTGATGATCGTCGTTGCGGCGTTCGTCATCTCCAACGTGCTGAAAGAGGAGTCGGGCCTGCTGACTACTACCATCATGGGCATCGCCCTGGCAAACCAGCCGTATGCACCGGTTCAGCGCATCATCGAGTTCAAGGAAAACCTTCAGGTCCTGCTGATCGGGTCGCTGTTCATACTGCTTAGCGCACGACTGAACCTCGGTGCCCTCGACTTCATCACGATCGAGTCCGTGATCTTCCTCGGGCTGCTGGTCATCCTCGTCCGCCCGCTGGCCGTCTTCCTCTCCTCCTACGGCACGCAACTGGAATGGGAAGAGCAGGCTTTCCTTGCGTGGCTCGCGCCGCGAGGCATCGTGGCCGCCGCCGTCGCTTCCCTCTTTGCATACCAGCTCCGCAACATCTACCCGGACGAGGTCGAGGCCGTGGTCCCGACCATCTTCTTTATCATCGTTGGAACGGTCGCGATTTACGGTCTGACCGCCGCGCCGCTGGCCCGGTGGCTCGGGATCGCCGAACCGAACCCGGAGGGAATCCTCTTCGTCGGGGCCGCGGAGTGGGTTCGTCACATCGCAGCGTTCCTGCACGAGAAAGGGCACGAGGTTCACCTCGTCGATGCCAACACGGATCACGTCCGGCGCGCCCAGGAAAGGGGACTACCGGCACAACGGGCAAACGCGCTCTCTGAAACCGTCCTCGACAACCTCGACCTGAGCAGCACCGGGCGGTTGCTGATCACCATCCCGAATGACGAGGTGGCGTCGCTTACCGCCCTCCACTTCTCGGAGGTGTTCGAAACCACGGACATCTACCAGCTCGCCGCCCAGCACGAAAGTCGCCACAGCAAACAGGGGGAAATGCCGAAACACTTACGCGGTCGCCCCCTTTTCGGCGAAACCACAAGCTACGCGGAAATCGAAGACCACTTCGACCAGGGTGGCACGATCCGCGCGTTCGATCTCCACGAGGATGGCGGGCTGTTCGAAGACGGCGGAAAGGAATATTACACCTACGACGACCTGCAGGAGCAAACCGGCGAAATTTCCGTGTTTCCCCTCTTCATCGAGCGGGACGGCGAACTGGTCATTGTATCAGAGGAAAGCAACTTCACGCTCCGCCAGGGTGACACGCTCATCGCGATGGTCGGCGCCGGAGAACGCGTGCACCTCGTCGAAGGCGGCGACAGCTCGGTCTTTTTCTTCAATGAGCCGGAGAGCGAAGCCTCTGCCGCGTCGTCCGCCTCGAATGAAGCCGCCGAAGATCCCCCGGAATCGAATCCCACCTGACATCCGCTTTTCCCCGCATCGCACGACGCGATCCGGGGCCTACCCCCTCCTCCATCGGGGCTTATTGGGGGCGTAACGGTGCGGTTGTCATTCGTTGATTCACGGTTTCCGGGGAAACTGCCCCGTGACCTGTGCTTTCACCCACCCCGCGCTACCCTTACCCTGGCGCTTCCACTCGGTTTATTTTGACATCATGGCTGCATCTTCCGCATCAGGTGCGAAGAAACTTGACAAATCACTGACGCTGTTCGACGTCTACGCGATTAGCACCGGGGCCATGTTTAGCTCCGGGTTTTTCCTGCTTCCAGGTCTGGCAACCGCCGAAGCCGGGCCGTCGGCCATTCTGGCGTACCTCATTGCCGGCATTCTGATCATGCCGTCCATGCTCAGCATGGCGGAACTGTCGACGGCGATGCCGAAATCCGGGGGCACGTACTATTTCCTGGATCGTAGCCTGGGCCCACTTGCAGGAACCGTCGGCGGCCTCGGGACATGGCTCGCCCTGGTCTTCAAAAGCGCGTTCGCGCTGATCGGGATGGGCGCGTATCTGGCCATCTTTTTCGAGGTGCCGATTAAACCGCTCGCCGCCGCGCTGACGGTCGCCTTCGCCGTCCTCAACGTGGTGGGCGCCAAAGAGACAAGCGGCCTGCAACGTATCCTCGTGGCAATCCTCGTGGCGGTCCTCGTCTTCTTCACCGTACAGGGCCTGTTCACCGTCGTCGGGGGCGATCCTGCACAGGTGCAGGGCGATCTGACACCCTTCTTCGCCTTTGGCGCCACCGGCTTCTTCTCGACGATCGGACTCGTCTTCGTCTCCTACGCCGGGCTCACGAAGGCCACCAGCGTCGCAGAGGAGGTGCAGAACCCCGATCGGAATATTCCGCTGGGGATGTTTCTCTCGCTGCTGACCGCCACCGTCCTTTACGTCGTGGGCGTGTACATCATGGTCAGCGTGCTGAACCCGGAGGAGCTGCGCCAGGACCTCACGCCGGTCGCCACCGCGGGCGAGGTCTTTCTGACCTGGCTCCCCTACGGAGGGGGACTCATCCTCGTGGTCGTCGCCGCGATCGCCGCGTTCGCCTCGACCGGCAATGCCGGCATCCTTTCGGCATCCCGCTACCCGCTCGCTATGGCACGCGACCGGCTGCTGCCGGAGCACTTCGCGAAGCTCGGTCGCTTCAAGACGCCAACCTTCGGCGTCGCGATCACCGCCGGATTGATGCTGCTGGTCATCTTCGGACTGAGCGAAGAAGGCGTGGCGAAGCTCGCGAGCGCGTTCCAGCTCCTCATCTTCGGGCTGGTGAACTTTGCCGTGATCATCATGCGCGAGAGCCGCATCCCGTCCTATGCGCCCGGGTACCGGTCGCCCCTGTACCCGTGGACTCAGATTCTGGGCATCGTCATCGCCTTTTTCTTAATCACGGAAATGGGTCCGCTCGCCATCCTCTTCACCGGCGGCATCGTTCTCGCCGGCATCGGGTGGTACTTCTTCTACGCACGGAACGTCGCCCGCGAAGGCGCCATCTTCCACCTGTTCGCCCGCCTCGGCAAATTCCGCTACGACGGCCTCGACAGCGAGCTTCAGGGCATTCTCGAAGAAAAAGGATCTACCGACGACGCCGAATTCGAGCGGCTCGTGGCCCGCGCGGAAATCCTGCAGCTCGAAGAAGCGACCGATTACGCATCGGTCGTGGAGCGCGCGACGAAGGTCCTCGCCGAACACCTGTCGATTTCAGCGGAGACGCTTAAGCACGACTTCCTGGAAGGCACCCAGCACAGCGCCACCTCGGTCTCGCACGGAGCAGCGCTGCCATATGTGCGCGCAAGCGGCATCAGCCGCCAGGCCATGGTGATGGTGCACTGCCAGTCCGGCATCTGCGTCGACATCGACCCGGATATCACGGGCGAAAGCGGATCGGAGCCGGTCTACGCCATCTTCTTCCTCGTCACCCCGGAGGACGAGCAGAGCCTGCACCTCCGTACCCTCGCAACCCTGGCGAGCCGCACAGACGACGATGACTTCCTCGTCGAATGGCGCTCGGCCAACGACGAGCAGGAGGTGAAGGAGTCGCTGCTGCATCACGACCGCTACCTCACCCTCCAGCTCTTGAGCGGCACCAACACAGAGGAGTTCATCGGACGCGAAGTGCGCGACGTCAACGTTCCGGCCGGCAACCTTGTGGCGCTCATCCGGCGGCGCGGCGAGATCATCGTGCCGAACGGCAGCACCGCCTTCGAGGAAGGCGATCGCGTCACGATCATCGGCGACCCGAACGGCATCCAGCGGCTCTACGAACTGTACCGCCGCGGCGAACGCGAAGGCGTCGTTCGATAGAGAGACGGACGTGCGGGCTTTGCAGCAAGCGGCAATTTCGCAGCGCCCGATGACCCCGCACGCAGGTCGTCGGGCACGCGAATCGTCCGCTCGGGCCGGAGAGGTCCGACCTTGTAATCAATCAGGAATCCGGCGTAATACCATCGTTACCCCGCCCGGTGGATCGGCGGCCTGTGTCTACACATACGGGACGCCGCACGATAGCCCTCGCGGCTCTCGTCACGTCGATTTTGATCACGATTCCTGTTCTGACATGAACACTGGTTACGTAACGCGAACGCTTTCCGCAGGTCTTGCTCTCCTGCTGGTCATCACGATAGCGGCACCGTCGTCGATGGCACAGATGGCCGATGAGCCGCTTTCCTCGGATCGCCCGGGCTTCAGCAATGCCGCGGCAACCGTCCAGCAGGGCGTCGTTCAGGCGGAGCTCGGCTACAGCTTCCTCAACACGGCCGACAAGTTCGGTGATGAATCGGCGATCGACCACAACCTCGGGGAGCTGCTTCTCCGCTACGGTGTCACCGACGCCATTGAGCTTCGCGCAAACATCGGCTCGTACCAGTTCGTCGAGGTTCGTGAAGGCCCGCTTTCCGACCCGCTTTCGACCGAGCCGGAGACCACGTTTGAGGACGGATACTTCGGTCCGGCCGTCGAAGCCAAGGCCCGTATCTTCCGCAACGCCACGACGACCGTGTCGGCGTTCTCCTCGACGCTGATCCCGGTTCAGACGGGCGTCTACGATAGCCAGACCGACCAGCGCGCGGTGCAAACACTCGCGCTGCTTCTGGACGGGCAGCTCGGCACCGGCGTCTCGCTCACGCTTAACGGTGGCGCGCAGTTCTTCTGGGACGGCGGCGTACAGGACGACCGCAACGTGTCGGCCCTCTTTATTCCGACGCTCAACTTCTCCATCAATGACGCGCTCGGGGCGTACGTCGGCTACTACGGCGTCTACAACGATAGCGCGAACACAAACTTCGTCGAAGGCGGCCTGACGTACCTCGCCTCCAGCAACACGCAGGTAGACCTGAACACCGGCTACCGCGTGGACGATAACCTGGATCAGTTCTTCGTCGGCATCGGCCTGTCCCAGCGCTTCTAACACCGCATCACGACAGGCTCCGTGTGCCATCTTCGGCGCACGACGCTACTTCCAGCGGACCGCTCCGATCGTTCGGGCGGTCCGCTTTATTTATGCGTTGCCCCGTGGAAACCCACCACCGTGCAGTCTGATTTCATCGTCACACGCATCTGCCCCGACCATCCTCGCCACTTCACCTCATGCCCATCGACGCGCAGACGCGTCTCGTCACCTTGCTCGGCTTCCCGGTCGAACACTCGCTCTCGCCCGCCCTCCACAACCCCGCGTTCGATGCGGAAGGAGTGAATGCTGCCTACGTGGCGACGCCGGTCCGCCGAGAGGATCTGGCGGCAGCGGTGAATGGGCTCCGCGCAATGCACTTTCTGGGCGCGAATGTGACGATCCCCCACAAGCAGGCGGTCCTTCCCCTTCTCGATAAGGTGTCGGAAACAGCGGAGGCGGTCGGCGCGGTGAACACCATCGTGTGCGAAGGCACCGGCGACGAGCCTTTGCATCTCC
Organism: Bacteroidota bacterium; assembly: GCA_009908725.1. GTDB lineage: Bacteria > Bacteroidota > Rhodothermia > Rhodothermales > Salinibacteraceae > Longibacter. Next base: position 1,222 of record JAAAOT010000391.1, on the reverse strand, counting down.
GAGGAGACAACACCGACGTGGCAGGGTTCGTCATGCCGCTTACCGACCACGCCGACACCCTCGATGCGGGTAGCGCCACGGTCCTCGGCGCCGGCGGTGCGGCACGGGCGGTCGTGTACGGCCTGCTTACGCAGTTCGACCTGGACCGACTGACGATTGCCGCTCGCCGGCCCGCCCAGGCAGAATCGCTGGCCCGTGAGTTTGCCCCGTGGGCGCGAGACACCGCCATCGCCGCCACGGCCTTCGCCGAAGCACCCGTTCGCGCCAGCCGGCTGGTAGTGAACGCAACGCCCGTCGGGATGCAGCCGGATGACGGGGAAACACCGTGGAAAGAGGCGAACGACTTTTCATCGGGACAGATCGTCTACGATCTGGTGTACGCGCCCCGGGAGACGCGGCTGCTGCGTGAGGCGGCCGAACGCGGTGCGACAGCCATCGGTGGCCTGGAGATGCTGATTGGCCAGGCCGCAGACGCCTTCCGGCAGTGGACCGGTCGCGAGATGCCAGCGGCGATAGTGCGAGCCGCGCTGTAATCCCTTTTCGTCCCCTCGTTCCCGAACCGACCGTTTCCGTCGCCGTCATGCTCCTTCGCCCGTCCGTCTTTTCCGATCATCCCGGCCTGACTGCCGGTTTCTCCACGCGGAATGGAGGCGTGAGTCCGGCCCCCTACGAAAGCCTCAACCTCGGCACGACGACGGCGGATCACCCGGATAACGTGGCAGCAAATCGCCGGCGGTTCTGTAATGCTCTCGGTGTATCCGGCGCGCAGATCGTCGAGGCCGGCCAGATCCACGGGTCTACGGTTCGGGTGGCTACTGAGCCCGGTGGGCTCCCGGACTGCGACGGCCTCGTGACCGACACGCCGGGCCTGCTCCTGTGCATCGGCACGGCCGACTGTGCCGCCGTTCTTCTCGCGGATCCGCACGTCGGCGTCGTCGGGGCGTGCCACTCCGGATGGCGCGGCACCGCCGCGAACGTCACGGCGAACACGGTCGAGGCGATGACCGACCGGGGCGCGAGACCGTCGGATATGATCGCCTACGTCAGCCCGTGCATCTCGCTCGACGCCTTCGAGGTCGGCCCCGAGGTCGCTGCACAATTCAACCCCGAGTACGTGCATCGCCGAGACGAATGGTCTCGCCCTCACGTCGATCTGAAAGCGGTGATCCGGGACCAACTGAAGCAGGTCGGACTCCCTGGCGAACGCGTCGAGGTTTCGCCC
>JAAAOT010000122.1 GCA_009908725.1 Bacteroidota bacterium | reverse complement strand
CGCATGGCACATCGAAGGGTCGAATTCGAAGAAAGGCGAAGTACGTGCGGAAACGCTGCGTCGCCCCCGTCGGCGGCACGTCGTCCGCGGAGGTCATCGTCGGGGGCACCAAACGTGCGCGGGTCGCGGATTCGTATTCTCTGAGAGACGCACCGCCCTAAGCTCTTACCGCGGTGACCTCTTACTACGGGTCTACCACCAGTGGCGATCGAACTGTCCGTCGAGAGGAAGACTGGCCGTCACGCGAAGGTACGAGAGTTCGTCCCGGTCGGTCGCGGAGGAGGCGACCACATTGGCATAGTCGATCTGCACGTAGACAAGGTCAAGCCCAACCCCGGCGACCGTCTCGCTCACGATGAACGTGTCTGCCGACGGACTCGCACCGGGCCGATACCTCATCCGCGCCCGAACGGCCTCTCGCCAGGTCACGCAGCCCGTCACCGTGCTTCAGTAATTCGCATCCCTACAGCCCTGGCAATGACCGGGGCACGACCGCTAAACAAAGGAAAAAGCGCCTCGCCGGTCATCGGCGGAGGCGCTTTTCCCGTTTCGAGCTGTCACGATGCGCTCGTATCAAGGGCTCACCGACCGGAATACCGGTCCGGTCGCTCTATATCCAACAAACCACCCACAACAGTCAACCTACGAGACACCCCTACGGATGCAGGCGTCCAATCGTCCGGGGGAACGGAATCGTTTCCCGGACATGCTCCCGGCCGCAGAGCCAGCCGATTGTGCGCTCAAGGCCGAGACCGAAGCCGCTGTGCGGCACGGATCCGAATTTGCGAAGGTCGAGGTACCAGTCGAACACCTCTTGCGGCAGACCGTGCGCCTCGATCTGCTCTTCCAGGAAGTCGAGATCCGTCGCGCGTTCGCCTCCGCCGACGATCTCGCCGTACCCCTCCGGCGCCAGCACATCCATGCCCAGCGAGAGGCGATCATCCTCCGGGTCGCGCTTCATGTAGAATGCCTTGATCTTCGCCGGGAAGCGGTGCACGATGATCGGGCGATCATAGTGCCAGGTCAGCACCGTCTCGTCGCTTCCTCCGAAGTCGCTCCCCCATTCGAAGTTCTGTGCGGAAGCCTTCCAGTCCGGGAGGTTGCGGAGCTCTTCTTCGATTTCATCGATGCGCTTGTTGATCTCGATCTCGCGCTGATCGATTTGCCGCTTCCGCCACTTCTTCGCCTGCCCGCGCTCTTTCTGGTTGGCCTCCTTCTCCTTCTGAAGATCCGTTTTCTCCTGCTTGATCGACGCGATCCGGTCGTCGATCATGTCGGCCGTTTTATCGCTCCTCAAGATGTCCACGGCTTCGTCGTAGCTGACGCGCGGGAACGGTGCCTGCACCTTCTCAAGCGCTTCCGTGTCTCGCTCCAGCGCTTCCAGTTCGGCCTCACAATCGCGAAGGACGGTCTGCACGACGTGGCTCACGAACTGCTCCGCCAACTCCATGTCCATCTCCAGGTCGTAAAATGCCATTTCCGGCTCGATCATCCAGAACTCCGTCAGGTGACGACGGGTCTTGGACTTTTCCGCCCGAAACGTCGGACCGAACGTATAGATCTTGCCGAGGGCCATCGCCATGGCCTCCCCGTGCAATTGTCCGCTCTGCGTCAGGTAAGCGCTCTGGTCATCGAAATAGTCAAGTTCGAACAGCGTGGACGTGCCCTCAACGGCGTTGCCCGTCAGAATCGGGGCGTCCATCTGGATAAACCCGCGATCCTGAAAGAACTCGTGGATCGCCATGATCGTGCGGTTCCGGACCCTCATCACGGCCCACTGGCTCTCACTCCGCAACCAGAGGTGCCGGTTGTTCATGAGGAAGTCGATGCCGTGCTCCTTCGGCGTGATCGGGTAGTCGCCGGATGTGCCGATTGTCTCGATGGCTGACACCTGAACTTCATAGCCACCCGGGGCGCGATCATCGGCGGACACGGACCCGGTCACGGCAAGCGCCGCCTCCTGGCTCGCAGCGTCCGCCGCCTCCCAGGACACGTCGTCGACGCTGTCCTCGGCTGCCACGCACTGGACGAAGCCCGAACCGTCGCGCAGGATCAGGAAATAGAGTCCTTTCGAGCCCCGCTTATTGTGTAGCCAGCCCTTGAGGGTAACGGTCTCATCGACGTGGTCGGGCAGGTCTTCGATCCGTGTGAAGTCGTCGATCGGGTCGGACGCGTGGGGCATTCAGAAGCGGTGGATGGGTGGATGGAGATGTGAACATGGACCGAGACGGCGCACGCCGCCTGCTCAGCCCATGCGTGATACACGACGGGACGATCATGTTCCGGCATGGATCACGCCCGCGACAGGGGTTCCAGGACGCTCTCCCCTGGAGCCCGCGCGAACGAGTTTCATCGTTCGGCGTTGGGCATGACCCTAACCTGCCTGTCCTTTTTCTTCGCGCCACGCGGCCTGCACATGCGTCTCCCCTCCGCTCATAGAACGACCGACGGTCCGCCTCCCTCCGGGGCCCGTTGGTCCGGGGTCGCCGTCCTGGTTCCCGTTCTGCTTCTCTTCACCGCCTTCCTCACGCCTCGAACCAGCGTCGGGCAGGATCTGCTGGTTCATATGGACGACCGGCAAACCAATCACCTGAAAGCCTATGGCGCGGCGTTCTGGGCGCTGGAGCAGGGCATTTCCGTGGACTGGCTGCTCAACTATCGTGGCGGATCGTTCATGCTCCCGGCTTCCCCGTCGGCACGGCAGGAGCTCCGCGTCCGGGGCGTCTCGTTCGAAACGCTCAACGGCGGCGCCGCCTCGGAGGTCATTGCCACGGTCGAAGCGGACGGTAGCAACATGTCGGTGGTGCGACTCGAGAAGCCGCCCAAGATCGCGGTCTACGCGCCCGACGCAACACTACCCTGGGACGATGCCGTGCTTCTCGCGCTCACGTATGCGGAGGTGCCTCACGACATGATCTACGACGCAGAGGTCCTCGACGGCAAGCTCTCCGACTACGACTGGGTCCACATGCACCACGAGGACTTCACCGGGCAGTTCGGGAAATTCCTCCGGTACCGCAACCAGTCCTGGTACATCAAGCAACAGCAGGAAGCAGAATCCCTGGCCCGTGAGCACGGCTTCCGAAAGGTGAGCGAATTGAAGCTGGCCGTCGCCGAGCGCATCCGGAGCTACGTTGCGCAGGGCGGCTTCCTCTTCTCGATGTGCTCGGGCACGGACACGTTCGACATCGCCCTCGCGGCCCACGCCACCGACATCGTGCCGCGCGAGTACGACGGCGACCCGGTCGATCCGGACGCAATCGACAAGCTGGATTACTCGCACACCCTTGCGTTCGAAAACTTCCAGCCGAACTTCAACCCGCACGAATACGAGCATTCCAACATCGACGTCGGCCCTCCCCCGCCGCAGTTGCGGGACCCGTCGCTCGACTACTTTACTCTGTTCGAGTTCAGCGCAAAGTGGGACCCGGTGCCGACCATGCTGACGCAGAACCACGTGGCGACGGTGAAAGGGTTTGTCGGACAGACAACGGCCTTCAAGAAGAGCCTGGTCAAAGACGACGTGGTGATCCTCGCCGAAGCGCCGAATCGCGATCAGGTCAAATACCTGCACGGGACCGTCGGTCAGGGCACGTTTACGTTTTACGCGGGTCACGACCCGGAGGATTACCAGCATTTCGTGGGAGACCCGCCGACGGACCTGGCCTTGCATAAACATTCACCGGGCTACCGCCTCATCCTGAACAACATTCTTTTCCCAGCGGCAAAGAAAAAGAAGCAAAAGACCTGACGTGAGCGGCTTCCGGCTGCTTTTCCGCCACTCCGATGTTAGGTTGAGGGCGACGCATATCCCTGCCCGGATCTTCTCCCCTTCCGCCCTTCGCTCCATGTCGTCTCCTCCGTCCAAGCCGGTTGCGGATTCCCGTGCCGTCATCAACGAAATCGTGCTGCCCAACGACACGAACAGCCTGGGCAACATGATGGGTGGACGCCTGCTGCACCTCATGGATAAATGTGCAGCCATCTCCGCCCAGCGCCATGCAAACCGGGTCTGCGTAACGGCGTCGGTGGATAACGTCGAGTTTCAGGCGCCCATCCGCGGCGGCGACGTGGTGGTAATCGAAAGCCAGGTCAACCGCGCTTTCCGTACGTCGATGGAGGTCGAACTGAACGTGTGGGCGGAAAACCCCAAGGAGCAGACCCGGAAGAAATCCAACCGTGCGTTCTACACGTTCGTCGCGCTGGACGAGGACAGCAACCCGATCGAGATCCCCGCGGTCGACCCGCAGACTCAAGAGGAAGAGGAGCGGTACGCGGCCGCGGCCAAGCGGCGCGAGGTTCGCCTCGTGCTGGCCGGTCGCCTCGGACTGGAGGACGCCGCCAATCTCCGCGACGACATGCGTGCTGCCATTCAGGCCTCGCCGTCTCGCGCTTGATGTCAACCGTCCGACCACCGGTTCCATTCCCCTCGTTTTGTCGCTCGCAGCCGGCGGCGGCCCGTGGCAGCGGCGCTCTGCCCGTGGTCACCGCGGTGTGCATGCTCGCTCTCCTGCTGATGACGGCCGCTCCGAACGCGTCCGCGCAGCGACAGGTCGGCGCCTTCGGGGCCGGCGGTCAGGCCGGGCTTCCCGGCGGCGCAACCGTGAAGCTGTACCGCGACGACAGCGTTGCCTACGACATCCTGTTTAACACGGACCTGGATGACCGCTTCGTGCTCTTCGCCCACCGCCTGTGGGAAGAGCCGATCCCGCAATCCCCGCTCTGGATCTACGCCGGCCCCGGCTTGGTGGTGGGTGCGGAGAACCTGTCCGCTGAACCGCTCTCCGTGCTCGGCGTGAGTGGTCTGGCGGGACTCAATTTCTACGCAGAACGGTTCGAGGTTTTTCTCCAGGTCATGCCCCGCCTGCAGGTGCATCCGTCCGTTCGTCCCCGACTCGGCGGAAGCGTGGGCCTCCGGTACTACCTCTGACATGCTCCGGACCACACCGGTCCCTTCTGCTCGGCCTGCCCGTTTCGCCCCGCCCCTCGCTCTGCCTCGCTCGCTGCGCTGTCTCCGATGCTGTACAACCGCGTTCTCGTCACCGGCGCCAACGGTCTCCTCGGACAGGCTCTCGTACGTCGCCTGAGTCGCTTTCCGGAATACGACGTGCTGGCCACGGCGCGTGACGATTCCCCGCGGTTCGAGGACGCCTCCTGCGGGTACGCCCCGCTGGACGTGACCGACGGCGAGGCTGTGCATCGGACCTTCCAGGACTTCACACCGAACGTGGTCGTCAACTGCGCAGCGGTCTCCAGCGTCACCGACTGCGCCGACGACCGCGAGCGGTGCTGGACCGTGAATGCGGCGGCGGTCGAAACGCTCGCCCACGAATGCCGGCAGGTCGGGGCGCGACTCGTTCACCTGTCGACGGACTTCGTCTTTGACGGGGAAGACGGACCGTACGATGAATCCGCCCGCCCGGACCCGGTGAACTACTACGGTCGATCCAAGCTCGCAGGCGAGAATGCCGTCCGCGCCTCCGGGCTCGGGTCGTGGGCGATCGTGCGCACGGTGCTGGTGTACGGCACAGGACGAGACCTGAGCCGATCCAACCTGGTCCTCTGGGTGACGGAATCCCTCCGTCGCGGTGAGACCATTCAGGTCGTGGATGACCAGTACCGAACGCCGACATACGTCCTCGACCTCGCCACCGGCATCGAGCGGCTGATCCACTTCGAGAAGGACGGCGTCTACCATCTATCGGGCCGCGAGTTTGTGTCCGTCTACGACATCGCCCAGACGGTGGCCGACGTCTACGGACTGGACGACAGCCTCATCGAGCCTGTGCCGAGCAACCACTTCGAGGATGCCATCGAGCGCCCCCTCCGAACCGGGTTCATTATTTTGAAGGGAGAAACCGAGCTCGGCTATTCGCCCCGATCCCTGCGCGAGGGCCTGCGTGCTCTGGGCCGCGAAATCGACGTTCTCCCGACAACGGGTTGAGCCCGGGTCGCCGCCCGTTGGTTTTTCGACAACCCTTAGACGACAGAGTACGCTCGAGTTCGTAGGTTGCGACGTTGCACGCGATCGATCCGTTTTCTTTTTCCTTCCCCGAGGTCCCTGCCACATGCTGGATATTGAACGCATCCGTAAAGAGCCGCAGCGCATCAAGGAGGCCATCCGTGCGAAAGGCGCGGGAGAGCCGGACGTCGTCGACCAACTGCTGGAGGTGGATGAGGAGCGGCGGGCGGCGATCACCGAGATGCAGGAGACGCAGGAAAAGCAGAACAAGGTGTCGCGCTCGATCGGCCAACTCAAACGAGAGGGGAAAGACGACGAGGCGCAGGAGAAGATCGAGGAAACGAGTCGTCTCAAGAGCCGCGTGAAGGAGTTC
>JAAAOT010000079.1 GCA_009908725.1 Bacteroidota bacterium | reverse complement strand
AGTTGTGTTTGAGTACCTGCGCATGCAGAAGTTTGGGAATACGCTACTTACGCTCGAAACGATGCCGGGCCGGCTGGGCGAACGGCTGTCGGGTGTCCTGGAAACCGGCGTGGCCGCAGACGAGGCACCGGAGGAGGGGTTCGTCGTCCGCGTCAGCTGCTATCGGCAGTACGTCCGGTACACACGGGATTCTGACGGGGATCGAAAGAAAAAGGTAGAGCGCGACCTGCTCTGGCGCGACGAGGATCGGCTCACCGGCCAGGCGTACGGGGGCGGCGCACACCTGAGCGTGCCCTTCACGTTCGACCTTCCATACGACATGCCGCCGTCGACCGCTGCCAAGGTGGAGACGCGGAAGCTCTGGGAAATCGCGGTCGACGCGGACGTGCCGGGAATCGATTTCAGCGACACCATCGAGATCCCCGTCTTTCCCCCGGAAGACGATCCCGGCAGGCCGCCCGCGCCGGGTTCCAGCAACAGCGCGAGGACCGCGGCTCCGAGTACCGAGTCCACACCTGCGGAAGGGGATGGGGCACCGTCCGTGGATTCCCCCGTGCCGGACGCCGCCGAACAGATCGATGCTTCCCGGCCCATCGAAGACGACTGGGACTTCGACGAACCTATCACAGACGGCATCCGAATAGACGACCGGCCCGGCTCGTTCGAATTACACTTCGGGTCCTCTCGCAATCGGGGCCAGTCCCTGATCCTGGGCGCGATCGGTCTCGCGATGGCCGTCGGCGGCCTGTTTCTCTTCGGCGCCTCGTTCCTCTTTGCCATCATCATGGTTGGCCTGGGCGGTCTCATGGTCTACGGCTCGATTCAGCAGCTCACCAACGACACCGTCTTGCGCATTCAGAACGGGCAGATCGACGTCATGCACGACGGGATGGGCATGCCGGACGACGTTTCTTTTCCGGTCGAAGCCCTGGACCGCGTCCTGGTCCGCGTAGACGGACAGAGCGAGAACGCCAGTTACGGGCTGTTTCTCGTCGCAAAGGAAACGGCTAGTCTCTCCGATCTGAAGGACAAGGCCAAGAAAGCGGACGACGTCCTTTCCAATCTCGGAGTCCAGGGAGACAACCCGGCCCGCCAGCAGATGGCCGACGGGATGGAGCAGCCCCACATTCGGGTGGCCGGCAATCTGACGGACAAGGCGGAGGCCGACTGGCTGGCAGATCAGATTGAGGAGGCCGCCACCCGGGAAGCGTCGTTCTGACGAATTTTGACGGGCGGGCGATAAGCCGGAGGGGAGAAGCGGAAATGTCGTTACACGTCGGCGGCCGATGGAACGTCAGCGCTGGCGTGCAGGTCTACGTTCCCGCAACGCCGGATGCAATGTGCTGACATCCGGTACCAGCGCTTTTTCACAGACCGACTCTTGATCATGGCGAACACGCCGCAGGCCCGCGACACCGACGACCTCCGTCAACGGCTTACCGATGAGCAATACCATGTAACGCAGGAAGCCGGTACAGAGCGTGCGTTTACCGGTAAGTACTGGGATCATAAAGGGGACGGGACGTACGCATGCGTCGTTTGCGGCACCACCCTGTTTGATTCCGATACGAAGTTCGAGTCCGGAAGCGGCTGGCCCAGCTTTTACGACGTGGTTGAGCAGGGAAATGTCGAGCTGAAGGAGGACCACAGTCACGGCATGCGGCGCACCGAGGTCGTATGTGGAGACTGCGGGGCGCACCTTGGGCACCTCTTCAACGACGGGCCGAAGCCCACCGGCAAACGCTACTGCATTAACTCTGCCGCACTCGACTTCGACACGCGCGACGATCAGGATGAGGACGGCGATGCCTGAAGCGCGCGACGACCATGGACCCACCGCTGTGCACGGAACCCCGGTCTACGGCATCAACGTGGGCCCGGAAACCCGGTGTGAGCACTACGGCGCGGAAACGGACGTCATTGCCATCCGATTTGCATGCTGCAACCGATTCTACCCGTGTCACGCCTGTCATGACGCGGTCGCGGACCACGAAGCGGCGGTCTGGCCGCGCGAGGCATTCGATGAGCCGGCCGTGCTGTGCGGGGTGTGCGGTACGGTGTTCGCCATCAACACGTACCTGCAGGCGGAATCCGCATGCCGGAACTGCGGCGCTGCGTTTAATCCCGGCTGTGAGCAGCATCATGCCCTGTATTTTGAGCCGCCACCCTCATCTGGTCTTGATCCTTATTCGCGGCGGACGTAGATTCTCGAAACCGCATATACCCACATACATCACGCCTGATAACCATGCCCTATCGGTTTGAGATCTACAAGGACAAGTCGGACGAATTCCGATTTCGTTTTAAGGCGCCGAACGGACAGACCATGTTCAGCGGCGGTCAGGGGTATTCGAGCAAGAGTTCGCTCAAAAAGTCGATCACGTCCATCCAGAAGAACGTCGCCGACGCCGACATCGTCGAGGAGACGACCGACTGATTTTTGAAGGTACCGGACGTCATTGGACGCCGTTCGCCCGTTCGGGGAACGGCGTTTTTTCATACCTTAGCATATCCATTCCAGGGACTGGTTCGGTCGGTGGCCGAACGAGCGAAATCTCATAAACCCTGTCCCGGTGCCTGCGTTGACGGTGGTCCATCGTACAAAACCGGACCCGATCCTCCCATGTCGCACCGACGCTCGTGGTGCTTACTCCTGCTGATTCTCCTGATGCTGCCGGCGCAGACCGCGGCGCAGGTGCCTGCCGTCGACCGCGTTGATCCCGGCAATTGGTGGGCCGGGATGAACTGGGACGAGGTGCAGTTGATGGTGTGCGGGAGCCACCTCGATGCGGTGACCGCGCATGCACCGGATGAAGGACTCCACGTCACAGCCGTCCACTCGGTGCCGAACGACAGCTATGCTTTCGTCGACGTACAGTTTGCACAGGACCTGACGCCGGGCACGTACGACATTGTCGTGTCGTCCCCCGCAGGTGCGGACACCATTGCGTACCCGGTGCATGAGCGAACGGTGGGAGCAAACGGGCCGCAGGGCTTCGGGCCGGACGATGTGGTCTACCTGATCACGCCGGATCGCTTCGCCAACGGGGACCCGTCCAATGACCGGGTCAAAGGCTTGCGAGACGAGTATGACCCGTCCGATCCGCGGATGCGCCACGGCGGCGACCTCCAGGGCATCATCGACCGGCTTGACGCGCTCGAAGACCTCGGGATTACGACGCTCTGGCTGACGCCCATCCTTGAGAACCGGGGCCGGAACAGCTACCACGGCTACGCCGCGACGGACCTGTACCGCGTAGACCCACGCTTCGGCACGAACGACACGTACCGACGACTGGTCGAGGAGGCGCACGAGTGTGGGTTGAAAGTCATCTACGATCACGTCAGCAATCACATCGGAATCGAGCACCCTTGGATTGGCAATCTGCCCAGGGAGAGCTGGTTGAACGGGAGCGTGGAGGATCACCACTCGGAGAAGCACTACAAGATGTCTGTGGCCGATCCGCATGCCGATCCGGAGCAAAAAGAGCTGCTCCGAACCTTCTGGTTCGTGGATGCGATGCCGGACCTGAACCAAGAAGACCCGTTCGTGGCCAACTACCTGATTCAGAACATGATCTGGTGGATCGAGACGACGGGGCTCGACGGCATCCGCGAAGACACGTATCCGTACGCGGATCCGGAATTCCTGTCCGACTGGGCGGAAGCCCTTCAGGCCGAGTATCCCAATCTGTCGATTGTCGGTGAGGTCTGGGACACCGCCCCCGCGTACACCGCGATGTACCAGACGGGAAGCAAGCTGTCTACCGGTGTGGAAACGCATCTGCCCTCCGTCATGGACTTTGCGCTGTCGACGGCCTTGCGGGACTATGTCCAGGGGAAAGACGGCCTCGCCGCGGTCTACCAGGTGCTTGCGCAGGACTTCCTGTACGGGGACCCGATGAACGTGATGACGCTCGTGGACAATCACGACATGCCCCGCGTCGCGTATCTCGCAAAGGGGGATACGGCCCGCGTCCGTCAGGTGCTGACCATGCTGTTCACGTTACGCGGCGTCCCGCAGATGCTGTACGGCACCGAGATCGGCATGGTGGGCGGCGCCTCACACGTCGAGTTGCGAGCGGACTATCCCGGAGGATTTCCCGGCGATACGCGGGATGCGTTCACGCGACAGGGGCGTACCGATGCAGAGAACGCGCGCTATGATTTCGTTCAGTCGCTCCTCACCCTGCGGGCCGAGCACCCCGCCCTCCGGCGAGGCCGGCTTGTTCAGTATCCGCCCACGTATGGTGAGCCGGTGTACACATATCGCCGTGTCCACGGGGAGGAAGAGTTTCTCATCATTATCAACGGGTCGGACACCGCACGCGACGTCGGGCTTGAGGAAGAGCTTAACCACCACTCAGTGCCGATCGAATTGATCGATGCACGGACCGGGCAGCGTATGAATCAGGCGTCCGACGCCGATGCAGACGGTGACGGCACCTCGCCCGGACAGACGCACACGATTCGCGTCGATGGCTATGGCGCCCTGGTGTTGCAGGTGGTCCCGGCGGATGCATGACCGGCGCCACGGTGTAACGAGCGGGCGCCGCGACGTGTAACCGCGCGACCGCTGCCGCCGTACGTACACATGTCCGGCGGGAGTGCCCGTTCTACGTGGGTGTCCGCGGAGACGCCGGACCCCGTCCCCGGTCCTCGGGAGGCGGTATCGTTCCATTCGTTCAGAACCAGATCCTATGCGCATTCTCAAACCTATCGTCGGCGTCGTCCTGGCGGCGCTCGTTTTCGCAGGATGTAGTTCGTCGGCACCGACGGCTACCTCCTCAGGCTCATCCTCTGCGGAGGCGTCGTCCTCGGACGGCGACTTTCAAAAAGCCGTCGAGAAGAGCGAGAAGATGGAAGGCCTCTTTACCGTCTACCGCGACACGACGGACGGGAGTCTCCACGTCGCAATTCGTGAGGACCAGTTGGACGAGGAGTTCATCTACTTCACGCACACGCTCAACGGGGTCGTTCAGGCGGGCCACTTCGAGGGTGCGTACCGCGACAACGCCGTGTTCACGGTTGAGCGGCACTACGATCGCATCGAATTCGTCGAGCAAAACACGAACTTCCACTTCGACGGGGAAAGCCGCCTCGCACGAAGCGCCGGCGCGAACGTCAGTCCGTCGGTTCTGCATGCGGAGAAAATCGTCGCCCGCGACAAGGAGAACGATCTCATCCTCATCAAGGCGGATGACCTGTTCCTGACAGAGGCGCTCCATCAGGTGCGTCCGTCGCCGAACCCGAAGGCTCCCCCGACCGCGTTTAAGCTTGGGCGGCAGGACAAGGGCAAGTCCAAGATCCGGTCGGTGCACAACTACCCCGAAAATACCGACGTCGTTGTCGATTACGTCTTTCACAACGCCCGGCCGCTAAACGGAGGGAGCGAGGCTGTAACGGATGCGCGCAACGTGACCATCACGCTCCGGCACAGTCTGATCCAGATGCCGGATAACGACTACCAGCCCCGCTTCGCCGACCCGCGCGTGGGGTATTTTGCGTCGCAAAAGGACGACCTGACGTCCCCGAGCGCAACGCCGTACCATGACCTCATTCATCGCTGGCATCTGGAGAAAAAGAACCCGGACGCGGAGATCTCCGAACCGGTCGAGCCGATCGTCTGGTGGATCGAAAATACGACGCCCGACGAGGTGCGTGATGCCGTCCGCGATGGCGTTCTCGCTTGGAATGCGGCGTTTGAAAAAGCAGGCTTCCGCAATGCGATCGAAGTCAAGGTGCAGCCGGATACGGCATCCTGGGACGCCGGGGACATCCGCTACAACGTGCTTCGCTGGACGTCGTCGCCCGATCCCGTCTTCGGCGGATACGGCCCCAGCTTCGTGAATCCGCGGACCGGCCAAATCCTCGGTGCCGACGTGATGCTGGAGTACGTTTTCCTCACCAACCGTGTCGACTACAACAAGCTGTTCGAGGCGGGCACCGCATCGGATGACCGGTTCACGACCGGATGGTCCAACGGGCCGGCAACATGCTCGATCGGCACGTTCCTGCACACCAACAACATGTTCGGTCGGACGGCTGTGCGCGCGCTGTCCGGCACTGCGGCTGAAGACGGGGCGAGCGGCCTCGACGGGGAGATGACGCAGCTACTGGAGGAAAGCGTGTACTATCTCGCGCTGCACGAGGTGGGGCATACCCTCGGCCTTATGCACAATATGAAGGCCAGCCAGCTGCACGACGCTGAGAGCGTCCACCAGGAGTCCATGACCCGCGAGACCGGGTTAACCGGTTCGGTGATGGACTATCCCGCCATCAACGTGGCGCCTCCAGGTACGGACCAGGGCCAGTACTACACGACCGTCCCCGGTCCCTACGACGTGTGGGCGATCGAATACGGATACACC
>JAAAOT010000366.1 GCA_009908725.1 Bacteroidota bacterium | reverse complement strand
CTCATCGTCGGCGGCGGGACGGGCCGCTTCGAGGGTCTTGACCGCGTGCAGCCGGGAGGACGGGTTGTTGTCATCGAGCAGCGCCGCCCGCAGAAGGCGCTAAATCTTCGGATCGTCCGGTTTGCCGCGGACAACCACGTCGTTCGTGGTGTTGTACCGGATTTCGACGGAGCGGCGGCATCCGCGGGGGTGGTAGCGGGCTGGTGCTCGACTCGTTCGTAGAGTCGCTCGCTGAACGCATCCCAATAGGCATCGGAGCGCTGCGGGCGTTCTTAGGCGGCCGTATCCTTGATGGTGAGGCCGTTCATGTGCTTTAGGACGAACGCGGAGCGCTCGCGGGGCGACAGCGCATCCAGGGAAGCCCGGATGTGCGACTGCATCTGTTGCCGCTGCGCCTGTTCGTCGGTGTCGGGGAGGGCACCGGAGTCGTCGGCCTGACGGTCGAAGTCCTCCTGTAACTGCATGTTGCGGACGGCTTTCTTCCGACGGCGATTCAGGTGGGTATTGACCGCGATTCGGTACAGCCACGTGAACACCTTTGCGTCTCCGCGAAACGAATCCATCGCCCGGTACGCCTTGATGAAGACGTCCTGCGCAAGGTCTTCGGCGTCGTGATGGTTACCGGTCAGGTCGAGCGCCAGGTAGTAGACCCGCTCTTTATTCGTTTCTACAAGCTCCTGGAACGCCACCCCGGTGGAGGGGGCCGCCGCTGAGGTCATTGGTTGCACATCCGGGTTCAGGAAAAGAATCGGAGGATGCCGCACGGGACGGACGACCGCCGGCGCAAAGCAGCCTACCCGCCCCGTTCACCCCACTCCGACACAGGCCGCGGGGAAAGGGTTTACACTCCCAGATATGTAATCAATGTGAAAGCGTGTTGCCACCGGGGAAGGGGCGATGTGTGAAAGTGTGAAGGGGTGAAAGTGTGAAAGGGTGAAGGTTTGTAGGTGTGTAGGTGGAGTTGCATCCGGGGCGGGGTCTTTCAACGCGGAACCCATAACCCGGAACCCATAACCCGGAACCCATAACCCGGAACTCGGAACCCGGAACCCAGAACTCAGAACCTTGAACTGTCCCCCTACGCGTCCTCTCCGTAGGTTGGCACCTCGACGGGGTTGTCGTTTTCGTCAAGGGAGACCATGGCGAACTGACCGCTACAGGCCAGCGTCCGCTCACGGCGATCCATCGGCTCGATGAACATTTCCACGCGCACGGTCAGCGACGTTCGGCCGGTGTCTGTCACGCGTGCCACCAGCTCCACGATCGTGCCCTCCGGCACCGGGTGCTTGAAGTCGATCTCGCTGGAGTGAACCGTGACGACCTTCGTCCGGCACCACCGCGTCCCACAGATGAACGCCGCCTGATCCATCCAGGCCATCGCGGTTCCCCCGAAGAGTGTGTGATAATGATTGGTGTCGCCGGGAAAAACAGCATGGACGAGACGCGTTTCCGCATCCCGCTGCAGCGTGGTGAAGGAAGCTGGCGTCGACGTCGCAGGCATGACCGTTTGGGTCCGAAGATGAGATTTGTGACTGAAAGTCTGTAGGTCAGTCCGAGGGTAGGCTCTCGGGAGTGGACCGTTGAACGCTGAACCTTGAACTTTGAACTATCAACAGTCCCTACCCTTCGCAACTCCGGCAGGCGAGGAGCTCGCGGGAGAGGCTCTGCGCGGCGTTGACGCCGTTCTGGTAGTACAGCGACTTCACCCCCGACTGCCAGGCGTGGATGTACAGCTTATTGATGTCCTTCACCGGCGTATTTGCCGGGTCGATCGCCAGGTTCAGGGATTGCGACTGGTCGATGTGCTTCTGTCGGCTCGCCGCCTGGTTAATAATCTCCATCTGGCTGATCTCGCTGAAGGTCTTGAAGACCGCCTTCTCCTCGTCCGTGAGCACGTCCAGATGCTGCACGGAGCCGTCGCGGAGCGCGATGTCGTCCCAAACAGCGGCTGTGTTGCAGCCTTTCTCGTCGAGCAGGTCCTGCAGGTACGGGTTCTTGTAGGTGACCTTCGCCTTGGCCCGGTCCTGTACGAAGTAATTGCTCTTGATCGGCTCGATCGACGGGCTCACCTGACCCAGGATAAAGCTGCTGGATTTGGTCGGGGCGACGGCCATGGTCGTGGCGTTTCGCCGTCCGTAGCCCTCAAGCACCTCGGGCTCGCCGAAGCGTTCGGCCAGATCTGCCGAAGCAGCATACGAACGCTCCTTTATCGTCTTAGCTATATTCGCACCCCGCACGTTTGCTTCCATTGACTCAAACGGGATGCGCTGCGACTGCAGGTACGAGTGCCATCCCAGGATGCCGATCCCGATCGCCCGGTGGCGGTTCGCGAAGCGGACGGCCCGCTCCATATGCTTGATGTCGGAGGCGCCATCGATGAACTCCTGCATCACCGCGTCGAGGAAGAACGTCATCACCTCGACGGCGTCCGTGTTCTTCCAATCGTCGTAGTGCAGCGCGTTCATGGACGAGAGGCAGCAGACGAAGCTCTCGTCGGCCGTCGCGGGAAGCGCGATTTCGCTGCAGAGGTTGCTGGCGCGGACGTCGTAGCCTTTATCCTTGTACACCTGCGGCCGCCCTCGCTGGATGTTGTCGCGAAAGAGGATGTACGGGATGCCGTGGTTCATCCGCGCCTCGATCACCCGCGCCCACAACGCTCGCTTGTCCGCGTCGCCCTCGATCATGGCCTCCATCCAGTCGTCGCCCACGACCACGCCATAGAACATCGTTTGGATGGCGTCGCCGTCCGACTGAATGTTGAGCCACTCGTCGACATCCGGGTGTTCGATGTCGATGTAACCGGCGAAGTGACCGCGGCGTGTCTCCCCCTGCGAGACGACGTTGATGATCTTGTCGAAGAGCTGCGCGAACGGGTAGGTGCCGTTCGACGTCCCGTTGTTCGTGATTGCCGCGCCTCGCGGGCGTAGGTGGCCGAAGTAGCCGGACGTCCCGCCGCCGACCTTGGTCATCATGCCGACCTCGGCATGCGTATCGAGGATGGAGTCCATCGAGTCCTCGATGTGGGAGCCGAAGCAGGAGATTGGAAGTCCGCGGTTCAGCCCGAAGTTGGACCAGATCGGCGAGGCCAGGGAGTAGTATCCGCGGCTGACGTAGTCGAAAAACGTGTCGCCGAAGCCGTCCATCCCGAGAATGCACTCGGCGTGGTCGGCGATCTGGCGGACGCGCTCTTCCGCGGTCACTCCGTCGAGCAGGTAGCCGCGACGAAGGAAGGTCCGGATGTCTTCGTTCAACCAGTGAAAGGGCGGGCGTTGGGTCGCTACTGTGGCAGGCATGGTCGGGGTCGGTCAGGTAAGGGGAAATGTCGGCGTCGGCGGGTCATCCGACAGCCGGGTAGAGGAGAGGTTGGCGGCGTTTACCAAAGGAGGTCGCGCGGGGCCGCCACGCTTCCTCTGCTCCTAAAACAGATCGTCGCTGCTGACGCTCTGGGTCATCTTCGAGTAGCTTGTGCCGCGTTTAGAGAAGAAGTCGTTGCCCTTTGTTAGCAAGATCTCTTCATAGAACCAGCGCGTCTCCGACAGCCGGTCGGCATCCACGTCGAAGAGCGGGTCGACGTCAACGCTGTCGAGTGCCTGGTTGAACTTGTCGCGGAGGAACGTGTCGATCACCGGGCGAGGGAGAAAGTCGAGCACCCCGTCGGCGAAGATCCAGTCGAGGATTTTCGTTTCCGCCCGGTATGCCTTAGTGCAGGCAGCCTGGACCTCGCCCTCGAATCCCTCGCTGAACCATTCCGGACGCTCCTCTCGCATCAGGCGAATCAGTTCGACCCCGAAGAGGCCGTGGATCTGCTCTTCCTTCGACGTCGCCTCGACGGCATTCGCCACGCCCTTGAACCGCTTCTCGTGCTTGTCGAATGATAGCATGATGAGAAACTGGCTGAAGAGGCTGACGTGTTCGACGAAAATGGAGAAGAGGAGGATGGAGAATGCCAACTCGCGGTTCCGGCCGTCCTCGGCACGCTGCAGGGCATCGTCGAGATAGCTGATCCGGTCGCGAATCGCCGGAATGTCGTCGATGTCACGAAAGGCGTCGTTTAGCCCGAGCCGTTCCAGGAGGTGGGAGTAGGCGTCCATGTGGCGGACCTCTGACTCGGCAAAGGTCATCCCCACGGCCCCGATCTCAGGAATCGGGAGGCGGCGGTAGAGATCGGCCCAGAACGTTTTGACCGACACCTCGATCTGAGCGATAGCCAGCATGGTCTTCCGGATGACGCTGCGCTCGACGTCCGTGCAGTTGACCCGGAAGTCCTGCACATCGCCCTCGAAATTGAACTCGTCGTGAACCCAGTACGACTGGCGGATTGCCGTCTTATACTCCAGCAGATGCGGGTAATCGTACGGCTTCAGGTGGACGCGCGGTGTAAACAGACTGCGCCGGGCTCCGACGCCCGGTGAAGGCGATTCGGAGGCGACGGCGGTTGTGGGAGCGGTCATAAGCAAGCTCTGTGTAAGATGAGAACCTTTGAGCGTCAACGCGCCAAAGGCCACAGAGCAGAAGAGATGGGCACCGCATACGGCCGGCTCACAGTTCGTACAGCACAGACACGGTACGACAGCCGATTTGCAGGTGCAAACATGCTCCACACTCGGAGACCACAGGCCCTATGACGCGTAGGGTCCCGGCCGGCGGTTCGAAAACCGAATCGGCCGGGCGTGATCGTCTTCTCAGCGGGCATTCGGACTCTAACCGTTGCGCGACAGTGCCGGAGTTGGGTACCTGCCGTGACCGGCCGGTATCGCTGCACCGAAAACGGCGCAGCCGGAGAAGACATGCGATGCTTTTAAATGTAAATGTAGGGTAGGGGCTGTCTGAAGAAGAGTCAAGCGAATTTGTACCACGCGACGCGGCGTCGCGTAACATCTCTGTCGACGTCGCTCGGAGCACGGGCGGGCCCTGTCATCCGGCCGTAGTGATCCGACCGGACCCCGGGGGAAGGGCGATGTGTGAAAGTGTGAAGGGGGGAAGGTGTTTAGGTGTGTAGGTGTGTAGGTGGAGTTGCATCCGGGGCGGGGTCGTTCAACCCGGAACCCATAACGCGGAACTCGGAACCCAGAACCTTGAACCCGGAACCCTGAACCCTGAACGTCAAACCATTCCGATCCTGAAGGACTTCGGCATGGCGACGTCGACGGGGTCGTTGACGTTGATTTGTACGCTATTCCGGTGAAGAGCCTTGACGGGTGCCTGGATACTCGTTATGTAGAATCAGTCTAGATTTCTGTTTCTCAGTTTTAAAGCATAATGACCGTCCCCGCGTCCCCGAAGTACGCGTTGCTCTCTCTGGTCCTGTTCGGGATGCTCGCGCTCCCGGCGTGCTCGCCGGACACCGATACATCTCGCGCTCTAAGTGAGGCGTCAGCGCAGTCCCAGCAGGCGCATGAGGAAGACGGGCACGACGAGACGGCAGAAGAAGAGGAGCACGGCGAAGAGCACGCAGAGCTTGCCGTTTACATGAGCCGCATGCAGCGCTGGACCCACAAAACCGCTCTTGCCGTCGAGGCGGAGAACGGCGAGCTGTCGGAGTTTTACCTGCACGAACTGGAGGAAACCATCGAGACGACGCAAATGGAAGCGCCGGTCTACGAAGGATATGAGGTCGGGAAGCTGACGGAGTCGATGCTCGTTCCGGTCGTGGAGCGGCTCGATTCGTATGTCGACGAAAACGACTGGAGCGGAGCGAAGGGGCAGCTCGCAAACGTAGCGAATGCCTGCAATCAGTGCCACGCCGCGACCGACCACGGCTTCATCCGCATCCAAGTCGACGACCTCGACCGGCCGTATGCCCAGGAGTTTGACACGGAGTAGGGATGGAGTTACCCCGATAAAGTGGACAGTCGTATCCTACCCACGGACGTTCTCATCAACGACTCTCCTCTTATGTCCCGTTCCCAGCCGTACCCACCCGGAGTAGGAATTGGGAATTGGGAATTGGGAATTGGGAATGTCGAATGCCGAATGTCGAATGCCGAATGCCGAATGTCGAATGCCGCAGCCGCTGAGTGAGCTAAGGCAAACCCCCGGAACTCGTAATTCTGAACCTTGAACTTTGAAGCACCCCCCAGGCAACTACAGACATACACACATACAAACGTACATCCCGTCCCAACCTTGCCTCCTGCTCCCGGGTCCTCGCACCGGTGCGAAACCATATAGAAGGATGTCAATATACTTTACCAGTGCTCACGACCGAATCCTCTCGCCGATTGACAATGACCTGTTGCAGTAGTGACGACGTTTCCGACGATCGCCTGCGGGATGGGGATGTCGAGCACTCCGTCGACCGGTTCAAGGCCCTTGCAAATCCAGTGCGGATGCGGATGGTCGAGATGATTTACAGCGGCGGCGGGGAAATATGCGTT
>JAAAOT010000344.1 GCA_009908725.1 Bacteroidota bacterium | reverse complement strand
CGCCATGGAGGTGCAGCAGCCTGAAGGAAAAAGGGTATTCGTTGAGCGAACCTTGAACGGCCGCACAGTGATCCGTAGCCGTGTTCGCCGCACGGCCGCTGCGCCGGGGTGGCTCCGGCGATGCGGCTCGGTGGAACGACCGGCCGAGCCGGCCCTCTTCGCCCGACCCTCACGATGCGGCTGTGGACATTGGCGCGCCCTGATGCGTATGTTGGTACCACTGAAATTGGCACACTGCACGCCCGGTTCAACGCGCTACAGGGCCGGAATGCGCACCGGCCCGGCGGGCGACCGCCAAGCGGCTAAGGGTGGTGTCTCGGCGGGCATCACGAGCCCCGAGCGCCATCGTGCATGGAGCGCCATCGTGCATGCGCCAACGGTCTGATGCGGTCCCGACGCGGGACTGCACCTCCACGTTCACCCTTAGGTCTGATGGGACTGTCGCGAGCAGTGCGACAGCCTGTACTCAAGAGCGGTAACTCCTTATGGGAAAAGTCATTGCGATCGCCAACCAGAAAGGCGGTGTCGGTAAAACCACGACAGCCATCAATCTGGCAGCTTCTCTGGCGGCGACGGAGCATTCCACCCTGCTGATCGACATTGATCCGCAGGCCAATTGCACGTCGGGGATCGGCCTGGAGCCGAAAGATGTAGAGGCGTCGATCTACGAGGCGCTGATCGGCGAGGTGTCGGCACAGGAAACGGTGCTGTCGACGGAGATCCCCTTTCTCGATGTCGTCCCCAGCCACATCAACCTGGTCGGGGCGGAGATCGAGATGATCGACGTCATGGAGCGGGAGAAAATTCTCTCGAACGCGCTTAAGCGGGTGCGACGGAAGTACGACTTCATCGTGATCGACTGCCCGCCGTCGCTCGGGCTGTTGACGCTGAACTCGCTGACCGCGGCGAACTCGGTGCTCATCCCGGTCCAGGCGGAGTACTTTGCCCTCGAGGGTCTCGGACAGCTCCTGAACACCATCAAGATCGTCCGGCAGCACCTGAATCCCGACCTCGAAATTGAGGGCGTGCTGCTGACAATGTTCGATACGCGTCTTCGCCTGTCGAACCAGGTAGCGCAGGAGGTCCGTCGCTACTTCGGCGACAAGGTGTTCGAAACCATCGTACAACGAAATGTGCGGCTGTCGGAAGCGCCGAGTTTCGGGAAGCCGGTCATTCTGTACGACGCGACGAGCAAAGGATCGAGAAACTACATGTCGCTGGCGCGCGAGATACTAGCCGACAACCAGCGGTACCTGCAGCATCACGCGAACGGAGACGGCCAGGCGGACGATGATGCGCCGCTCCCGGCGACCGGCGATGCATCCGAGGAGGCAAGCGCCTCGAGTCGCTCGGACCGCCCGGAGGAAAGCGTGCCGGGCGCCCTTTCGGAATCTTCGGAAGAGAAAACGCCCGCGAACGGCTTTTCGCTCTAGCGCCCGCCGAAACGCGGCCCTTTTACCCTTGATGTGCCCGGGCGCGTTCTGACGCGCATCCGGGCCTTTCACGATCAGTATTCCCGACGGACGGTCTGGCATGTCTAAGAAATCAGCACTTGGAAAAGGTCTCAGCGCACTGCTCCCATCCGAGGAGCGGGACGAGGAGCGCGGCGAGTCGTCCTCCGGCGATGATGTATCTCGCAGCCAGCTTTACCGATTCGAAGACGGCAACCGGCTGGTCGGGAGAGTGGCGGAGGTGGAGGTCGAAAACATTCGCCCCAACCCGTATCAGCCGCGTCAGGAGTTTAGCGACGAGGCGCTCGATGAGCTTGCCGCCTCGATCGGTCAGCTCGGCATCATCCAGCCCATCACCGTTCGGGCGCTCGGCGAAGGACAGTTTGAGATCATCTCCGGGGAGCGGCGTCTCCGTGCGGCGCGCCGTGCGGGACTCGCTCGCGTGCCTGCGTTCGTCCGCAAGGCCAACACCGAGCAGATGCTCGAGATGGCGCTGGTGGAAAACGTCCAGCGCGAAGAATTGAACCCCATCGAGGTGGCGCTGGGGTACCAGCGACTGATGGAAGAGTGCGGGCTCACGCAGGAGGAGGTGTCCGAGAAAGTCAGCAAGAGCCGCGCAACCGTCGCCAACTTCCTCCGGCTCCTACGATTGCCGCCCCGCATCCAGGCAGCGCTTCGCGACAAGGAGGTGGCGATGGGCCACGCCCGTGCTCTCATCACGATCGACGATCACGAGGCGCAGATCGATCTGTTGAAGCAGACGATCGAAGAGGAGCTCTCCGTTCGAGAAGTCGAGCGGCGGGTGAGGGAGTACCAGCAGGCCGAAGAGGAAGCCGAGGCGGAGGATGCGGACACCGATGCCGAGGCCGAGGTCGACCCGGCACCGACCCGCGATGAGCTACAGCTCGAAGAGTATCGCAACCAGCTCCGCTCCAGGTTCTCCACCCAGGTCAACATCCGGCACAAGTCGGACGGGGAGGGGAAGATCGAGATTTCGTATTACTCGGCCGAAGACCTGGAACGTCTCATGGATATGCTGGAAGAGTAACGGCGGAGGGAGATCGCCCACTCACCGTATCCACCCGCGCGCAGCATCATTGCGTGCAGCCTCTGTACGTCCCATTGGCCCATAACCGAGCGACGCTCTCACGTCGACGTAAACGGATCGGGTATCGTCTCGCACAGCCTGTCAACTGGTCTTGGACGCTTCATTTTCTCGGATTCGGAGCGCTCTGCTTCTGCTGACGATCGTCACCCTCTGGGCCGCCGGGGCTCCATCGGCAGTTGCCCAGCCCGATAGCGTCCGGACGCAGATTCTCGTCGAACGCGGCCTTCCGGCGGATCACACGCCGCAAAAAGCCCTCTGGCGCGCCTTTGCCGTCCCCGGATGGGGACAGCTTTACAACCGGCAGTACTACAAAATTCCGATCGTGTATGCCGGGCTGGCGGGGTTGACGTACTCCATTCTCTACAACCACGACCAGTACAAGCTCTTTCAGCGCGCCCATCTCTACAAGATCAGTGAGGAGCGTGTGGCATCGGGACAGATCCCCTCGAACCCCTATCTCTCGTTCCGGGATCAGTACCGCCTCGTCCAGCGGAGCGTGTCCACCTTCGACGCCGAAATCCCGGCTCGAACGCTCCGCTCACAACGCGATCGGTACCGGCGATGGCGCGACCTGTCGGTCGTAGGTACCGGTTTGTTCTACGTTCTCACGGTCGTGGATGCCTACGTCAGTGCTCACCTCCTAACTTTCGACGTGGGAGATGAACTCTCCGTGAGGGTGGTGCCTTCTCCCATGGGAAACTCAGCGTCCATCAAGTTGCAATTCTGATGTCTTCCTGAAAGGTCCGGCCCGTGTACTGATCCCTGCGTGCGAAGGTACCATGAAGCTCACGGTCAGATGTGAAAGGCTACCAAAAACATCGACGGAAGTGCTCCCGGGTGTAATGATTGTGTTGTGTGGGGGAAACTAACATGCGCGCGGTACGATTGGGCATACACTTCCGAACCAGAGCGTCATCTCGTCTGCCTGCGCCTCGTCTCAGGTCCATCATGGACCGTTAAGACCGGCGCCAAAAAATATTTTGAGGCCGTGTTACCTTCGCGTGGTTGGGTGCGGCTTGTAACGTAGGATGAGTCTATCGGATGTATATCGGGGCCCACACCCCAGTCCGTAGTGCTCCTGCTTCCCACACGATGCCTTGCATATACGCACACCGTTTCTATGACCCAGTCTGACCGCCGACGGTCGCAGGAGACCGCGACGTCCCAAGGAGAGGACACGGAGACCGCGACCGAGTCGGCCCCGTCGCTCTTTGATAAATGCCATCAGTTCTTCGACGAATCCGGCGACTATGCGAAGACGAAGGATGCGGATCTGTATCCGTACTTTCGTCCGATTGAGCGGAACGAGGGGACATCCGCGATCATGAATGGTCGAGAGATCATCATGGCCGGGTCGAACAATTACCTTGGCCTGACTGCGGATCCACGTGTGAAGGAGGCTGCCCGGGACGCCGTCGCCAAGTACGGCACGGGATGTACGGGAAGTCGCTTCCTGAATGGGACGCTGGACCTTCACCTCCGGCTGGAGGAGCGGCTGGCCGACTTCATGGGGAAGGATGAGGCGGTCCTGTTCTCGACCGGCTACATGACCAATGAAGGTGTTATACAGGCGATTGCCGGTCGCAACGATATCATTTTTTCGGACAAGGACAATCACGCCTGCATCGTTCAGGGTACGAAGATTAGCCTGGCAGACACGCAGCGCTACCGCCACAACGACCTGGAGCACCTGGAGAAACTCCTCCGGCGGGCACAGCAGGATCGCCCGGATGCCGGCAAGCTGATCGCCACGGACGGCGTGTTCTCCATGAGCGGTAAGATTGCCCGCGTTCCGGAGCTGCTGGATCTGGCGCAGCAATATGACGCGGCCCTGATGCTGGACGACGCCCACGCAATCGGGGTCATTGGCCCGAGTGGAAGAGGCTCGGCGTCTACGTTCGGCCGCTCCGACGAGGTCGACATCATTACCGGCACGTTCTCGAAGAGCTTCTCGTCCCTCGGGGGCTTCGCGGTCGGCGATCACGACGTCATCGAGTTCATCCGCCACGAAGCATCAGCGCACATCTTCAGTGCGTCGATGCCTCCTGCCAATACGGCTACCGTCCTCAAGTGCCTTGACATTCTCGAGGAGGAGCCGGAACGGCTGGAGCGACTCTGGGAAATCTCCGACTACATGCGGGACGGCTTCCGCAACCTTGGCTTTGACGTCTGGGACAGCGAAACGCCGATCATCCCCGTTGTCATCGGCGACATGAACACCTGCT
Organism: Bacteroidota bacterium; assembly: GCA_009908725.1. Lineage (GTDB taxonomy): Bacteria > Bacteroidota > Rhodothermia > Rhodothermales > Salinibacteraceae > Longibacter. The sequence goes on along the minus strand of JAAAOT010000344.1, from coordinate 1,601 downwards.
TCCAGTTCTGGCGTGACCTGCTCGACAACGGCGTCTTCGTAAATGCCGTCGTGCCGCCCGCCGTCCCTCCGGGGCAAACCCTCATGCGTACGTCGTACATGGCGACGCACAGCAACGAGGAACTCGACCAGATCCTCGATGCCTTCCACAAGGTTGGCAAGCAGCACGGCGTGATCGGCTCCAACGGGCACTCCGTCAGTGAGCACCACGCCAATGGGCACGCTCGGAATAGCCGCTCATCCGCGGAAAACGTCAACAGTCCGGCCACGGGCCACATGAACGGGTCCGCCAGCGGCCACTCGGCTGCAGCATAGTACCGAGGCAGGGCGGCTCCAACCGCCCGAGGCTCATCCTTCCGCCGCCGCCTCCCGGGACGACGCCTCGTCCTGCGGAGAGCGGCGGCTTTTTGTCGACAGCTCTGTTCTTCCCCCTCCCCGGGCATCCACCACGACGAACCTGGACGATATGGAATCTACGGCCACCGCCGCGTCGGTTGACATCCAACCCGTACGCAGTCGCTCCGACCGCAAGGCGTTTATCGACTTTCCGTACTCGTTCTATTCGGAGGACTACCCGAACTGGGTGCCGCCCCTGCGCAGGGAGGTGAAGCACGTGCTGGACCCGTCGAAAAACGCATTTTTCGAGCACGGAGAGGCGCAGCTCTTTCTTGCGCGCCGCAACGGGCGCGTGGTCGGGCGCATCGCCGGAATCATCAACGGCATGCACCTCAAAAAATACGGCGACGACAACGGCTTCTTCGGCTTCTTAGAGTGCGGAGACGACTACACGGTCGCTGAGGGGCTGCTGGATGCGGCCACTGGCTGGCTGCGGGAGAAAGGGATGACCGGCATCCGGGGGCCGGCGAACCCGTCTCTGAACGACACGGCCGGCCTGCTCGTGGACGGCTTCGACCGGGAGCCGTCGATTCTTATGCCGTACAACCCACCGTATCACGAAGACTTCCTTCTTCGCTACGGGTTCGAGCGAGCCATGACAATGTGGGCATACTACGTCCACAAGAAGTATGTAAAGTTCGACCGCCTCAAGCGAGGAGCCGAGCTTGTGAAGCGGCGCACGCCCGGCCTTACGCTTCGAACGCTGGACATGGACCGCTTCGAGGAGGAAGCGAAGTGCGTGGTCGACATCTACAACGAGGCATGGGCGGACAACTGGGGCCACGTGCCGATGACGGATGCTGAGATCGATCAGCTTGCCGGACAGCTACGGCAGATCGTGGAGCCGGACATGATCTTCTTCGTCGAGCACGACGGCGAGCCCGTAGCCTTTTCGATTACGCTTCCGAATGTCAACCAGGCGCTTCAGCAGGTCCCAGACGGACGGTTGTTTCCCCTGGGCCTTCCGAAGCTGCTGCTCAACGCACACTACGGCATTTACGAGTGCCGGATGCCCCTTATGGGGGTTCGAAAAGAGTTCCAGGGGAAAGGTCTTGACGCGCTGCTGGTGCTGGCCACGATCGAAAGCGGCCCGCCGAACGGGTTCGATGCCTGCGAGATGAGCTGGGTGCTCGACTCCAACGACCGGCTCAAAAACCACATCGAATCGCTCGGGGCCGTCGTCGACAAAGAATACGCTATGTTCGA
>JAAAOT010000069.1 GCA_009908725.1 Bacteroidota bacterium | reverse complement strand
TGATTGGTGACCGTCTGCGACCCGGGTCCGCCGTACACGTACATGAGCACAGCGTGCGGGCGGTCTTCGTCAAAGCTGCCGGGTTTGACGGTGTAGGCGTTCAGCGGCGTGTCGTCCGCTCCCGGGATGGTGGTAAAGGATGGCGCCGGAAGGTCCAGCGCATCGATCGCATTTCGGAGTGAGTCATTGCTCTGCAGCGTCGTCACCAGCGTGCCGTCGGCTTCGTGGAGCGTCCACGTCGGAGGCGTCGTGGCGTTCGAGTACTGGTCGATGTAATACTGAAGGTCGTTCGACATATTGACCGAGTGCCAGCCCGGCTCTTCGCTCACGCGCTCCGGCTCCATCGCCGCCTCGTGCTTGCCCATCGACACACCCACACGGTAGAGCTGGCGCTCGATCGAGCTCGCCTTCGTGGCTGTGAAGTATGCCTGCAGACGTTCTTCGTCGATTCCGTGGAAGCTCGTCACCTCCCACTCCCCGTCCGTCACCGGGCCGATGTAGGTACCGTCGTTTCGGTAAAGATGGATGTGGTTGTGGCCGGTTCGCTCGGACAGGTAGACGAAGTGCTCCCCGTCGTTCAGGAACTGCAGCTTGCCGTCCTCGACGTCGATGTAGGTATCGAGGTTTTCTTGGAGGACCGTCTGGGTCGAGGCGTCGGACGGATTCCCGTACAGAACATCCAGGCGGTTCTGCCCGCGGTTCATGCGAAACATCCAAACGTGGTGACGCCCGTCGATCCTGGGCGTCCAGCCCATACGGGAGATATATTCCGTCGGGTCGGAGGCTTCCGTCTCTTTGTCCAGCTCCGGGTCCCAGGTCTCCGTTTCAAAATACTGAATGGCCTCCGGCTGCCCGGCGCTCGTCGTGTCTATGGCCGACATGTCCACCACACCGACCTTGATTTCGCTATTCACCTCGCCGGCTTTCGGATACCGGAATCGCTCATATTCCGGATAGCGAGTCCGGAAGTCGGTCATCGCAAACTCGCGCGTGTCCGTTTCGTCCAGCTTATAGAAAGCTATATGTGCGCCGTCCGGGCTCCAGGAGAACCCGTCGCGGAGACCGAACTCCTCCTCATACACCCAGTCGAACGTCCCGTTGATGATGGAGCCATCCGCGCCGTCGGTCGTCAACGCCGTTTCGTTGTCCGTAGCAAGATCCACGACGTACAGGTCGCGGTCGCGTACAAAGGCAACCTTCGTCGCATCCGGGTTGAACTTGGCGAACATCTGGTAGCCGTCGTCCCGGTCAGCAATCGGGGTGAGCGATTGTGTCTCGGTATCGTAGACGTAGTAGAAGCCCTTCGTATTGCGACGCCAGACTCGCTTCGAGTCGGTATAGAGCAAGACCTTCGATCCGTCGCGGCTGTACTCGTATCCTTCAATCTGAATCAGGCGATCGACGTCGTCCGCCTGAAGCGTCGTGCCGTCGATAATCTGCGTGCGTTCATCCGTCTCCAGATTAAACCGCATTAGGTGAGTGGCATCGCTACCGGAGACCGGCTCGATATAGGTTACGACTGGCCCTTCCTCCGTCCATCGGCCGCCCTGGAAGGTCTTCGGCGACAACTCGTTGCCGGCGTGGATGGTGCGGAGCGTGAGGTCGGGCAGGGACTCAGCAGCCTGCTGCGCCGGACTGACGAACGGACCCGCCGCCCAGAGAAATAGCAGCGTGAGGGTAGCGAGGAAGCGAGATCGTAGCATAGAAGGGGCGGCAGAGAGCGAAACAGTGATCAGAATACGGATACGGACTCCTCTTGAGAATGTATCCCCCACATGCTCTTTTCTCAAGAATGCAACCGTGCGTATCCAAGGTCGGCGGAACCCATGTGCCCTGATCCGCGCCGGGCGCCATTTAAATGAACTTGGTGTTCAGGGTGTCCGGTACCGGCGGGCTTTGTCGGTTAGGTAGATGAAGCAGGTTCCGACTTTCGAGTCGAACCTCCTTCCCTCTTCGGCCGGGACGCCGACGAGGTCATTTCTTTCCGATGAACGCACTTCTTTTCATCGACCCTGTGGGGAAGAGCGCCCGGCGGAGAAATCCGTCCGGGCGCTCTGACATTTTGCCCCCCTTTGCTCCGCGGCCGTATGTAAACGTGCGGTTGGATTCGTGTGCAGTTTGCGTTTCCATCTTCACAGAGTCTCGCCTCAGCGGCCAGGATCGGACGGAACCATCGGCGGATGGTGTTCCTATACGGAGTCTGCAACTGCAAAATGAAATTCTCGTACTCGATATCTCCGCCTCACCGCCCCACATCGATCCATACGCCCAGTCCTCGTCCGCCGGGGCTCCGCCGCTTCCTTCGAATGCGGACGCGACGGGTTGCTCCGTTTACGCGGAGGTTGACCTGTCCGCCATGCGTCATAACGTGCGGGCTCTCCGGAAGCGCGTGGCTCCGGCAAAGCTGATGGCCGTGGTGAAGGCGGATGCGTACGGCCACGGCGCTGCCCGCTTGGCTCCGGTTCTGCAAAACGAAGGGGTGGAGGCCTTTGCCGTAGCGCGGCCGCGGGAGGGTGTCGAATTGCGAGAGTCCGGCATTACCGGGCGAATCCTGGTGCTGGGAGCCCCCCTCCCCGGCGACCTCACCAACTGCGAGCGTCACGAACTGGACGTTACAGTGTCCTCCCGGGACGTCGCCGACCGGATCGTCGATGCCGCTCCCGGTGCGCGTTTGCACGTCCATCTGAAAGTGGACACCGGTATGAGCCGCCTTGGACTCGCACCGGACCAGGTGCCCGAGACGGTCGACCGGCTGCGTCAGACGCCCGGCGTCACCATCGAGGGTCTCTGGACCCATTTTGCGACGGCAGACGACCCCGGGCATGCGCTCACCGAAACGCAGCGCACGCGGTTCGAGACTCTTCGCCGAGACCTCGGCCTGCCGCTGTCGTTTCACACCGACAACACCGGCGCGCTTCTCACGGACAGTGGGACGCTGGCGCACAGCTCGGCCTCCGATGCACCCACATACATACGTACCGGCATTGCCCTATACGGCCTCGCGCCTACCCAGACGTTGATTGAGGCCGACGCCGAGATCACGCTTCGTCCCGCCCTCACGCTACGCGCTCGGGTGACCCACGTCCGCACGATCGAAGCCGGCACCTCGGTTTCGTACGGAGCAACCTGGACGGCCGACCGACCGACCCGGCTAGCGACGCTCGGCGCCGGGTACGGGGATGGGTACCCGCGGCTTCTCAGCGGTCGTGCCCGCGTTCGGATCGGCGGCGAGCTTCGGCCGGTCGTCGGCACCATCTGCATGGACATGTGCATGGTCGACCTCGGCCCGCCCGACGGCCCTCTGGCGCGGCGGATCGAGGTCGGTGATGCAGCTACGCTCTTTGGCCCCGGCGGCCCGACAGCATACGACATTGCGCGGTGGGCAGAGACCATCCCGTACGAGATTTGCTGTAACCTGTCGCGGCGGGTCCCACGAGCATACGTTGATGTCGAGACCTCCAACGAGACCATCGTTGGCCGAGGCTGATGCCCACGCTGCCCCCGACCCCACGCACTCCGCATTTTCGCCCTGAAAACGACAACGTAACGCATGTCCGGTCCGCGGCCAACGCCGTCATGGACCTCTGCGCAATGAATCCAGTGTAACGACAAGATGAGTCCTCGCGGGGTCTTCCGGCCCGTGCGTTGCCCCCAGGCGATCGTCCCCGTGTCCGGCGCCGTCGACGTTCGACGTCCGATGCGCCCCGGCCCGTGCCCGACCTCCCATCTTGCCTCGTCAACACGATTCGGTATCTCCCACCACTGAATCCGTACCCACCCATGCCGATTACTGCAGATCCCGCCGATATCAACATCCTCGTCGTCGACGATGAAAAGGACGTCGTCGAAGTCGTGAGCCACTTCCTCCAGGAAGAGGGTTACAACGTCGAGACCGCGTTCGACGGGGAGGAAGCGCTCGAGAAAGCCGACAGCGACATCAACCTCATCGTTCTCGACATCATGCTGCCGGGGCTGGATGGGTACGAAGTCTGCCGCCGCCTGCGCTCGCGCGTCGAGACGGAAATGATTCCGATCATCTTCCTCAGCGCCAAGACGGAGGAAGAGGACCAGATCGAAGGTCTCATGCTCGGTGGTGACGACTACCTCACCAAGCCGGTCTCCCCGCAGGTCCTCGTGGCTCACGTGAAAGCGGTGCTGCGCCGGTCCGGCGTCGAGGAAAGCAACATTCTCGAGGTCGACAACCTCACGATTTACGAGGACGAGTACCGCGCCGAGCTGAACGGCGAAGACCTCGGACTGACGCTCACCGAGTTTGAGCTTCTCCGCTACCTCGTCCGTCACCCGCGCAAGGCGTTCACGCGCCAGCAGCTTCTGGAGACGATCTGGAAGGACGCCATGATGGTGACCGAGCGAACGGTCGATGCCCACATCAAGAACCTTCGGGAGAAGCTCGGAGAGTTCGCCAAGCACATTCAGACGGTGCGCGGCGTCGGATACCGCTTTGTCCGCGAGGAAGAATCCGCCGAAGCGTAGTGCTCGGACCTGAAGGAAACGTTCTCCCGCCGGGCCAACGACGGCTCCGAGGGCAGCGTTTGCCTTCTACGTTCCCGATTCGTCTGGCGTAGGTCCTGTTCCCGCTTATATTCCGGGTGCAATCGACATCTACCACGTGCGAACACACGCGGCCCGTAGCCCCTTAATTGGCGCTACGGGCTTTCGTTTGTATCATGCGCATGCTCATCGTTTCGAACGCCCTCCCGCCCCCAGTTTATGCCGTCCCCTTTCAAACGACTCGGCGAGTGGTTTCTGCCGGATCGCGCCTCCACGCAGACCTGGATGGTGCTCACGTTCGCACTGTTCGTTGGCACCGCCGTCGTGGTGGTTGCCCTCTACGTGGTCCTCGTGTTGACGGCGGAGATGCGCTCGGCCATGGAGCAAACCCTCCGTGATCAGGCCGAACGGGTCGCCGTCCAGATCGAGAACGAACCGGACCCGCAGGCGCGCCTGAGAATCGTGCAGGAGCTCAGCCGGCTGACCGACCTTCACATCTCCGTAGCCACGCCCGACACGGTCTACTACGACCCGAACGGCGAACAGCAGGCTTCCGACTCCACGCTCATTGATCCCGACCGCCTCGCGGCGATCGACGCTCCGGAGTCGCGGTACACCGAGCACATCGGCCCCAACGGCGAAACGGTGTTCTACGCCGCGCTCTACCGGCCGAACTCGAACCTCATCATCCAGGTCGGACAACCGACACCTCCACTTTATGAGCTGGCGCAACGCACGCAGATCGTGCTGATCCTCGGGATGGTCCTCGCGCTGATCCTCTCGATCATCGGCAGCTGGATCGCCGCCTACCAGGTGACGACACCGCTGAAACGCATCCGTGACACAGCGAGCGAGGTCGCCGAAGGCCGCATTACGGGCCGCATCCGCATCGACTCCCGGGCGGCGGAGTTTCAGGATGTGGCGGAAAGCCTGAACCGGGCGTCCGACGCCTTCCGCGAGAAAATCGAGGAGCTGGAACGCCTCACGGCCCTGCAGAAAGAGTTTATCGGGAACGTCTCCCACGAAGTGCGGAATCCGATCTTCGCGATCAGCGGGTATCTCGAGGCGCTGGGCACGCCCCGCCTGTCCGACGACATGCGAAAGCGGTACGCGGAGAAAGCGTTGACGAACCTGGAGCGGCTCCAGAACCTGTTCAACGACCTGATCGAAATTGCCCGCCTGGAGTACCGGGAAGACCTGATCAACCGGAGCGAGTTCGATCTCAAGGATCTCGTCAACGAAGTCAGCGAGATGTTGCGTCCGAAAGCCGAAAAGAAGGGCCTCGACCTGAACGTCGACATTCCGCGCTACCTGGTCAGCGCCGACCGCAATCGCATCCGGCAGGTGCTGGTCAACTTCATCGACAACGCGATCGCTTACACCGACGACGGCTCGGTTCGGTGCCGCGTGCAGCGACGCCTCGACAAGGTCCGGATCGAGGTCATCGACACCGGCAAAGGCATCGATGAGGAGCACCTCTCCCGCATCTTCGACCGCTTCTACCGCGTGGACCCCGACCGATCGCGCGACAGCGGCGGCACGGGCCTCGGCCTCAGCATCGTCAAGCAGATCCTGCAGGCCCACGGCGAGAACCCGCACGTCGAGAGCACCAAGGGCCGCGGCACCCGGTTCTGGTTCGAGCTCCCCTACGCCGGCGTCCCGGATGAGGTGGAAGTGGAAGGATGAGGTGTGGGGTGTGGGTCGTGAGTGGTGAGTCGGATTCGAATGGGGAATGTTGAATGGGGAATGTTGAATGGGGAATGTTGAATGGGGAGTGTTGAATGCGGAGTGTTGAATGCGGAGTGTTGAATTGCGAATGTTGAATTCGTTGGCTCGTTTGACCGTTGACCGTTGACCGGTTTGAACGTTGGTATTTAGTTCGTTTGGCC
>JAAAOT010000283.1 GCA_009908725.1 Bacteroidota bacterium | reverse complement strand
GGCCGCTTTCGGTTTGACATCAAAGACTCTTGGAGAACTGAGGAAGGAGAAGGACCACGGTATGTTTATTATCCAAATCTTGGAGCAGATCCAGTCATTAGAGTGGTAAACAGCCCGCCCACGACGGGTGGGAGGTGAAAGGTTCAGCCTTTCTGTCTAAGCGAATCTCAGTCGCGGGTTGAATCGGCGGGGTGAGACGCGATACCAGCCCGCTCCAGGTTGAAGTGGAGCACTTTCAGCAGCAGGCTTGTCCAGAGGCCGTGCCAAGACCGGGCGTAGACCCGGTCGGAGAACCGGTGCCAGAGGCTGGAGAAGCTACTTTCGGCTTGCTGTCGGGCCCGGCTGATGGCCGAGTGGCCTTCACCTCCGGAGGGTCCATCCGATGGCATCACGCGAAGAGTTTAGGCCTGGTCGTAGAGCCAGTCGAAGAGGTCGCTGCCCCGGTAGCCCTCATCGGCCAGGAGGACGCCTCCGCTCGTCGACCGCGCCAGGGCACGAGCGGCGACCTGGTCACTTCGGTTTCCCGGAAGGAGCATCGCAGCGGGTACCATCTGGGTCGGCTGATGGATGAGGGCGTGGATTTTGAACCCTTAAAACCAGCGGCCCGAGGCTGTTACGCCGAACTTCCCGCCGTCCTCGGCCAGCAGACGGACTCGGCCGTGACGTGCTGGCTCACACAGCGGAATCGGCAGCGAATCGGTCGCATAGAGCATCCGGCCCTCCCCGGCGAGTCCGCGCAGGGCGGCCGCCCGAACTAGGCGGCCGACCTGATCGGGCAGTCGCTGCAGGCGCCGAATTCACTGCTTATAGCCAGCACGATCGGGGAAAGCCCCCTCAGTGTTGGCGACGACGAGCTGATAGGTGTGTTTGAGCGTATCGGTTCGGAAGTAGCCCTGCATGAGGGCGATCACGATTACCTCGGCGTCGGTAAAATCCGGATCGTCATTCATTGCCCGGACGACTCGCCCGACACCCGGTTCACGGTATCCAGCTGCATTCGTGCCGAACCCGGCAGAAACTCTTCGTTTGTGAAGCCTTTTTCGCCTGCGCCATCGGTACAAATGAAACGGTTGCGTTGGAAAGGTGGGGGGTGCGCAACGATCATGTTTGTCACGGATCCCCCTGACAGGCGGGCGATTTTACCCATCAGTATCTAGCGGCACGACGATGACGTGATAGCTTGTAATGTTCTAATTACATCGTTCCTTCACGGAGCGGCATAGTAAGCTTTTCCACGTCCGCGTGTCCATATTGGAAGCGCTACGAGCCGCAGCCGGTAATGCGAAGTCGCATATCGGCAGCGATGCCCCTAGTTCGCGTCGCGAGTAGGCGTTCTTTCCCCTTCGACCTCCCAAGTCTGCACCCTCGGACTCGTCGCGTCATTGGAGGCTCGGTGGCTCCATCCCGAAACCTGTCCGTCGGACCGACCCCCGGGTCGATCTCACGGCTTCGGTAACGAGTTTACACCGATCTTGACGCTGGAGGCCCGTTACGGCGGAATGCCTGCGAAGATGATTGAGACTCTTTCCGCTACTCACCCAACAGCATCTTAGTCCACTATGTCTCTTGCAATGTTTCTCGAACTGCCGGATCTCTCGGCATTTCAGTTCAACCTGGTCTACAACATGTTTTCGTTCACGATCGCGACGATGTTTGCCGCGTTCGTGTTCTTCGTTCTGGCACAGAAAAACCTCGCACCGAAGTACCGCGTGTCGATGATGGTATCGGCACTGGTGGTGCTGATTGCCGGCTACCACTACTTCCGCATCTTCGGCAGCTGGGACATGGCCTACGCGCTCGAGGGCGGACAGTATGTCTTCCAGGAAGACAAGCCGTTTAATGACGCGTATCGGTATGTGGACTGGCTGCTGACGGTGCCGCTGCTCGTCGTTGAGCTCGTTCTCGTTCTCGGCCTACCGAAAGGCGAGAGTGGATCGCTCATGGCGCGTCTCGGTTTTGCTGCGGCGCTCATGATCATCCTCGGCTACCCCGGCGAAGTCAGCGCCAACACGGGTCTCTTCGAGACGCGCGGCCTCTGGGGCTTCCTGAGCTCGGTGCCATTTGTCTACATCCTCTACGTTCTCTTTACGGAACTGTCGAGTACGATTCAGCGACAGTCCGGACGGGTCGCGAAGCTTCTTTCGAATGCTCGCCTCCTGCTCCTCTTTACATGGGGCTTTTATCCGATTGCGTACATGATTCCCATGTTCGTGGAAGGATACCCTGGAGAAGCTGCGGGCGCAGTCACGACCCTGCAGGTCAGCTACACCATTGCTGACGTGGCCGCCAAGGCCGGCTACGGCGTTCTGATCTACGCGATTGCGAAGGCCAAGTCCGAAGAGGAAGGCTACGTCGTGGACGAAATGGTCAAGCCGGCGAGCGCAGAAGCGTAAGCGCAAACCGCTGCATGATGACGTCTCACCCATCCGGGTGAGCGAAAGCCCACCGTCCCATCACGGGCGGTGGGCTTTTCTTATGCAGAGTCACGTGAGTAGCGTGCCTCGGTACGGCGCTACGGAGCTGTGGCGTGTGACCTGAAGAGAGTTTGCCTGACAAGTGCACGTACCAGGACATACCGCATGCACGCTAACGGCAGCGGCTCTCGACCGGACACGCATGACGCAAGCCCATCAGTACGTCATCGGTCGAGCGGGACGTTGACAGAGCACAAGCCGTATGCCAGCGGATAGGACGGGCACGAAGAGCTCGGGGAATATCCAGAGGCCTGTTGTTCCCCCTCGACCGAACTCAAGTCCGTCCCCAGTGCGCTTGCGAGAAAGGCCATACAAGGTGCTCCCGCGCCTCACGATCGTGCTTAATTCCCGTATCGAGCATGCTCTGGGTTTCCCGTTCGCATGACATCTCAGGCAGGCCGCGGAGCAGTCCGCGCATGCCTCACACTGCGAAATACCGGACGGTCTCAATCTTTACGCGTATCGAGGGCCTCTGCCAGCGAGACCGGAGCCGCGGATCCGTCGCCGGTTACGGACGGCAGGCGACGCGATGTGGGCTCGGACGAGGCGTCGGGGTCAAGCGCCGGCCCCTGCTCAAGTCGATCTGGCTTGGGCGGGTCGTAGGTGAATTCCAGGTTTCGCGTGCCGACGATCGTGATAAGCGGGATGGCAAAGAAAACTGTCGCCAGATATCCCAGTGCGTAGACCCGATTCTTGACCGCGAGGTCGCCCAGACGTTCAGCGAGGCGGATCGGAATCTGACGCAGCCGCCGGATCGGGAGGAAGAGCGCGATGCCGTACAGGTTGAAGAAGAGATGAGCCAGGGCGACCTTCACCGCGGCAACCCCACGGAGCGCCTCCGCACTCCCGGGCTCCCCGGCTGAAGCCAGGACGAGCGCCGCAACGATCGCGGTCATCGTCGTCCCGACATTGGCGCCGAGCACGAACGGGTAGATCTGCGAGACGGTCAGAATGCCTGCGCCCACCAGCGGCACGGTCAGCGAGGTGGTGATGCTCGAGCTCTGCACCAGAAACGTGAGTGCGACACCGAACAACAGCGAGACGGCCGGCTGTCCGAAGATGTACTTGTGGAGAAACTGCTCCGACCGGCCGAGGACGAGGCCTTTAAGGAGCGTGACAAGAAAACGAAGCGACAAAAAGAGCAAGGCCAGTCCGACAATCAGAACGATGACCCCGTTTTCGCCGGCCATCTGAATGACGAACGTAGCGATCGGTTCCGTGATCTCTTTGACGGGACTCAGTAGCTGCGTCCCTCCCACTGTCGCGAGCGAATCGGTGAGGTAGGCCGCCGGCGTGGAAACAAATTTAAAGATCAACTCGAGCGGGAAAAGCGTGGCCACGGCCAGAAAATTAAAAAAGTCGTGGACCGTCGCTCCCGCCATGGCCCGACGAAACTCCTCTTTCCTTGTCACCGACCCCAGTGAGACGATCGTGTTCGTCACGCTCGTCCCGATATTCGCTCCCATGATGATCGGAATCGCGCCGGCGATATCGAGACCGCCCGCCGCGACGAGCGACACCGTGAGCGTCGTCGTCGTGGAAGACGACTGCACGAGGCTGGTCGCAAGAATACCGATGAACAGCCCGACGAACGGGTTAGACGTCATCCGGAGCAGACTTTCTGCCAATCCGCTCCCCATCAACTTGAACGAGTCTCCCATCAACTCGAGACTCGTAAAAAACATGACGAGGACGCCGAAGAGAAAAACGACCTGTAGAGCCGTGTTCGTCGAGGCGACCGTAGATTCCTGCGATGTCGTCATAAACGGAGTGACAAAGACGGAGGGAACGACCGAGCGTCAGCGAGTATAGATGGTCCGCTGACCCTTTCCGATCCGCATGTGCGGAGTCAAGGGGCAATTTGTAAACCTAAAGCAGATGGTCTTCGCCCGGATCATCTTAATGTTATGAAAACATGCGTTCCGCATGAGGAGCCAGATCCCCCGGTTCTCACGATCGTCGGGCCCACCGCCGTCGGGAAAACCACGCTCAGCCTGAACGTGGCCGAACAGCTGGATGCGGAGATTATTTCGGCCGACAGCCGTCAGGTGTACAGCGAGCTCACGATCGGCACGGCAAAACCGTCGGAAGAAGAGCAGTCCCGCGTCCCGCATCACTTCATCGGAGAACGGTCGGTCGAGGGGCCTCCGTTTTCCGCCGGCGCATTCGCCGACGCGGCAAATGCCCGGATCCGAGACATCCGCTCCCGCGGGCGGCAGGCGATCGTGGTCGGTGGATCGACCCTCTACGTACACGCGCTGCAGGAAGGCCTTGCGGACATCCCCGATGTGCCTCAACGCGTGCGCGACCGGCTGGAAGAGCGGCTCGAGGAGGAAGGTCAAAAAGCGCTGTATGAGGAACTACGACGTGTAGACCCACGACAGGCCGAGAAGAACGACCCGACGAAGACGCATCGCGTGATCCGGGCGCTCGAGGTGTACCACCACACGGGGAAGCCGTTGACCCACTACTACGACCAGCAGCCGGAGCCGCCCTTCTCCTACCGAACCGTTGTCCTGAACCGAGAGCGAAGTGCGCTCTATGACCGCATCAATCGCCGTGTAGACCGCATGCTGGAAGACGGACTGCTGGACGAGGTGCGGTCGGTAATGATGCTCGACGTGGACCTCGATGAGGCACCGATGAGCACGATCGGCTACCGCGAACCGATTCAATTCCTTCGAGGCGAAATTGACCGCGAGGAGATGGTCCGCCTGGTAAAACGCAACTCGCGGCGGTATGCCAAGCGTCAACTGACCTGGTTTCGGCGATACGACGACTACATCTGGCTGCAAGCGGACGAGGCTGCGCCCGCGGATGTATTCGCGGCGGTCGATTTCTCCGTCGGTACAGCGTAGCAACGACGCCGCTCAGGAAGAGGAGGTGGAAGAGGTGAGAGAGGCGGTCGAGGTCTCCGCAGCACTGTCTGCCCTCGCCGAAGGTTCTATGACGAGCAGAGCCTGCGGATGCACGGCGTTCCCCCACGAGTGGCGATGAACAACTGTGCCGCCGGACATCCGCACGAGTTTCTCCCACCCCTGGACCGACCGAAACGATAACGCGTCTTCCTGGGCTCGCATCACGCCGGCCGATCGAATCCGGTTCGCCCACCGGTCGACAATACGCAGAACTCGATGCTGCAGGGGGCCTTCGATGACGCTCTCGACGACGATCACCCGGCCACGGGTCACGCGCAGCGCCTCCTGAAGTACGCGCTCAGCATCCTGGCAGTGATGGAGGACGAAATACAGGATGGTGCTATCGAACGCATTCTCTCGGTACGGTAGATCAGTCCCGTTGTACGTATCGTGCGGCAGGTCCGTCCGGTTGAGGTCGATAACGTCGCAGAGCTGTACACGGGTGCCGATGCGGCATTCTTTTGTTTCAGAGAGGCTGTCCTGAATCGCCTGCCCGACGTACCCCTCTCCCGCCCCCAGATCCAGCACGCCCGGCGTGACGCCATGTCTGCCCGGCGATGGAGAAAGCCACCGAAGGATCCGATCGGCCTTCTCTGCGCCTCTACGGCGCTGAAGATGCTGAAGTGCATGGTCCGCCGCTTTACGAATGCGGGGCATTGCTGTCCAGACCCAGAGGACCAGGGCCCCGCCCCATCCTCCGATAACCCACGTCCAGTAGGGACCGCCGGCGTAGAAGGTGTAGGTCCCGAGGGCCGCGGCTGAGAGCCAGAGCCATCCGGCCAGCCCGCCGGCCGAGAGCGACATGGTGTGTTTGTAGACGACGCGGTTCACGGATTCGCCTCGCCGACTCGATCGCCCGGCCGCGAGGACGGCGAGCGGGAGGACGGCAAGCAGGTACCACGGGTGCACGGTCGTGCTAAGAACGAGAAATCCGCCCAGGATCCAGAGGGCGGAGCGGTGAAAGGGGAGTTCGCTGCGAGCGTCCCAGAGGTAGACGACCGGGACGCCAAGCAGAAACACGGCGCGAAATGCCGGGCCGAGGATCTTGCTGTAGTCGGTGCCCGTCCCCTCCAACAACACATGTTTTGCGAGAAAGTACGGGCCGGCGAAAAACTCGAAGAGCCGGACGTACAGATCCAGCGACGTCAGAACGTTTGGTATGACGAACGGCTCTGCGTACGGGAGGCACAGCAGCGCCCCGGCGACCGCCCCCGGGAGCAGGCTCCGCCATCCGAATCGGCGCACAAGCAGTGGAAAGAGCAGGACAGGGTAGAGCTTCACGAGAGCAGCCCCGGTCAGGGCCAGGGACGCGAGGCCCGGCCGCACGGCCCGTACAGCCCACACAGCGGCGATCAAGAAGAAGACGAGCGCCGCCTCCGTGTGCCCCTGCCCCGCCGTTTCGAGCACGACGAGCGGACTCCAGGCGTACAGGACGAGCCACCGCGCAGCGAGCATTCGGGCAAGAAGAGCCAGCCCCGCGATTTCCAGCAGGACGAACACGCTCTTGATGGCGAAATAGCTCTGGCGCCACGAGCCGCTTTCCCCGATCAGGGCGTCGACGCTCGCCCCGAATGCAAAAACCATCTGGGAGATCGGGGGATACACACTGAAAAACTCTTTCGAGTTCAGGCGCTGATACAGCTCCGAACCCATTGTCCCGTCTTCAGGTGAAACCACCGCGGACGGGCGAAACTCGTACGGATTGATGCCCTCCCACTGGAGCCATCCGTCCCACACGTAGCGGAACGTGTCGTCGGTAAGACTTGGCTCAAGCGGCAGGAATAGAAAGCGCGCAGCCACAGCTCCGGCCAGGACCTGTGCGGTGGAAAGGCGATCGCGATGCCACAGCCACACGGTCCCGGCCGTACTCGCAAGACCTAGCATGACGAGTGCGGCGTGCGCCCCCGGCATTGAGGCACAGAATGCAACGCCGGCGATGCCGAGCCACACGACGATGGCGACGGGGTCCACGGCAGAGAAGACGGATCGGACCGATTGCGGCACGAGGGTGCTGCGTTGAGGGGGGAAGGCGATGTGAGCGTTTCGTGGGAAACGAGGCGTTGACGTTACGGGGGCTCGCGCTCCCGATGGCCTGCTTCTGCGGCAGCGTCTACCGTCAGCCGATCACCTCAGCGGATCACTTCATCGGATCACCGCCGCACGCCGGACCACCGGATCGTCGGACGGGGACTCCACGCGGAAGAGGTAAACCCCCGCCGGGACCTTGTCTCCACGGGCGTCTCTGAGGTCCCAGGTCCGACCGCCGTTGAGGGAGCGGTCCTGTGGAAGGACGCGGACGAGCCTCCCGTCGGCGGACAGAATCCGAATCGTGGTCTCCGACGGCAGTCCGGCGATGGTTAGCTCCTCCCCGTGCCGCGCAGCCCGATACGGATTGGGGTAGATAAAGACGTCGTCGAGTCCGGATGCCGGTTCCGACAGGCGAATCCCGCGGCTCTTCCGGTCCAGCGTTTCACCAGAGACCGACGTCAGCGGCCCGAGACGAAGCTGGGTATCTTGCCCGTTCGGTCCGATCACCGTCCCATCGACAGTCACCACGACGCGATCGGGCTCCGCTTCGTCAAACTGCACGTCTGCGACCTCAGCCGGGGCCGGGCGCACGGAGTAATGACCGAGCTGGCGGGCTTCCGTCGCATTCAGGTTTGCGGAAAAGACGAGCTCCACGCGCCGCTGATCGAGAATCGTCCAGTCTGCGAGAAGGAAGCCTGTCGCCTGCTGCTTCGGGAAGGACACGGATGCGCTCGTCTGGCCGACCGCAAGCCCCGAGCGGTCCACAACGCCCGTCCAGCTGAGCGTACCTGATGAAGGATTTGGCCGTTCAGGAAAGCGCAGCACCACTCGCGCACCGTTGCGACCGAACGTAATGCCGTCCGAGGTCTGCTCCTCGAATGTAAACTGCTCGGCTCGCGTCGACGGGTCGATTTCTTCGGTGAAAACGAGTTCGACGGTCGTCGGAGAAATTGCCTCTGCGCGGGTCAACGTTGCCGGAGCGTGTGGACGAACGGTGCGGCGCTCGGACAATCCGGACGCCGTGCCACCGTACCAGGCGCGGAGCGCAACCGACCGCGTATCCGAACGCGTGAGCGTAATACTCGAATCTGCCGTGGCGGCTGCAGGGGAGAGTGCCGTACCGACCGGCGCGTCGAAGACGGTGACCGAGTCCGCACCGGTCGCTTGCCAGCGAAGGGCGATCGTCGATGCATCCTGCGGAAGAGCGCTCTGCCAGCGTGGCGGCGGATACTGCGCCGAGGCTGCGTCGTATTCGTATCTCTGCATCACGGGCCGGCTCGTCGAGACGAGGAGTTCCGGCGCCCCGTTTCCGTTGAAGTCGCCCGCTACCATGCTCGCACTCAGGATCTTGCCTGCTGCGGATGTGCCGCCATCATAGTAGACTACACGCCAGCCACCGGGCGTCGCAAAGTCCGCAACAATCAGTTCCGGGGGGTGACTGATGGCCACTTCATCCCTCCCGTCCCCATCGTAATCGAACGCCAGAATTCCGCCGTCGGGTGCCACCTCCCCGGCAATCGGCAGTTGCCAGCGCCGGGCGTAGTCATTATCCCCGGCCGCGCTCCACACTTCGTACAGGCCGATGGACGGCTGGACCTCGCCGCTGGGCAGTGTTAGCGGATAGTTCTGCCGAAACGTAATAAAATCGGTCTGGCCGTCGCCATCGAAGTCGCCCGTTGCCATCCGATCCCCGGCATCGATGTAATCGCTAGGGTCCGTCCACACTGCGCGCATCGAATCATCGGCAACCGTTTCGTAGACGATGAGGTCGCCATCCCGGTCTCCGACCAGAAAATCCGTTCGCCCATCCCCGTCGAAGTCTCCGTCGGCGGCCACGGCCGGTCCGAAGCGGTTTGCCAGCGCAGCGGAGTCGACCGAGGCGGCACTGGTCGGGTTGTTCAGCCGAAACG
Source organism: Bacteroidota bacterium (assembly GCA_009908725.1). Lineage (GTDB taxonomy): Bacteria > Bacteroidota > Rhodothermia > Rhodothermales > Salinibacteraceae > Longibacter. The sequence goes on along the minus strand of JAAAOT010000283.1, from coordinate 18,031 downwards.
CCTCCACGTATGTCGTGTCGGACGCCTCGAGGAAACGCCACTGAAGCGAGTTGTGCCCCACGATTTCGCCCCGTCCGTCCTGGTCTACATCCGTGAGCAGCGTGCCGATCAGGTCGTTCGTGGTGACCGAGTCTCCGTCGAGTCCGGTCGTGTCAATGAATGCAAGTTGCGATGGAATAGACCGATCCCCGGGCTGCTCCAGCATGAGCGTGACGCTCTGGACCTGCGTGAGGAGATCCAGTCGACCGTTTCCGTCCGGATCGCCGAGGTCCCGTGGAATCACGGACGCTATGAGCGAATCCGACGGCAGGAAATCGCTTCCTCCCCACTCGAAGAACCGGAGGGTGTCCGAAATGCTGCCACGCTCCCGCTGGTTGACGACGACCTCGAGCAGACCGTCCTCGTCGAAGTCGGTCGGTTGTTGCAGCACCCGGCCGGGCGTTACGGTCGTTGGTTCGACGGAAAAGAGCCCGGCCGTGGTCTGGCGTGCGGGGACCTCCACCTCGACGGTTTCCGAGGACACGCGGCCGGCCGTATTCGTCGCTACGATCTCAACCTGTGCCATTCCCCCCTGCCCGGTGGGGTCAACCGCCTCAAGTCCGTGACGCCGAACCTCATACTCGCTTTCGACCTCGGTAGTGCGGCCGTTGAGCGTCATCGCGAGATCGATCTGGGTCACGTCATCGGTCGAGACGTCGACCAACACGCCGAATGCACCGTCGATCAGCCCACCCATTGCGGACCGGACCCGAATCTTGGGTGCGGTTCGGTCGATGTACACGCGCCGTCGGTCTTCGACGGTGGAGCCGTCCCGCTTCTGCACGACGAGGCGAAGCGTGTACTCGCCGTCCGGGTACTGCATCGGAGACAGCGAAGCGACGTCCCACGTCGCGAGCGTGTCGCGGAGCACGGGCGCCTCCCGGACTTCCGTGCTAATTGGCTCCCAGGGAGCGATGCGGTCGTCCAACCCCTGCGTGCCGCGCGTGAAGAACAGGCTGTACGACTCGAAGCCGGGGTTCACCGCCGATCCCAGAATCGGTACCGGCGTCTCCCCGGAAAGACCGGCATTGAAAGTGGGAGACGTGATTTCGACCGATGCGGGAATGGATTCTTCCAGCGCGCGCAAGACATCCACGCGGCCGGAAGCGGTGATGTGATCCCATCCGGGCGCCTCCAGATCGACCGCCGTGTCTGTCAGAATCGACCGGATCGATGTAGGGTCAAGATCTGGATCCAACGATCGGAGGAGGGCAGCGGCCCCGGCCACCTGTGGCGCAGCAAACGAAGAACCATTGACCGGTCCGTACAGATCGTCGATGTCGAGCGTGTCTTCATCCGACACCGGTCCCGGGTAGAGCGTCGTAAAAACGTTAGACCCCGGCGCCCCGATATCGACGCCGATGCCGTACTGGCTCTGACTGAACTGTTCTGGGAGACCGGTTCCATCCTCCGCCAGCCACATGACCGAGATAACATCGGGATAGTCGGACGGGTAGTGGGCGTCGTCCGTGGCCTGGTTGCCGGCAGATGCGACGATCACCACGCCACGGGTCGCGGCGTAGCGGACGGCCTCCTCGATGAGAGGAGAGGGCCGATCGCGGCCAAACGACAGGTTGATTACCTCATAGCCCTCCTCTGCTGCGTACACGATCGCGGCGGCGATGTCGTCTGTTTGACCGCGTCCGTCGGCGCCGAAAGCCCGAAGCGACACAAAGCGCGCCCCGGGTGCAACGCCCAGAACGCCTCGCGACGGATCGGCCGGACGCCCGGATGTGATCCCGGCAACGAACGTCCCGTGTCCGGAGATGCCTCCACTCGTGTCGGGACGGGCATCCGGGTCTCGATCTTCGTACTCGCCGATCAGGTCGAGTCCCGGTCGATCCACAAAGTCATATCCTGCCACATCATCGACGAATCCGTTTCCGTCATCATCAATTCCGTTGAAGTCGGACACGTCGAACCGGCCGTTCCCGTTCAGGTCTTCCGCCGGGTTGACATACGATTGACCGGCAAGATCGGGGTGGTCCAGGTCGATGCCGGTGTCGATAATGCCGATCCGGACGGACGGCTCGCCTTCCGTGATCTGCTGGGCTTCTCGCGCCCGAATCACGTCGAGATGGTCCAGGCTGTCGGCAAACGCGTTGCCGGGGTTCGCAGCGTGTAGCGGCTGTAGTCTCCTGGCAGACGTCCCTGCCGATCGCTCGACGGAAAAAATCACATTTTCCTGTACGTAGCGCACGTCGCCTCTCCCCCTCCAGGCCGATACGACGTCGGAAAGTCGCGTAGAGTCGCGCAGAGTCAGCACGTATGCCGGAATCGAGGTGCCGCCGGACTTTGCCGCTGACCGAGCGAACACGGATGCCGTTCGGCTCACGCCGTCCAGCAGGTCAGGTTCAATGTCAGCCGCTGCCTTCCCTCCGTCCATCGCGCGGCGAAGATCGACCGCCCCGGGTTCGAGGCGAACAATGACTTCCGCAGGTTGTGCGACGGCCGCGTACGGGAGGCAGAGAAGTAGAACGAATAGAAAACGCTTCATGCAATAACGGCAGTTTACCCGGACACTCGTATATGTATAAGGTAGCTGTCAGGTCAACACGGTCGCAACCCGTCTTCTTCCGTTGGAGGCATCCGGCATTATTCGACCAGCGTCAGCTACCGGTCTCAGCACCCGGACGGTGGAGCACCTAGTCAATCCGAGTCAGAGACTTCGTGGAGCCAGTAAGATTTCGACAGCCCTCCTCCTCCAGCACGATGATGTCCTCGATCCGAATGCCGAATCGGCCGTTGAGATAAACGCCGGGTTCGATCGTGACCACGGCGCCGGCGGGTAAGTCATCTTCACTTGTCCGTGACACCCGGGGCCACTCGTGGATCTGCAATCCCACCCCATGACCCAGGCCGTGGGAGAATGCATCATCCAGACCGTGCGACGCCAGCACGTCCCTCGCCACTGCGTCCAGGTCTGACGCCGACATTCCTGCGCGTGCCTCTGCAAGAGCAGCTTCCTGCGCCTCCAGAACCGCGGCGTAGGCCGCTTCCATGTCGTCATCTGGCTCGCCAATAGCGACCGTCCGCGTCATGTCGGACGCGTACCCGTTCAGGAAGCATCCCATGTCGATGACGACCAGCTCCCCGTCTCTGAGCGTCCGCGCCGTGGGGCGTGCGTGAGGCAGCGCGCCGTTCGGGCCCGAGGCAACGATGGGGTCGAACGACATTTTCTCCGCCCCTTTCTTCATGTGGCGGTAGACGATCTCAGCCGCGACCTCTTTCTCTGTCAGCCCTGGCCGCAGCCAAGAAAGCAGCTCGTCGAATACCTCATCCGTGATCCGCTGCGACGCGGCGATGGCGTCGATCTCGTCACGACTTTTGACGCCCGCTGCGTGAGTCAGCAAACCCGAGACCGGAGCGAACTCGACATCGGTAAACATGTCGCCCCACCGGGTGCGACGGTCGACGGTGACGTGATCCGACTGGAATGCAACCCGCTTCGCACCGGCCAGAAGGCCTTCATCGGCCAGACCGGAGTCCAGTCCGTTCGACATGATGTGGACCTCCATCTCGCCGGGCACCTCCTCGCGCGCCTGGTCCCGGTAGCGGCCATCGGTGAGCAGATGCGCGCCGTCATCGCGAAGCACGACGAGGCCGTTCGAACCGGTGAATCCCGTGGTCCAGCGTACATTCGGGATAAACGTGATCAGGACGGCATCCACATCGTGGCTATCGAGCAGGCCCCTTGCGGTCGACAGATGATGCATAAAGTCTGGAGAGCGTGTATCTCGGACGACCCGGTCACCGGACTACGACGCGGCCAGGATCCGGAGTTAGCGGACCTGGCCGCATCGCGCCAGAACAGCGAGGTCAGCTGGACTTCGAGGAGCGGCCCGAGTAGTAGTTCGGGGATTCTTTCGTGATCTGGATGTCGTGCGGGTGACTCTCACGTACGCCCGCAGAGGTCGTCCGGACGAACTCCCCGTGCTCGTACAGGTCGTCGACCGACTCGCATCCGCAGTACCCCATCGCGGCCCGTAGACCACCGGACATCTGGTAGATCACTTCGCTCAGCGTTCCGCTGTATGGTACGCGGCCCTCAATACCTTCGGGAACCAGTTTCTTGAGGTCATCCTCCACGTCCTGGAAATACCGGTCTTTGCTTCCGGCTTCCATGGCGCTGACAGAGCCCATTCCGCGGTAGCTCTTGTATTTCCGCCCCTCATAGATGATGGTCTCGCCGGGACTCTCTTCTACGCTCGCGAAGAGGCCACCGATCATAACGCAGTTGGCGCCGGCCGCAAGAGCCTTCGGGATGTCCCCGGTCTGCTTGATGCCGCCATCCGCGATGATCGGGATGTTGTGCTCACGGGCCGCGGCGGCGCATTCCATGATCGCCGTCAGTTGCGGGACGCCGACGCCGGCAACGACACGCGTCGTGCAAATCGACCCCGGACCAATGCCCACCTTGACGCCGTCTACGCCGGCTTCGATGAGGTCGAGCGTACCGGACGCGGTCGCGACGTTGCCCGCGATAATGCCTACTTCGTCTTCGAAGCGGTCGGCGATCTTCGACACCGTTTGGAGAACACCTTCGGAGTGCCCGTGGGCGGTGTCGATCGTGATGAAGTCGACGCCCACTTCGACGAGGGCCGCGACCCGGTCGATGACGTCTTCCGTCACGCCGACGGCGGCGCCGACGCGTAGGCGGCCATGTTCGTCCTTGCACGCGTTCGGGTGCTTGCGGCGCTTGCGAATGTCCTTGAATGTGATCAGCCCTTTCAGGTAGCCCTCCTCGTCTACGACCGGGAGCTTCTCGATCTTGTGGCGCTGGAGGATCTGGACGGCTTCGTCTAGCGTCGTGCCGACGGGCGCGGTAATGAGATCGTCCGACGTCATCATACGATGAATCGGCGTCTCGTTCTCAAGCTCAAACCGGACGTCGCGGTTGGTTACGATACCGACGAGCTTCTTCTGCTCATCAACGACCGGGATGCCTCCGATCGAGTAGTGCGACATCATGCGCCGGGCATCTCCGACCGTGTCGTGCGGCGAAATCGTGATCGGGTCCAGGATCATACCGCTCTCGGACCGCTTAACGCGCCGCACCTCCGCGGCCTGGCGCTCGATCGTCATGTTCTTGTGGAGAACGCCGCAGCCGCCCTCTCGCGCCATCGCGATGGCCAGATCGGCCTCCGTTACCGTGTCCATCGCAGCGGACAGGATCGGGACGTTGAGCTGGATGTTCTTCGTGAGGTTGGTGGCCGTCGAGACGTCGCGCGGCATGACGGATGAGCGGCGCGGGACGAGCAGAACGTCGTCATACGTCAGACCTTCTCCCTTGATCTTTCGATCGAACGCGGCACTGAGGGCATCGGCGTCGGATGAGGTCTCCGGGGGCCTAGTGTGGTTGATCTCCATGGGATGGACTATTTGAGGTTAACGCGTTTGCGGAGGGAGCGGACTTCGTGCGGACGCAGCCGGCGCCAGCGTCCACGGTCGAGCTTCCCGGTCGTGAGACCGGCGTACTTGGCGCGATCAAGCTGGACGATGTCGTGTCCCAGCGATTCGAACATGCGGCGTACCTGACGATTGCGACCCTCGTGAATCTCGAGCGCGACGTCGGTCTTGTTGATCCGCTGATCGATGTAGGTCACACGATCGGCTGCTGCAGGGCCGTCGTCCAGTTCAACGCCCTTCTGGAGCTGGTCAAGTTCGTGGGGTTTCACCGGCTCCCGGGTTCGAACGAAGTAGATCTTTGAGATCTCAAAGCTCGGGTGCATCAGCCGATGCGCGAGGTCGCCATCGTTCGTCAGCAAAAGCACACCGGTTGTGTTTCGGTCGAGCCGTCCGACGGGAAACATGCCCTTCGGATTGTTCTCCGGGATGCCCGCCGCCTGCAGCACGGTGTCACGCCCTTTCGGGTCATCCGTTGTGCTGATCGTATCCTTCGGCTTGTTCAGAAGGATGTAATCGAAGTCGGCCAACTGGATGGTCGAGTCATCCACTTCGACGTGCTGACCGGGATGAACCCGCGTGCCGTGCTCGGTTACGACTTCACCGTCGACTTTCACCCTGCCCTGTTCGACGAGCGTGTCGGCATCTCGCCGCGAGCACACACCCGCGTGAGCGATGAACTTGTTGATGCGCATGCCGCTCTTGTCGGACGGGGTGTGCGGATTGCCCATCGGCAGATTTCAGGGGTTGGTTCGGTGGGACGCCAACATATTATTGGTTCTTGTACGCGCCGACGACGACTTGTGCCGAGCGTTCTTTGAGTTCACAGGGTTTTGTCTCTGAACAGCAACGCGCGAGTGCGCCTCCCGGACGTATCACCCCGTTCTGATTAAAACTCGTGTACCAACAGGCATCTGTATGCTGACGCTTCATGACGCAGGCCTACGCGTGAACGCTCTGGCCGCGTAACGGGTCTTTGGATATGCTGGATGCCTCCTTCGTTGCGGTCGGTGCCTTGCAGCACCAGTATTTTCATTTGCAATAACGGACATTACTCTATCGCCTGGAACGCCCGACGACACGGCACAATCGCGGTTACTCTTCCGCGTCCCCGTGAGCGCCGTCCGCAGCATCGGGCATCGCCTCATCATCTACTTGAGCTTCCTGAGGCGCTTCATGATCCTTGCCAGCGCCGCGTCGGGCGGACGGTTCGGACGCATCAGCGGTGGCCGCGTCCGGCGCGGTCTCGGAGTCTCCTCCTTCCTCCTCCTCGACCGCACCGTCCGCGAGGGACGTACTTTCCCCCGAGGAATCGCCGTCGGCCGGCTCGCCATCGGCGACCAAGTCGTCGGCATCAAGTTCGCCTTTCTGGACGAGCTCTCGCGCTTCAGAAAGCACCTCTTTCGCCGTTTCGCGATCCGTGATCTCTTTTTCGGTGTCCAGCTGCAGAAGCTGCGACCGCTCCTCGTCGAAACTTGGATCGTCGAGCAGATCTTCGATTTCTCTGAGCGTCGGCAAATCCTCCAGCGTGTTCAGGCCGAACTGCTCCAGAAACCGATCGGTGGTTCCGTACAGGAGGGGACGACCGAGCGACTCACTCCGACCTTTCACATCCGCCAGACCGAGATCGAGCAGCTTGCGAATCGCGTAGTCCGAGTTCACCCCCCGGACGAAGTCGACCTCCGGGCGGGTAACCGGCTGGCGGTAGGCAAGAACAGCAAGCGTCTCCAGAAGCGATCGGGACAACGACGTCTCCTGTTCGCCCACCACGAGCGCCTTCACGAACGGCGACATTTCGGGCCGTGTCGTGATGCGGTAGCCGCCTGCCCATTCATGGATCACCAGCGGTCGCCCGGTAGACTGATACTCCTGATTCAACGCATGGACGTGCGCTTCCACAGTCGCGAGATCCGGCTGCATGCGGCCCGTGACATCCGCGAAAATCTCCGCGATGCGGTGAGGTGGGACGGGTTCATCGGCGGCGAAAATCATCGCCTCGGCCGCTTTGATCAGTCGCGGATCGATGTCGATACCCTCCAGGGTTTCCGCAGACAGTGTATTACCAGGAACGGTCGCGTCGACATCGTGTGAATCCGGCTCCGGTTCGGCCTCATTCCCGTCTCCATCCTGCCTGCTCGTCGAGCCATCCTGTGCACCGTCCGTCCCGTGTTCTCCCCGATCCTCTTCGGCGTCTTTTTCAGCGACGGCGTCGGCCGTCGAATCACCCCCATCATGGTCCTGTCGCGAGACCTCGGAGTCAGCCGCGCGGGCTTCATTTGCCGGCGCAGCTTCTTCTTTTGCGGCATGTGTCGATGCACCGTCCGACGTCGGTGCTCCGTCGGATGTCGACGCACGCTCGGTATCTGACGCATCCTTCGATGCGCTGTCGGCCTGGCCGTTTGACGATGACGTATCCACAATCACTGTTTTTATTTGCAATAACGGTACTCGAAGCTTCTTCGGACGCTGCCGCTCCGCCCATCCCGTCAGCCGGTCATCGCGCCGTCGCCACCCACCGCAGGCCCTCCGGGGCCGCCCGGGCCATCTGAAGACTTCTCCTCATCCGTCGCTCCGGTCTCAGCGGAGAATCCTCCGGCATCCATCCCCTCCGGCGTCTCAACTCCAGGATCGTCCTCAATCAGCGGCTGCTCGTCGCGCTGGACCAGCGTGAAGTCGATCGCGTCGTCGGTGTGAATCTCTACGTACAGGTACTGCTGACGCGCAAGCTCCAGCGTCGCCAGAAACGTGGCGATGATAAAAGCCTTCGACCGGGACCGGCACAGCTCGCTGAACCGGACCCGCGGTTCGGTCAGGAGGCGCTCCAGGACAAACTCCTGCTGCCCCTCGATCGAGTACCGCAGCGGCTCCACCTCGTGAACCGTCTCTTCCTCCTCTTCCGCCTCTTCGAGCATCCGGCCCAGCGCCTTCACCAGGTCGTAGACCGAGTTGTCGATGTCAACATCGTGCGAGTCTTGGATCTCGTCGCGGTCACTTGCGGCCTCGCCACGCGGATACATCTCGCGAACCGCCTCCTGCCGCTGATCCAGCTGATCCGATGCTTCCTTGAACCGGACGTACTCCAGCAACCGTTCGACGAGTTCGCGGCGCGGGTCGACCGCTTCCCCGTCCTCGTCCGTCGCCTCCGTCGGCAGCAGCATGCGCGCCTTAATATTGATCAGGAGCGCCGCCATGTAGATAAAATCTGCCACCCCGTCCAGATCGATCTCCTCCAGCAAACGGACGTACGCCAGATACTCATCGGCGATTTGCGCAATCGGGATGTCGTAAATGTCGAGCTCATCCCGTCGAATAAAGAACAGCAGGAGGTCCATTGGACCTTCGAACTGCTGTAGCGAAACGCGATACATGAGCGCCGGGTGTCACTTCGGAGGACGCGAAGACGGTGCAGGAGCCACAGTCAGGCCGGGCGGGCGTCGACGGAGTCATATCCGTCCGGGTGGTTGACGTGCCACTTCCATGCCGTGGAGATGATGTCCGCCAGTGCTGGATACTCGGGGTCCCAGCCGAGCTCGCCACGAATACGGCCGGCATCCGCGATGAGCTTCGCCGGATCGCCCGGGCGACGCTCGCCGATGCGGGCGGGAATGTCGCGCCCGGTCACCGTCCGGGCCGTCTCGATCACTTCCCGAACGCTGTAGCCGTTTCCGTTGCCAAGGTTGTAGACGCGGCTCGTTCCATCCTCGAGCGCCCGGAGCGCAAGAATGTGCGCCTGTGCAAGATCCAGCACGTGGATGTAATCCCGCACACAGGTCCCGTCCGGCGTGTCGTAGTCGTCGCCGAAAATCACGATCTCCTCTCGCTGGCCGAGCGCGACCTCGAGCACGATCGGGATGAGGTGGGTTTCCGGGTCGTGGTCTTCGCCGTGATTCGGACCGGCGGCGCCGGCGGCGTTGAAATACCGAAGCGCGGCGAACGTCATGCCACGCGTGCGGTCGAGCCAGTAGAGATACCGTTCGAGAACACGCTTCGACTCCCCGTACGGGCTCCCGGGATCAATGGTCGTCTCCTCGGTAATAGGCATTTCATCCGGCAAACCGAACAGGTTGGCCGTGGACGACAGGATGAAGCGATCGGCACCGTGCTCCAGCGCCGCCTTCATGAGATTCAGGCCGCAGCGGATGTTCGTATCCAGGTAGAGAAACGGCTCACTCATCGACTCTCCCACCAGCGTGTGGGAAGCGAAGTGCATCACTGCGTCGATGTCGTGCGTCCGGAAAACGGATTGGATCGCATCCGCGTCGCGCAGGTCGCCGACGACGAGCGTCGCTTCTTCCGCAACCGCGCGGCGGTGCCCCTGAGACAGGTTGTCGAACACCACCACGTCTTCCCCTTGCCGGACCAGTTCTCGAACGACAGTGCTGCCGATATAGCCGGCTCCGCCGGTGACAAGGATGCTCATGGGGGAATCAGGCGGTGGTCGATGAGGGCAAACGGTTTAGAGCATACAACCTGCACCTCACGGGCTGAAGGGTCAATCCAGGCGGCCGAATTCACCTGAAGGGCACAGCGGGCGCTGCCGGCCAGAGAATCCGTGGTGGTCCTCCTGCTGCTTCCGGTTCGCGGCTTGTCGCGAAACCCGGTTGCCCGAAATACAAAAGCGGCGAGACGCCAGCCGCAAGGCCGCGTCTCGCCGCGTGGGTCTGCAATCACAACCGGCGAAGGCCGGTCGAATGCATTACTCCTTGTCCTTGCCGTTTTCCTTCGACAGGAACGGCTTGCGGGTCAGGCGGAGCTTGCCGTCGTCGCGAACCTCCAGGAGGTGGACCTTGACCTTGTCGCCCACCTTCAGGTGGTCTTCGACATTCTCCACGTACTCATGGGAGATTTCCGAGACGTGCAGCAGTCCCGTCTTCTCCGGCATGATTTCGATGAAGGCGCCAAAGTCGCGAATGGTCTTCACGGTTCCGACGTAGTCTTCCCCTTCCTCGGGCACGGCAACAATCTGCTTGATCCGCTCGATGGCGGCCTCCGCATCTTGCTGATTCGTGGCCGCGATGGTGACGAGGCCGACGCCGTCTTCTTCGTCGACGGTCACATCCGTGTTGGTTTCCTTCTGGATGCTCTTGACGACCTTGCCGCCCGGACCGATCACCGCACCGATGTGCTCCGGATCGATCGTGAGCTTCGTGAGGCGCGGCGCATACGGGGAGAGGTCCTCGCGCGAGGTGCCAAGGGTATCCTCCATATGATCGAGGATCTTCATGTGCGCCTCGCGGGCCTTCTTCAGCGCCGTCAGCATCACATCGCGGTCAAGTCCCGCGATCTTGATGTCCATCTGGCAGGCCGTAATGCCGTCCCGCGTTCCGGTGATCTTAAAGTCCATGTCGCCCAGGTGATCTTCCTGGCCTAGGATGTCCGTCAGGATCGCCGTCTGGTCGCCTCGCTTCACGAGACCCATCGCAATTCCTGCGACCGGTTTCTTGAGCGGTACACCGGCATCCATCAGCGCGAGACTTCCCGCGCAGACGCTCGCCATGGAGGACGAACCGTTCGACTCCGTCACCTCCGCATTCACGCGGATCGTGTAGGGAAAGTCGTTCTGATCCGGGATGACCGGGCTCAGGGCACGCTCGGCGAGCATGCCGTGGCCGATTTCGCGACGCTTCGGCCCCCGCAGGAAACCGGCTTCACCGACTGAGAACGGTGGGAAGCGGTAGTGGAGGAAGAAGCTTTTGTCGACGTCGGTGAAGACCTCGTCGACCGGCTGTACATCTTTCGACGTACCGAGCGTCACGGACCCGAGCACCTGCGTCTCGCCGCGCGTGAAGAGCGCCGAGCCGTGGACACGGGGCAGAAGACCGGCTTCCGTCGTCAGCTCGCGAATATCGTCGTAGCCGCGGCCGTCGATCCGGCGCTGATCCTCCAGGATCATCGTCCGCATCTCCTTCTTCTGGACCTTGCCCACGGCGTCGCGGATGTCGCCGCGCGTGTAGCCTTCCGGCGTTTCTTTCTCCTCGCCGAGCATCGAGTCGACCGCCTCGTCCTTAATCGAGTCGAGGCCGCCGTAGAACGACTTCTTATCGTACGGCTTGCGGATGTGGTCGGCAACGCGCTGGCCGAACTGCTCGCCCACTTTCTCGACGAGCGCTTCCGGCACGACGTCTTGCTGCCATTCGAACGGCTCCGGCTTCCCGAAGTCCTGAACGAGGGCATTCTGCCCTTCCACCAGCTTCTTGATGGAGGCGTGAGCCGCGTCCAGCGCGTCGATCATCGTCTCCTCGCTGATCTCGTGGGCTTCCCCCTCGACCATCACCAGCGAGTCCATCTTGCCGGCAACGAGCAGGTCCAGATCGGACGCCTTCGTTTCTTCGAGCGTCGGGTTGACGATCAGTTCACCGTCAACGCGGCCGACACGCACTTCGGCGATCGGGCCCTGAAACGGGGCGCCCGAAAGGGCGAGGGCTGCAGAGGATCCGACACCGGCGAGAATGTCGGCATCGTACTCTTTTCCGGCGGAGATCACGAAGTTCACCAGGTGAACGTCGTGGTAGAATCCGTCGGGAAAGAGCGGGCGGATGGCGCGGTCTACAAGCCGCGCGGTGAGCGTCTCCTTGTCGGTCGGACGCCCTTCTCGCTTGATGAAACCGCCCGGGACCTTACCACCGGCGGCGAATTTCTCACGGTAATCGACCGTGAGGGGGAAGAAGTTGGATCCCTCGCGCACGCTATCGCTCAGCGTGGCGGTCGAGAGCACCATCGTGTCGCCCATGCGAACCACGACGCTGCCATTGGCCTGACGGGCGATTTTGCCCGTCTCGAGGGTCATTGACTTACCCGGCGCGTACTGAATCTCACGGGTCGTTGCTTCTAAAGGCATGTTCGTCTGTTCTCGTTCTCAACAAAATATCGATCGATCGCGATCGGTCGATCGTTTCGACGATCGTTCTCGCGAAAGGCGGCCTCACACGTGCGAGGTCGCAACAACACAAGCCGGCGCGGCACTCCGCTCGAACATCTACATCGACGTGGGAGTCGGCCGCGCGGCCGGGCACTCGAACGCTCGTGAGCCGCTACCGCCTCCGTCGCGGACGCGGGGCCGGCACGCGTTCGGGCCGATGGCTCCTTTCGGAAGCGGGCTCGACGACCTCGGTCATCGATGGCCGCGCCTCCCGCTGGCGCCATAAACAGCGAACGGCCCCTTCCCGGAGGAAGACGCCGTACGCGATACTCTTACTTCCGAAGACCGAGCTCCGCAATGATGGTGCGGTAGCGCTCGATGTCCTCGTCCTGGAGGTAGTTCAGGAGTCGACGACGCTTTCCGACGAGCTTTAGCAGCCCGTGACGCGTCGAGAAGTCTTTCGGATGGTTCTTCAGATGATCCGTCAGCCGCTCAATGCGCTTGCTGAAGATGGCAATCTGCACCTCGGGGGTTCCGGTATCGTTCGGGCCGTTCCCGAACTCACTCACCAGTTGCTGCTTCTCGTCTTTCGTAATCATACGCTCAGGTGTACCTCTTTAGATGTTATCATGCTAAAGAAGAATCCGCGGCACCCCTCGATGAGGTGACTTGCGCGGCTCAGGCAGATACTCGCATTCGACCGGGCCTCCCGCCAGGAAAGACGGACTCACACAACCGGATCGGGGAAGTCCCCTGCCTCAATGACTTGTCTGCAATGTTTTTCGTCCCGTGAAAGTTGCGCGGCGAGCTCGTCGGCCGAGCCGAATTTCTTTTCATTGCGAAGTCTTCGCAGGAATTCAACGCGAAGCGTTTCGCCGTAGAGATCTGCGCTGTAATCCAGCACATGGACCTCGACGGTCACCTCCATGCCGTCGAACGTGGGCCGGCGGCCGATATTCATCATGCCGGCGAGCGTCTCTCCGGTCGCGGGCCGGTGAACGCGTACGGCATAGACACCGATCTTCGGGACAAGCTTCCGCGGATCGGAAATGTCGAGGTTGGCCGTCGGGTAGCCGATCTGCCGGCCGCGTTTTGCCCCTTCCTCCACGGTCCCCCGCAGGTCATACGGTCGGCCGAGCAGTTCGGACGCGTTCCGGACATCTCCGTCGCGCAGAAGCGCCCGCACCCGGCTTGACGACACGATGTTCGTCCCCACCTGCTGGGCGGGGATAACGTCAACGTCGAATCCGTGCGTGTCCCCGAGTTTGCGTAAGAGGTCAACGTCCCCCTCGCGGTTTCGACCGAACGCGTGATCATATCCGACCGTGATCTCGGCCAGCCCGATCCGGCTGACGAGAATATCCTCGACGTACTCGACGGGCGGCAAATGTGCGAACGCCTTTGTGAACGGAATCACGACGAATCGATCGACGCCGTAGTGCTCAAGAAGGTCCCCGCGCTCCGTCAACGTACTCAGCAGGTCGACGTCCCGGTCACGGACGACGGACCGGGGATGAGGATCAAACGAGACGACCGTGGCGGTGCCGCCGCGCTCTTGGGCGCGATCGGCCAGGTAACCGATGATCGCCTGATGCCCGCGGTGTACACCATCGAATGTGCCGACCGTCAGAACCGACGTGTCGTCTCGGGAAATGTGGTCCCAGCCGATTTCACGCTTCATGCGCGCCGAGGGAGAGAAGGGGATGTCGTCAAACGAGTGATGGGGTGACGCCATGGAAACGGCGCCGACGCGCGGTCCAGCATCCGGCACCTCAGTGACCTGAAGCCTCCGAGAGTGCGTCCCGGAGTCCGTCGAGCGTCCACGCCTTCTCGACGCTGTAGGGGCCGATCGCTGTTCTGCGAAGGGCCGTCAGATGCGCACCGACTCCGAGTGCCGCACCAAGGTCCCGAGCGAGGCTCCGTATGTACGTGCCCTTCGAACACTCAATCCGCACGTCGACGTCCGCTCCGCGAATGCCGGTCACCGTCGCATCATAGATGGTGATCGGGCGAGGTGGGCGATCAACGTCTTCGCCCCGCCGTGCTTTCTTATACAGCTTTTCCCCTTCAATCTTGACCGCAGAGTACATCGGCGGCACCTGCTCACTGTCGCCGACGAACGAGAGCACCGTTTCTCGAATCCGGTCGTCGCTGAGGTGCGACGGGTCGTGGGTTTCCACGACGTCGGTTTCGGCATCGTGCGACGGCGTCGATTCTCCCAGGCGGAGGGTGGCCGTGTATGTCTTCCGCAGAAACATGAACGCGTCCTGCAGGCGGGTCGCCGGGCGGGCCACGAGGACGATCAACAGCCCGGTCGCCAGAGGATCCAGCGTGCCGGCATGACCGACCTTCTTATGGTCGGTAAGGCGGCGAACATCGCGTACGACGTCGAACGACGTCCGGCCGGCAGACTTATCGATCGGGAATACGGCCCCGGCGGTGATGTCATCCGGTACGTGCGGCGGCTCGAAGACGAGATCCGGATCGATCGTACGGTGGGCGGATGCCGGTGGCACGGGCAATCAGGCAACAGGTGAAACGAGAACGGGGTGCCGGTGCAAACACCGGCTCGGGCGATTCGATCAGGCGTCTGACTCGTCGTCCGCAGGGGGAGCGTCCACCGGCTCCGTACGGGACTCTCGGCGTTCGCGCTCCTCGCGGATCCGGTCGAACAGGTTCTCCATTTTCTTCGCCTTCTGGAGCGACTCGTCGAGGAAAAACTGGATCTCCGGCATCGTGCGGAGCTGGTGCCGGATCTGGGTGGCAAGCTTCTCGCGAATCTCCGGCGTCAGCGTCTTCAGTTGCTTGAATGTGGCCTCGCGCTTCGCGCTGGTGTCCCCCATCACGCTCGCATACAGATAGGCGGTGGACAGGTCGCCCGTGACGCGAGCATTCGTGATGGTCACCATCGGCTGCAACTGATCGGCATAATCGCGCTGCAGGATCCGCGCGACCTCTCGCTGGACGAGCTCGGCCACACGTTCGGTGCGAATACTCATAGTCGGAAAAGGGTTCGATGAGACGGGGCGAGATGCGGCGTACGCAAAGCCTGGCACGTACGGAAACGGGCGCACTGCCGGAACTGGCAGCGCGCCCGGACATCCGTACCTGATGATGTTAGACTTCGAGGGTCCGCTTCTCCTCGATCACAACGTAGCTTTCGAGTTCGTCGCCGACCTTGACGTCATTGAAGTTCTCTACGGAGATACCGCATTCGAAGCCGCTCTTGACTTTCTTCACGTCTTCCTTGAAGCGCTTGAGCGATCCGATGCCGCCCTCGTAGGTGACGACGCCGTCGCGGATCACGCGAATGCGATGGTTCCGCGTAATCGTGCCGTCGGTGACGTATGCACCGGCGACCGTACCCACGTTCGGGACCTTGAAGATATCCCGCACGTCGGCGTGACCCTTGACCTCTTCGCGTTGTTCCGGCGAAAGCAGGCCTTCGAGCGCATCGTGGACGTCTTCGATCGCATCGTAGATGATCGAGTAGGTCCGAATATCCACTTCCTCCTGCTCGGCCGCCTGTCGCGCGCCGCGCGTCGGTCGGACCTGGAAGCCCAGGATCACCGCATCCGAAGCACGCGCGAGCATGACGTCGGACTCCGTGATGGCGCCCACACCGCTATGGATGATGCGGACCGCGACTTCGTCGGTCTTCAGCTTCAGTAGCGCGTCGGACAGGGCCTCGACCGAACCACCCACGTCGGCTTTGACGATGAGGTTGAGTTCGTGGAACTCGCCCTCCGCCATGCGACGGGAGATCTGTTCGAGCGACACCTGGCTCTTGCGGCGCAGCTCCTGTTCCCGGTGGATGCGCTGGCGTTCGTTCGCGATTTCGCGCGCTTCGGACTCATCTTCGAGCGCGACGAACTGGTCACCGACCTCCGGTGAGCCGTCACAGCCAAGAACGAGCACGGGCGTGGACGGTCCGGCCTGTTCGACGCGGTTATCCCGCTCGTCGAACATCGCTCGCACCGACCCGCTGTAGATGCCCGCAACGAACGGATCGCCGACTTCGAGCGTCCCTCGCTGGACAAGCACCGTAATGACGTTACCACGGCCCTTCTCGAGACGGCTCTCGATGACGACGCCGGATGCGTCGCGGTCAGGGTTGGCGGTAACCTCCATGATTTCGGACTGGAGGATGATCTTGTCAAGCAGGTCGTCGATGCCCTCGCCGGTTTCGGCAGAGACCTTCGCAACCTGAACCGTACCGCCATATTCCTCAACGAGTACGTTGTGCTCGGCCAGCTCCGCCATCACCTTCTGCGGATCGGCTTCCTGCTTATCCATCTTGTTAATCGCCACCACAATCGGCACATCGGCCGCCTGGGCGTGATTGATGGCCTCAATCGTCTGCGGCATTACCGAATCGTCGGCGGCCACAACCAGAACGACAATGTCCGTTGCTTTCGCGCCGCGGGCACGCATGGCCGTGAAGGCCTCGTGTCCCGGCGTATCGAGGAAGGTGATCGCCTCGTCTTCGTGTTCGGGGAGACGGACGCGGTGAGCACCGATGTGCTGCGTGATGCCTCCCTCCTCGCCCGCAACTACGTTCGCGCTGCGAATATAGTCGAGCAGCGACGTCTTTCCGTGGTCGACGTGACCCATGACCGTCACGACCGGAGCACGCGGCTCCAGATCGTCCGGATCGTCTTCTTCAATCGCAATCGCCTGGTCGCCGAACTCGTCGATGAACTCGACATCCATCTCGTACTCCGCGGCGACGAACTCAATCGTCTCACGGTCCAGACGCTGGTTGATCGACACCATCATGCCGGCATCGAACAGCGTGGAGATGACGTCTCCGACGGGTTCGCCCATCAGGTTGGCAAGCTCGCCGGTCGTTACGAACTCGGTCAGGCGGAGGATCTGCTCCTCCTCCTTCTTCCGGCGACGGCGCTCCTCTCGCTCTTCCTCGTGACGCTGACGACGGCGACGGCGACGGCGCTGGCGGGCCCGACTTGCGCCCTGCTCCAGCTCCTGGAGCGTCTCCTGAATCGTCTGCTCGACGTCTTCTTCGTCGACGCCACGGTTGCGGCTGCGCTTCTTGCGCTTCTGCTTCTTCTTTTTCTTCTGGCGCTTCTTGTTGCGGTCCTTGCGGCTCTGCTTCTTCGAGTCGCTGTCGTCTTTCGACTTCTTCTTCCGCTTCCGCTTGCGCTTCCGGCTCTGAATCTGCGTCAGGTCAACCTTACCGACAACCTGAGTCCCGGAGAGTCGGTATCGGTCCGCCTTGAGGGTCTCAGACTTGTTCTCTGCGCCCTCTCTGGCTTCGACCGATTCGATATCCTCCAGATCGGCATCGGCAATCTCTACCCGGGCCTCGGCCTTTGTATCGACCGTCGGTGCGGCATTCGGATCAATCTCGTCAGCCTCGTCGGCTTCGGCGGACGACTCCGCCTCCTCATCCGCTTCGCCTGTAGCATCCGCAGATGCTTCTGCTGCTTCGGCATCCGCTTCGGCTTCAGGTTCCGCTTCAGCCGTTGCATCGGCGCCTACCGCGTCGGCGTCTTCCGTGTCGGCCTGTGCGGTGTCAACGGTGTCGGCCTCTGCGACGTCCGCAGCCTCCTCTTCCGCTGCAACGTCCGCTGAAGCTTCGGTGTCTACGCTATCGGCATCTACGCCATCGGCATCTACGCCATCGGCATCCGCCGCGACCGCTTCAGTATCGGCTTCCGCGTCCGCATCCGTAGGCGCTTCTTCGTCGGCCACGGCTTCGGCGTC
>JAAAOT010000163.1 GCA_009908725.1 Bacteroidota bacterium | reverse complement strand
CGGTTACGCTGAGAGCGGAGATTCGCCTACCTCTGCTGGGTCCGGAAGAGCTGAGCGTCATCCCGTTCCGCTACGTGCCGACCGAGTTCGTCGTGTTTGGCGATGCCGGGATTGCGTGGACGCCGGACAACCCGCCGGACCTTCGATTCGACCGTAATTCCGAAGCCTCCGACATCCCGGTCACAAGCGCGGGCGTCGGACTCCGGTTCAACGTCCTCGGCCGGATGATTCTGGAAACCTATTACGCCCGCCCCTTCCAGCGCCCCGAGCGCAACGGGGAGTGGGGAGTCCGACTGCTCCCCGGATGGTAAGCGTCAAGTCAAGATCGTGACGCCGTCCCGCGAGGAAGTACTCCTGGGGTGTGCCCTGAGCGAAGCGAAGAAATGCTCCTGGGGCGCGCCCCGAGCGGAATGGGGAGTGTGGCATTCGCCTTCTCCCCGGATGGTAAGCTATAACCCAATATCCTGACGCCTTCCCGCGAGGAAGTACTCTTGGGGTGCGCTCCTAGCGAAACGGTGCATCGGGCCTTCGGCTCCTCCGGAGATGGTAGACGCTACCCACGGTCCGTGCCTCCGGTTTGCCCCGGCAGCGGGCGAGTCGGAAACGCGAGGCGGGTGTGCGAACCGGTGTGGTCTTGCGCTTTCGCCCGGGCGCGCCAGATGTCGACGCGGCGATCCGAGAAACTACCATACTCGACCTTCGGAAACTCGCATCGATCCCGTCGCCAAACGGCTTGACGCTGGCTCCGGCACTGCGTATCGTATACGTGCTTCATTACGAGACCTGGTTCGCACCGGTCGCTCCGCCGCTCCCGTATTTGTCGATCTCTGATGATGGCCCCATCCGCTGTGCAATCGATCGCGCCTGCCGACGCGAGTCCTGTTTTTTCTGATGCGTTTTGGAAGCGCTTCCAGACCGACGAAACGTTGGCGCAGCACCTTCCCCTGTTCACGCTCGACGCAGAAGGATCGATCGAGTCCATCACACGGGCGGCCCGGTCGCTTCTCGAGTATAGTCCCGCTCAGTCGTTGGATCCCTACTTCTTTACGCACATCCACGGCCGCAATCTGCGGCGCGTCATGCAGGACCTCGCCCTTATGGTCTGCAAGCGAAAGCAGAGCGCGCGCTGGCTCCTCCGGCTGCGGACGGGCACCGGGCGCTGGCGCTGGTATCGGGCCACGGCTCTCAGCCGGCTGCACGACGCGGAAGGACGGGTATTCGTCCGTCTCGAGCGGATCTGATTGAGTTACCCCCGGGACGGGCCATACGAGATGACGGCGGCTCCCTTTTCGGGAACCGCCGTTTCGTATATCTAATCGTGCCAGTCGAGATCGCGTCAGTCCAGGCGGGGCAATGCCTGTGCAATCGTCCGGGCGTCCAGAGGGCCCCTCGGGCGCAACGGACGCGCCTCCGTCGAACCTTCCGCATCCATATGAGGAACGGAGGGGCGCGCTTCGAGCCGGTCGACGAGTTTTCGGAGGCTGGGCAGGAGCGATGGTGCACCGTGAGCCCGAGACACGCACACGTCCGCACCGGCCTTCTGAGCAACGGAAGGTGTCAGCCCGGTCTGGAACGCACTTGCAACGAGAATCTGGGAGGCCGGACAGGCGGATCGAAGCGCGCGGATCGGAGCATCGTTCGCACCCGCGAGCCCCATGAGCACGATGTCGGGACACACAGCGGAGAGCTCCGGCGCCGCCCGTTCGTAGGACGACGCACTCCCGGCAATGGTCAGATTGGCGAGCGGACCGACGAGGAAGGAGAAGCTCTCCCGAACAGCCGGATGCGGTTCAATGATGTAGATGCTGCGCGACATATGTTCGTCGTTTTGGGCAAAAAGCGCACAGGGCGATCCTCCTGCACGACCAAATATCCCAAACTCTGTGCCACCGGATGCACCGCTTTCGGCCCCATCGCTCACTACGGGCTGTCCGAATAGGACAGTATTCCCGTTTCATCTTGTAAGGTCGATGGCGAGAATCTACGTAATACTTTCCTCCAAGGACAAAATACCCGGTCGAACGCCCGTTCGAACCGCCCGGCAGCTATATATGGATTCATCCACCACAGCCCGGATGATCACCCGCCGAGGGGCGTAGTCAGCGGAATATCTGTTGAACATGTGATATGCGATGCCACGGCGTGTCAAATAGACATTTGCGCCCGCTCCTGAACCATTCGTCTGAGACACCGGAGGTTTCTTCCGGGGTGTCCGCGTGCGGCTGGACGCATCGAAGCATGCGCCCATGGATGATGCCAAAAGGTCGTCCGTCGCCTACCCTGTGGGGGTTCCCGTTCCGTTCGACGGCATCGCACCATGTCTTCATCCTCTCGGTCTACCGAATCGACATCCGGAACCGCTACGTCGAGTGAGCGCGTCTTGCTGTTGCTCCCGGGGATCTCCAGGGAACCGACCATCGAAGCGATTCTTTCGCGCGCGGGTTTTGCAGCCGAACACGTCGATTCCGTCGAAACTCTTTACGGCGAACTGCGACACGGTGCCGGCGTCGTGGTCGTGACCGACGAAGCCGTGACCGAGGAGGCCGTCCAACTCCTTGTCCGAACGCTGAACCGGCGTCCGCCGTGGTCGAACCTGCCGATCATCGTCCTTACGCGGCGCCAGCCGCAGTCCCTCCCCGGTCTCGGGGCACTGGATCTCTTCATGTCGGACACAGGTGGCAATCTGACAATCCTGGAGTATCCGGTACATCCGGTCACGCTAACGTCCGTCGTGCAATCGGCCCTTCGCGCGCGGCGTCGGCAGTATCAGGTACGTGACCTCCTACAGGGACTGGAGGAGAAAAACGCCGCGCTTGCAGCAAGCGAAGACGCACTTCGAGAAGCGAACGCAACGCTCGAGGAGCGGGTCGAGGAACGAACCCGACAGGTTCAGGAACTGGCGATGGCCGTGACGGCGGCCGAGCAGCGGGAAAGGAATCGCATCTCGCATATCCTCCACGACCACCTGCAGCAAATTATCCACAGCGCCAAAATGTGGGCGGAACTGGCCGTCTCCGACCCAGACACCCGAGGGGAGGGTCTGCCGCGCATCGTCGAACTCCTGGACGAGGCACTTGAGACGACCCGATCCCTCACCGTCGAGTTGAATCCACCGGTGCTAGACACCGACGGCCTCGCGGAGGCGCTCACGTGGCTGGCCGATCACGTCTCCGAACGACACGGGCTGGACGTCCAGCTCGACATCGGTGACGACTTCGTCGTGTCCCATCGCGATCTGCGAACCCTCCTGTTCCAGCTTGTCCGGGAACTGCTTTTCAACGTGGTCAAGCACGCCGGCGTGGACAGCGCACGGGTCCGGGCGATGATTGATAAGGCCGGCGACCCGTCACCCGCAGGGTTCCCCGGTCATACGGCGCCGACAGACGGGCGTGCGGCGGAACGGACGGACGGGGCATCTCGCGTCCGGATCGTCGTCGAGGATGAAGGGGAAGGCTTCGATCCGAATGCTCAGAACGGTCACGGCCTCACAAGCATCCGCAGGCGACTCGACCTGGTCGGGGGCACATGTCGCATTGAGTCGTCGCCCGGGGAGGGCACAACCGTCATGATCGAGGCCCCGATCTCCCCCTCCACGGAGCGACCCGAGTCGGACGCCGGGTGAGCGGGTAGGCAGTCCTTTCTCGTCGTTCATGCCGTCGACTTTCGGCCGAGACATACCCGGCGCGGGCTCAATCCGGGCTTTCTATCGCATTCAACGCCGCAACCGATCCGCCCGAGTGAATGGCAGCGATCGCCCGGGCGATGCGGTTAGATGCGTCGCATACCGTTAGCCGGTTCCGGACGGACGTTCCGTTGAGGCGAAAGGGCGGGATGGTGTTGGTGACGAATAGCCCGTTCAGCAGATCCGTGCCAAGAATCGAGGGCGCGTTGCCGACGAATACGCCGTGTGTGGCCGCCGCGTAAATGGCATCGGCGCCTCCGCGGGCGCAGGCTTCCGTCGCGCGACGAATCGTCGTACCGGTGCTGATCAGGTCGTCCACGATGATGGCGGTCCGTCCCTCCACCTCACCGATGAGACTCCCCCCGGACACGCGGTTGGCTTCCCGAACTTTTTCTACGAAGGCCACGGCCACACTTCGTGTCGTGTGGGCGCGGAGCGTCTTAGCAAACCGATGCGCCCGCTTAACCCCTCCTTCGTCCGGCGAGATGACAACCAGATCCTGTCCTTGCGCCGCCTGGAGAACGTGATTGATCAGTAGCGGACGCGCCTCCAGGTGGTCGGTGCGTACGCGAAACGCGTTCTGAAACGCCGCAAGGTTGTGGACATCCATCGCCAGAACGCGATCGACGTCGACCGACTCGATCATCCCCGCCAGGTAACGAGTCGTGACCGGATCGCGCGGTTTCGTCTTTCGGTCCTTCCGCTGATAACTCAGGTAGGGCAGGACCGCCGTGACCCGTGCGGCCGCCGCGTCGCGCAGCGCCCCGCAGAAAAAGACGAGGCGACAGAGCTTGTCGTTCACGCTCATCGCCGGCGCGTCATACATCGACTGAATTACGTAGACGTCCTTGTCGCGGACGTTGATGAGGGGACGCGTGGCGTGTTCGCCGTCGTCGAATTCATCCTCGGCGTGATCGGATAGACGGGTTCCGAGCGCTTGGGCCACCAGACGGCCAAAATCGCGGGTTTCGCTCAGGGCAAACAGGGAGAGGTCGTCAGTCATGCGGGGGGTGAAGAGTCGAAGAGAGGGAATTCGACCGGTGGGCGGACCGGAATGGATAAGTTCATGCGTTTAATTTCACATATCTGTTTCAATTATATACTATATATAAATCATCGTATAAACTATAGTGAGTCTAATTCATGTGTATATTTACGAACAACGCATCAGACATGAGACCTACTAAGACGCTACTTCTTCTCCTCGTGATCGGTTTGCTCGTGAGCGGATGTGACACTACAGACCCGGCTGAACCGGCGCCGGAAGAGACCGTCCGGATGCGCGCCTCCGATGATGCAGTCGAACTCATGCGTGCACGGCTGAATCAGGCTACCGAGGTCATGATCGACGTGCTTCGGGATCCGGCTGCTGTAACGTCGCTGTACGAGGCTGTTGCCCTGCGGGATGCCGAAGGGTTCGATGAAAACGTGTCGTTCGCGCATATGCTCGTAAACGACCCCGATGTCTCGAAAGCATACGTGGACGTCCGAGATCCCTTCGCGACAGCCTTCGACCGAGCTCTCGAGCAGGTGGAGCCGACGACCGACAAGGCTCTTTCGGGAGAGGACCTTCGCACGTTCCTGATCCGAACCGGAACGATCATCCGGATCCCCTACCACGATCGCTTCGATGCGTCCCTGGAATCGCCGACGGTCGTTGCACACCCACTGACGCCCGAGGCGGAAAAGGCCAGTCCCGAGCTGACAGTCGACGGGTTTCGACCGGTCGCCGGTAAGACGACCGGGTACGAAACGGTTCCTGTGAACCGCGCGCTAGCAAAAACAGAACCGGTTCTGGTCGTTGCTCCGTGCGACCGGATTTACATCGAGTCGGCGCTTGAAACGGCAAAAAGCGCAACGGCAGAACCGAACTACTGCGGCGGATACGGTGGTGGCCCACCGGGTGGCAGCGAGCCTCCTGCCGGCGATGAAATCACCGCAGACGACGACTTCGAGGTGTACCTCGACTGGATGCAGTGCCGCAAGGATACGGACAGCATCTTCAGTGGGGGCCCCGACTACCAGGTGTTCATTTATGAGCCGGACATCACCACCTACCCGATCGATCCCAGAAATGACACCTATGACGGTTTCTTCCAGGTCGACCAGTTCTCCGGAAAAGATTGTGACAAGAAACGATGGGAACGAGTCGGTACCGTCTGGGACAGCAAGTGGGAGAAGATTGACGAGGAGAACGGATTTCTCGTCTACGATTGGGACCGGATCGACGACACGTCAATCACTTACAACGTCGGCTACGACGGCACCATAGCTGGCGTCGATGTGGATGCAAGGGCGCAGGGGACGTTCCGGATTAGCAACAACGCTCCGTTATTCAATATCAAGATCAACCGGGATGCTTTCGCTTCCAATAACAATACCGACTGTCGGAATCTCGGTATGCGGGACGGCAATTGTATTCGAGGCGGGGGCAGTAGCATCCGATTTACTCTCGGCGCCAACCTGATCGAGTAACTCAGTTGGTTCGACCGCTCCGTCAGGTCGGTTGATAAGCCACGTATGAATCGTTCAATATCGGGAGGGGGGGCAATACGTCCCCCTCCCAAAAAAACCAGCCCACCCTGGATGTGTTGACTATTAACGAACGTTTATATATTGTGCTTTTTAGATTAAGTAAACCATCCATGAGATATGACTAACACAACCGTGCACAACTAGTGCATTTACTGTCATGCTCGAATATCGTGCAAGTACATTCATCGCTGCTCTGACTG
>JAAAOT010000378.1 GCA_009908725.1 Bacteroidota bacterium | reverse complement strand
GACAACGATTCCAGCCCCGAGGAGCACCGACGCGAACACGTGCAGGGTTTCCGGGCGGGTGGTTCCGATCACGCCGAAGACTTGAAGCATCACCAGCGTCGTTGGAAGAATGGCGACCATGATGAGGTCGTAGGCGGTGATCAGCGTGACGCCGAACGGCCGGTGTCGTCTCGTCTGCGTCATATCAGGGGCTACTGCGTCGATGCGTGCGCGGTCGTGGGCGGTGGGGCCGGGAGGAACGGCGGTCCTGGTCGGCAGGGTGGCCACAAAGCAAAGTGGCTACAAAAACGTCCGACCGCACCCGGAAGGGTCCGATCGGACGGGATTATTCGATATGTGACGAAGCGCCTACACGGCGGTCGACGCGCTACTCGGACGTGCCGGCCTGCGGCACCGCTGCGGCGGTCGTATCGCTCGGAACGAGCGATTCCGCATCCGACACGCCGCGGTCCAGAACAGACTCGAGGGCGTCGAGTCGGTCACCGAAGCGGGCGAAGTCGCCCTCCTGCAGTGCATCGCGTGCTTCCTGTAGCAGCGACCGCGCCTCTCGCAGTTCCTCAACCGCGTCGGGCTCGCCGGGAGCCGGCTCACGTCTCTGAGCGGGCGACGGCAGGTCCGCCGCCTCGGCGATGTCATCCTGTACGCGCAGGATTTCGCGCCCAAGCACAACATTCAGCGCTTCCCGGAGGGATACCTCCATCGCGACGTTCTCCCCGTAGGCGACGATCACGCGCTGAAGCTGCGGAATCTTCAGGTTCTCCGCGATGAGGTAGATCGGCTCTACGTAGAGGAACGACTCCTCGATCGGCACGACGATCAGGTTGCCGCGTACGACACGCGAGCCCTGCTGGTCCCAGAGCGAGAGCTGCTGAGAGATCTCCGGGTTCTGGTCGATGCGCGACTCGATCTGGTTCGGGCCGTAGATGAGTTTCTCCTTCGGCAGCTTGTAGACCACGACATCGCCGTAATTCGGCGCGTCGGACTTTGCCGCGATCCACGCGATCATGTTATCGCGATTATCCGGCGTCATCGGGGTCATCAGCATGAACTGCAGCTTGTCGTCATCCGGCAGCTTCGACATGATGTAGTACGGCTCCATCAGGCGCTGCTGCTCGTCGTACTGCTCTCGAGGGCGCGTCCAGAGGTCCTCATTGTTGTAGAAGACGCGCGGCGAGCGCATGTGATAGCGCCGGTACCGTTCGACCTGCACCTCGAACAGATCCTGCGGGTAGCGAATGTGGGACTGGAGCGACCCCGGCATCTGGTCCATCGGCTGAAAGATCTCCGGGAAAATCTTCTGGTACGTCTGAATGAGCGGATCATCCGGTTCCGACACGTAGAAGCCGACGCTGCCCTCGTACGCGTCAACGACGATCTTCACCGAGTTGCGGATGTACTTGATGCCGTTATACTGCCCGAATCCGCGGATGGGCTCGCTGTACGGAAACGAGCGCGTGGTGGTGTAGGCGTCCTGCATCCAGTACTGTCGCCGATTGTTCAGCACGAGGTACGGGTCGCGGTCGAGCTGCAGGAACGGCGTCACCTTGCGGATGCGCTCCTGGACCCGGTTCCAGATCTGGATGCGACTTCCATCGTTCAGCTCATCGGACAGCAGGATGTTGAAGTCGCCAAGGTAATAGGCAAACAGTAGCTCTTTCCAGAAGGCGTTGAGCATCACGCCGCCCTCGCCTTCGTAGTTGATGTAGACGTTGTCGTCGCCTTTCGGATAGTGAAACTCCTCCTCGTTCGTGTTGACGAGGCGGTAGGTGGACGCCGTTTCCGAGTAATAGATGGACGGCTGGTCGACGGCGAACGCCGAGTCCGTGACGACGGGTGGAAGGTCTTTTACTAGAAACTCCGGCGAGCCTTCCGAGCCTTCACGAGCGACCAGGTTCGCCACCGATCCGTAGCCGTGCGTAAACTGCAGGTGCCGGTTGACCCAGTTGTTGGAGCCCTGCGGCAGCGACTGCGTGAGTTCGCGCGCCGACAGCATCACCTGCCGGTAGCCGTCGTCGAGCTGATAGCGGTCCACATCCACGTTGTTGAACTCGTAGTACAGCCGGATTTGCTGGAGCTGGCTGTAGGTGTCGATCAGCAGGCGCGGGTCCCAGAGCCGAATGTTCTTGATCGTCTCCCGGTTGGCGGTGATGTCCTCCGGCGTGAGGTTCGTTCGCGCGGGGTAGGACGTTTCCTGCACGTCGGACAGGCCGAAGGCCTCGCGGGTAAAGCGGATGTTGTCCTCCAGGTATGGTTCCTCGACGGACAGCTCGTTCGGGGTCACCGTAAACTGGTTGACGAGCGTGGGCGCCACGATCATCGCGATAACCAGCGTTACGACATACGCTGCCACGCCCAGCCCGAGCACGCGGAGGCGCCGCTGGAAGAGGTTCACACCCACGAGGACGGCGAGAAACATCGTTGCGAACACCATCACCCAGAGGGCGGGAATGGTGACGTGGATGTCGGTGTAGCCGGCGCCGAAGACCGCACCGCCGCCCTCCATGAGGACCTCGTAGCGATCGAGGAAGAAGCCCCATGCCCATCCTGTCAGCAGTACGATGACGTTGGCACCGAGGTGCTGGACGACGGGCATTGGGAGCTTGAACTGCCCGTTTTCGACGCCGATCTGCCCGGCGAGGATGTAGCCGGTGACGAGCGTCAGCAGCCCGAGGAAGGCGAGTCCGACGAGGCCGCTCTGCAGTGCCTGGATGAACGGCAGCTCCATCATGTAGAAGCTGAGGTCATGGCCGTAGACCGGATCAGTTTGCCCGTACGGCACGGCATACAGGTAGCGCAACAGACCATCCCACTGCCCGGCGAAGCCAGCGGCGAAGAGCAGGCTCAGCACGCCGCCGATCGTGTACGCCAGGCGGCGAACCCGGTCGCGAGTGATCGGGGCGCTCGACTGCCCTTCCTGGCCGAAGTTGGCTGCCCAGGACGGAGGTAATCGATTGACCAGGACCCGGAAGTTCAGGACGAAGTAGACGGCCGCTACGAGAATGACGACCGAGAACAGCGAAATCTGGGTGACGAGGATGGTCCAGTAGACGCCCTCATAGCCCAGTTCACTCATCCAGAGATACTCGACGAAAAGGCCCGGGGCGAAGAGCAAAAGCGTGAGCACGAGACCGACAATGCCGAGGACGACCTGTGCCGCACGACTCTTTGGAATAAGCGACATACGCGGGTGCCGAAGAGGTGGAGAGCGGGAACGGGAAAGGGGAAGCTGCCAGACGACCGACGGCAGGACGTAGATGAATGCACACCGCGGGTTCGGGTTCGCCCCGCTCGGTGAAAGCCTCCGTTCCTTCAACCCCCGCGGCTGTCGGCTCCGACGATCGTGGCGAAGGCCGACGGCACGCGGATCTCACGGCGGGGCCGGACGATCCGCGAATGGGTCCTCCCGGCTCGCGATTCGTGATCGACCAACCCGAGACGGGGCCGTCATAGAATCAGTGCAAAGAGAAGCAATCCGACACCGATGATAAACAGCAGCGCGCCCAGATCGGGTGCGGTCATGCTGCCACCGAAGATTGCCGGCTCGTCCCGGGCGTCTTCGTCGCCTGCGGACCACGTGAGGCCGAGGATGCCGACGCCGACGGCCGTCATCACAGCACCGAACGTGCGAAGAGCCAGCAGGATGTCCCGGTGAAGCATGAGGCTTCCGCCGAGAACGATGAGACCGGCGATCACGGGGGAAAGGGTTGTGAAGAGCCGGAGGGCGGGCCCTTCCATGTCGGCTGCGAGACGGTGTCGCCGGGAAACGACGTAGAGCAAGAGACCGCCGCCAAACAGAAATGCGATGCCTGCGGGAAGCAGCATGTGCAAGGACTCTACGAGAGAGGTGCGAAAGGCGAACGACGGGTTCACTGACCGCCTGTAGCGGGCGCCGGAATAAAGGCAGGCGCAGCGCAGGCATGGCAGCAACAAACCGGGGCCGTCCTGGGGGACACAGCCGTCAGCACCGGATCATGACCAGGTCATGATCGGGCTGTACCGGTATTTTCAGCTGTCCTCCTTCAGATCCTTCGGGGCGTGCCACTCGGGTTTCGGTTCCACCTCGATGGCCGGCTCCGGACCGTTGTCATCCCAGCCCTCCTTGCTGGCCCACATCAGTGGTCTGACCGTCATGTCGCGGTCGACCACGATCTGACAAGACAGCCGCATGTTACCCAGCTGGTTGATGGCGTCCAGCTTGTCGTGCTCCGCCTGCGTCATCACGTCGGGCTCTCCCGATTCGAACTCCACGCGACATGTGGTACAGCTGGCATGGCCGCCGCATCGGTGACCGACTTCCACGCCGCTCTGTGCGATGGCGCGAACCAGCCGCGTTCCGTCTTCAACATCGAACGTTCCTTCTCCTTCGATCGTCAGCTTCGGCATACGTGGTGCGAAATTGCGGATGGAAAAGTCGTTGGCCCCGGCCGTTGGTGAGCCTCACCCGGCTCGGAGGACAAGGAAAAAGACGAAGCGCGCGTCAGCTTGTCAACGCGCGTAGAGATTCGTTACGTCGAATCCTCCAGCCGTGGCAAAACCTCCGGTCTTACATTGGGAGAATGGCGTAAAGGAGTAAAATCGCAACAGTAATTTCCAACGGAAGAGGGTATTCTTGTGGCGGCCGGTATTCGATCGGCCCTGGCACACGACGCCCTCTGCCCCTGTTCCCTACTCTCCCGTCCTCGGCATGACCGATCATGTAGTTCTTGTCAACACCGATGACGTGCCGCAGGGCACGGCTGAAAAGCTGGAAGCGCACGTTGAGGGCTGGCTGCACCGGGCCTTTTCCATTTTCGTTTTCGACCCGGACGGCCGTCTCCTACTGCAAAAGCGGGCGGACCACAAGTACCACTCCGCCGGCCTGTGGTCGAACACATGCTGTAGTCACCCACGGCCCGATGAAGACCTGGATGAAGCGGTCCGGCGGCGTCTCATCGAGGAAATGGGATTCGAGTGTCCCTTGCATCGAGCGTTTCACTTCATTTACCGCGCGGAGGTCGGCGGCGGGCTGATCGAACACGAACTGGATCACGTGTTTATCGGACACGCACGGCCGAAGGTTGTGCCGAATGCGGACGAGGTGTCCGACTGGGCATGGGTGGAGCCGGAGGAGCTTCTCTCCGAGGTCGCAACCCATCCCGACCGGTACACCTACTGGTTCCGTCACATCCTGGGCCGTACGCTCTCCCACGTTTCTGCACGCGCCGCGTAACGCCAGGCACGATAGTTATCGGCTATCCTCGATCGTTATCCGCGAGCGTATCCGCTGTCCGCGAGTACACATCCGTGAGCGCAGCAACGTCCCCTTTCGCTGCATCCCTTACGTAGGTGCGGGAGTACGTCCCTACCGCACCTCTGCTCCGCGCCCCGGGATGACGGGTTTCGAGGACCGGCCAGTCAAGTGAGGTTCTCGACCCCAACACCTGAACGCGGGACTCCTTCACCTAGCGATCATTGACGGAGTCCGTTCGGTTGTTATTTTTGGGCGCATCCCCTCCCCTTGTCTTTTCAACCGTTCCGCGCACGTCTCCATGAACAGTGAACCGTTTCGCGTAGGGATTCTCACCGGCGGCGGCGATTGCCCCGGCCTCAATGCTGTGATCCGGGCCGTCGCCAAGAGCCTCATGCTACAGCACGACGCAGAAATCGTCGGCATCCGGGACGGCTTCCAGGGGCTCATCGAGCGACACGTCGAACCACTCGAGCACGTGGACGTGAGCGGGATTCTCACTCGCGGCGGCACCATTCTCGGTGCCTCGAACAAAGCGAATCCGTTCGCCTATTATCGACGCGGCAATGCAGACGTCTCCGCGGAGGCGATGAAGACGTATGAAGGCCTCGGCCTCGACGGGCTCGTCACGATCGGCGGTGACGGAACCATGTCGATCGCCCACCGGCTCTCGGAGATGGGCATGAACATCGTCGGCGTCCCCAAAACGATTGACAACGACCTCGTCGGAACGGACGAAACGTTCGGATTTGATACCGCGGTATCCATCGCGACCGAAGCGATCGATCGGATCCACACGACGGCGCAGAGCCACCACCGCATTATGGTCGTCGAAACGATGGGGCGCTACGCGGGATGGATCGCGCTGCACGCCGGAGCCGCGAGCGGGGCAGATGTGATCCTGATCCCCGAGATCGACTACGACATCGAAGCCATCGCCGAGGTGTGCCGCACCCGGGAAAGCAGCGGGCAGCGATTCACGATCATAGCCATCGCGGAGGGCGCAACGCCTATCGACGGCGGAATGGCCGTGCGAGAACGGATCGAGGACAGCCCCGACCCGCTGCGCCTCGGCGGCATCGGGAACATGCTGGCGCAGGAACTGAAAGAGCACGTGTCGAGCGCTGTCCGAACCACGATTCTCGGTCATGTACAGCGCGGCGGCACGCCGACCGCCTACGACCGAAACCTGTCGACCACGTTCGGCGCCATCGCGGCGTCGATGCTCGCCACCGAACAGTATGGG
>JAAAOT010000033.1 GCA_009908725.1 Bacteroidota bacterium | reverse complement strand
AAGACGACGTGGTGAGCGTACGGCTCGTGGAGGTAGACAAAACTGAGGATAAGCGCGAAGATCGGGACCAGCAAAAACATCACCTTGGCCGCATTCTGAAGCAGCGTCTTGAGGGCTTCGGCGTCATCCATCCCCTCCTGCTCTGCGCCGGACTCGCTCGCCCCCTCCTGTGCAGCCGAACCGCGGGCCGTCGGCGTGCTGCCGGCATCCAGGCCGGGCACCTGTTCATCGGAGGGGAGAATGGCGGATTTCGGTACGTTCAGTACCACCGAAGTATCGCCTCGCACCGCCTGTACGACGATATCTACGCCGAGGGAGTCTTCCACGGGACGAAGTCGCTCGGCCCATCGCTCGGCCTCCGGTGAGGACCCGGGCTCGGCGCTCGAGGCGCCGCGGAGCTCCGTTGATCGGGACACCAGCCCGACCGGACGCAGCGTTCCATTCGCAAGGCTATCGACCGTCGCGGGTCGAAGCGCGACTTCAAGTCGCACCTCACCAGCCCCGACGCCGCGTCGTGACTGCTCGGCATCCACGACCGACTCCCGGAGTCCCTGCACCTCCAGAACCACGAGCGAGTCTCCGCGCACCTCTTCAATCACGACGGAGTCACGCAGGACTTCGGGGAGGGCCATCGCCAACGAATCCTGCAGCGCCTCGTCCCGATCGACGTCCGAATCGTCCGTCGGCGATGGTAGCGAGTCGTCCGCGGCGCGCGCCACGTAGATGGCTCTGGGGAGCAGGCTGTCGACCGGAATCTGTCGAGCGTAGAGGCTATCGACCGTCGACCGGTGCACCTGCACGTCGATCTCCTCAGACTCGATCTGGCTCATCCAGTCCGGAACGAAGGCCGCGAAGAGTAGAAAGAAGGCGAAGCTCGACACCAGGTAGAGCCGAATGGGCGGGATGAAGTCGGCCCGACGTCCGGCAAAATAATGCGCGGAGAGCGCACCGGGAGCGAAGCACAGCAGGCGGAGCGTCCGCATGATCCGCGAGTCCACCTCGAACACGTGATCGAAGAACCGCTGCACGAGAAGACGGATGGACGGTTCCTGCTCCTGGTGCCGCTGCCCGCAGAGATGACAGTACCGCCCTTTGAGCGGCGTCCCGCAATTGCGGCATTCGTCCGTCTCGTCCCGCCGGCTGGCGAGGTCGGGCACCGCGTCCCTCGCAAAGACCCTGCGCCACTGGCGCCCCAGGTCGCGAGGGGAGGCAATGCCGCTACGCACGGCCAGAACGACCGTGACGCTGAGCAGAAGGACGAGAGCGATCACGGTCCAGGCCCACTGCGACGTCAGCCCGGTGACCATGGCGAGGGCGATCGCGCCTGCCACAGCCGCGTGGAGAGCTGCCGCCCGCTCCACGCCGTCATCCATCGCGATAAGGAGCGCCGGAAGCAGCCCGCCGCCGACGGCAAAAAGTAGAAGGACGGAGGCGCCGGGCGACGGAACAGTCGGGTCCAGAGCGATGGCGAGGTATGGCAACGCCGTCGGAAGCAGTGCCGCGCCGGCCGCCAACCACGGTGCGATGGGTCGCCCCCCGATTCGCCAGGCGCCGCACCGGGCCGAGATGGCCTGCAGGAGATACCCGCGAAAGCCTTCCACGCTGACGGCATACAGGCTCGACACCAGGACGATCACGACGACCGAGCCGTCAACAGGGAACGAACCGGCAGACCCGGCCGCGCGGGCCATTCCCCAGAGCCCTGCCACGGCGACGACAGCGACGAGCCACCCAAGCCCCCAGCGACGCCACCGGATGTACGGCCCGGCCAATACGCTCCGAAGCGTCCGCCGGTGAAAGGTACGCACGCATACGCCGAGGGTCGCCATCAGCATAACGTGGGCCCAGCCCACCGCCTGCAGCAACACGCCGACCGAGTGCTCCTGAATCGTCTCCGCGAACGACGCCCCGAAGCCTCCGTCATGGACATCCAGCGTGATCACAAAGGCGAGACCGGCCATGACCGCACCGCCGAGGAAGTACGTCGCGAGCGTATAGGCCATACGCAGGAGCGTCGTACGACCGATGTCGCCCTGTCGAAGGTAGGAGAAGCGGTCCATTACGAATCACAACGGTCAACACGAACAGGCGGAACGCGGCGACGCGGCCGGCTACAGCTGCTCGACCGTATATCCGCGGTCGCGAAGCATCTGCGTCACGCTTTCCTCGCCGACGAGGTGTCCCACGCCCACGACAACCAGGACCGTTTTTTCATCTTGCATCAGGTTCTCGATCGGCGCGATCCAGTTGCGGTTGCGACGAACAAGCACGTGCTCGCGAACGGCCGGAAATTCATCCATCCCCTCGTTCATGACGCGGGCGATGCGTTCGACGTCGCCCGCCTTCCAGCCCTCCATAATGCGCGCGACCTGATCGAGAGATGCAGACAGGTTCTCCAGGGAATACCGGAGATAGGCGTCCGGGTCACCCGAAGATGCCGCCGAGAGGATGTCGATTTGCTCGCGGAGCGTTTCGAGGCCGACGACCTCTGCGCCGCTCTCACGGGCCTTCTTGTAGACGTGCTGGTCAATGCCGAGCGACATCTGGTAGCCGCTCCGCTGCATCACCGCCGACGTGACCATCAGGCTCGCCAGCCAGGGACGCATCTTTCGCACCTGCGCCTCGGGGACGGCAAGCGTGTCGATGGCCGACTGTAGAAGCGCATACGTGCTGTCCGATACGGCCTGCTGCAGGGTGCTATCGCTCTGGTACCTGCCGGCTCCGAGCATCATCGGGGCGGCGGCCTGCATCGAGTCAAGATCGACCTCGAAGGCGACTTTCTCGGCCCGCTCGATCACGTGCTGGATGGTGGGAGCGAGCGGGTAGGCATCCGGGCGAAGCAGGTGAACGGAGCCCAGCATGTGCAGCGTGTCCGCGCCGGAGGTGACGCGCCAGAGGGGATGCTCCGCCTCGGTGGAATCAGTCGAGGCCGCCGCATCGGTTGCGGGCTGTGCGAAGGCCGACGATGCACTTCCCCCGAGCGCCAGCACTACGAAAAGAACCACCAGAGAGGCAACGAGCCAAACGCGATGGGAGGACAGGGTACGATCAGGCATGGCAAAGGGAGATGGGGGAAGCAAAGCGTTCGGCTCGCGATCATCGGCCGCGGTCGGTACGGAAAAGACACGACCTGTATGTGCAAAACGCAAGGGACGGGAGAATGGGTACATGCCCGGGCCGACGGCTCCGATGCTCACCGGGCCTTTCCCGCGTCTACAAATGGACATTCTCCGTGAACACCCGCCCCTCTGCGGCATCGTTTGCGCGACCTCGAGCCAGGATAAGAAATATGTTTGGATAATGTGCAAACGTATGACATAAGGGTGTCACCCCGGTTGTCCTATCCTTCAATTGCAATGGATAAGCCGCACTGGATCAGACCGCTTTCCACACCGGCCATCGACCGGTCTTGACCTATGAAACCTCATGCCGCCTCTCGTTCTGCGTCTCCGTTCCAACTTCTCCGCACGGCCTGCCCGTCGGCGTCTTCGAGCCTGACGGTTCGAGATGCGTCCGCGTTCTACGCCCCGCCGTACGACGACGACCTTGACGATGCCTTTCTCTGGAACCTGGTCAAGTATCTCGGGCCCGTATCGGACCTGCACCTGACGCGTCGCGGGTCCGCCTCGCTGTTCATTGTTGAGACTCCGTCGCGCACGCAGCGCGATGCAGGCGGGGAAGGACGCCGGCGGATCGGATTCCTCCTCCGGTCCGATGCAGATGGCGGTGCGAACACTCCGTCTTCGATCGACGCGGATGCATTTCGTCGCCTCGACGTGGACGAAGTGTACGTACTGCGCGAGGCCGACGTTACGCATCGGCTCCCCGACGTGCTGTTCATGATATCCCGCTGGGTCGAACGGCTCTTCAGCGAGAGGGGGCGCACGAACCTACAGCGGCTCGCGACGCCTTCGGCTCGTGGTGCGTCCGTGCGTCCGGGCGACGACCGGGTGTGCCTTTCCTACGCCGATGAGGCCCCGGCGGCTTCGCTCCGCCTCAACGCCCCGGTCGCCGTCCCCGACGAGGTTGTCATCTGCCGCCATCGCCTCCGCCGCCGCCCGGGGACCCACGGCTCGCAGCAGAGCGTCCCGCCACGTCGCCGGTACCGCCGGAGCGCGTGAGTGGGGCGGCGGGCACGACGAGGATGCCCACACGTACGTAGGATACCGTGCCGTATGATCATGTTGGCGCAGAGTCCGGGGCGCCGGCTTCGACTCAACCGTAGCGGTCCGCGGCGGCCAATTCCCCTGTCCGAACCCGCACATCCCTTACCATCACGCAGATCACTATGTCCGTCTATCGCACGCCCGACGAACGGTTCGACCACCTGCCCGGGTACGACTTCGACCCGCACTATCTGCACATCGAGGGCCCGAACGGGGAGGATCTTCGGACGCACTACGTAGACACCGAGCCGTCCGGCGGCACCGGCCAGCCCGTCGTCTGCCTGCACGGTGAGCCAACGTGGAGCTACATGTATCGGAACGTGATTCCGCCGCTCGCCGAATCGCACCGTGTCGTTGCGCCGGACTTCGTCGGGTTCGGCAAGTCGGACAAGCTGACCGACCGCGAGGCGTACAGCCTGGACCTCGGCATCTCCCAGCTTCACGCCCTGATGGAGTCCCTCGACCTCGCCGGCGTGACGCTCGTCGTCCATGACTGGGGCGGTATGATCGGTCTAGCCTACGCGGCGCACTACCCTGAACGGATCGGGCAGCTCGTCATCCTGAACACGTTTCTCCCGGTCGGGGATGAAAGCGAGATGTCGAGAGGGTTCCTTGCCTGGCGACGCTTCGTCGAACGGACGCCGGACCTTCCCGTCGGCACGGTCGTGGAGCGCGCGATTCAGGACGACACCGCCTGGAATAAGGACATCAAGGCCGCGTACGATGCCCCGTTTCCGACGTCGGACTCTAAGGCCGGGGCAGCCGTATGGCCGCTTCTGGTACCCACGACGCCCGACAGCGCCTTCGCCCAAACCATGCAGCGAACGCGCGAACGGCTGTCGCGATGGACAAAGCCGTCGTTCGTTCTGTTCGCGCCGGACGACCCGATCCTGGGCGGCGCGCACGAATTCTTCCGTACTCTTCTCCCGACCGCGAACAACCAGCCGGAGGTCTTTCTGCCGGATGCCGGTCACTTCGTTCCGGAAGAACGGGCCGCACAGATCGCAGAGCACATCCTGGACTTTCTCGGTCGAGCGGAAGCCGGCGACGGGACGATGCACCCATCGATCCCTGGGTCTCCGAAATGACTGCTGAACCCCGACCCGAAAAGCGGAGATCGCCACGGTCTCGATTGTCCGAGATCGTCATGCTTACCGTCTAAACTAATTCTGGCTGGGACGATTCGGTGTACCAGACCCTGCTCGCCCGCCAGAGCTGATGCGGTATCCACGTGTCCGAATGGCGGGATACGTCGTCCGTGCTGCACCAATCGGTTCGTCTATGGCCACTCCCTCATCCTCAGGTACGGAATCGCTTACGGTTCAGCTTCCTCCTCCCTATGCGGAATGGATCCGCAGGCAGGCGAAACGGCACGACGTGACTGCAGCCCGGGTCATCCAGCAGCTCGTGGACAACCAGCGGCGCCGTGACACCGATCGCTCGACGCCGGATGCACTCGATGAATCGGAGGAAAGCGTTGCCGATAACCTTCGATCTGCGAGCAAACGCCTGCGCGATCTGGTGGACCGGGCCGAGTCGCTGGATGAGGATTCCGGCGACGTCATCAACCGTATCGAGTCGCGGCTGAAGGATCAGATCGACGACACGGACACCCGTGGTGAAGACGCCGGTGACGACGCACAGTCCATGTTCGACATGATGGACGAATGAGAGCCGAGTCCAGTCCCCCGGGTCCACCTGTCCGTCTTTCCCGAACCCGGACTGCTTCTTCGTCGGCGACGCCCCCCGGCAATTCACGAAACGAAAAACGGCAGGGACCGTGAACGCCTCCGATCTTGACCGTCGCAGGACCGTCAAGATTGTTCACGTTGATCAAGGTCGGACCCATCCATCGCGTTCATGAGTGCACCGGCGTACCTGAGTGCCGACGAAGCAGCAGATCGTCTCGACATCACCAAGAACACGCTGTACGCCTACGTCAGCCGTGGACTCATTCGATCGAAGCCCGGACCCGGCCGGACGCGCCGGTACGACGCCCGCGACATCCAGCGACTCGCCGACGGCTCTTCCCGGACACCGGCTGTAGCGTCAACCGGCGAGGATCCCGGGCCCCGCTTCACCTCCAGCCTGGTGACGATCAACGACGGGAACCTCTTCTACCGCGGCCGCGATGCCTGTCGCCTCGCCCGGTCTCACGACTTCGAAGAGGTCACGCACCTTTTCTGGCACCCCGACGGCGCCCACGCTGATGGAAATGCGACCGGACGCGTATCACCCGGTGGAAGCGGCGATACGGCAACCATCCCCCCGGACGTCTATCTCATGGCTCCGCTTCTTTCGGGACTGTC
>JAAAOT010000086.1 GCA_009908725.1 Bacteroidota bacterium | reverse complement strand
ATGACAACACCATTCAGTACAACCGCATCGGCGTTACCGGTGACGCCTCAGGTACTCTAGGAAACGGTCAGTCGTCTAATGAGGCCGGTGTTCGGATCGATCTGGGCTCGGACAACCTGATCACTGAAAACGTGATTGGTGGTAATACGCGAGGCGTGTTCATCCGCAACGATAACAGCCTTCGCAACTTGGTGCGAAGCAACTACATCGGTACCAACCGGAGCTTCGCCGACCTCGGGAACAGCAATGACGGCGTGTTTGTCGATGTCGATCCCACCGTCTCTGGCGGTCCCTCCGACGAAAACGAAGTCGGTGGCGAATCTGCCGGCGATGGCAATGTCATTGGTTTTAACGGTGACGATGGTGTGCAGATTGGGGGAAAGTATAACGACATCTTTCGAAATTATATCGGCACGAACCTCAGCGGCGACGACCTTGGCAATGATGATGACGGGGTCTTCATCCAGTCTGCAGACAACGTGAACATCGGTCTCGGTGTCGACGACGGCAACGTCATTGGCAACAACGGCGGCGATGGCATCGAAATTGACGACGCAGATGATGTGAAGGTCCAAGGAAACTACATTGGGACAAACGACAGCGGCAACGATATTGGCAACACGGTGGCAGGTGTTCGCATCGATGCCAGCGTTCAGGCCAACAATAATGAACTTGGCTACGATGTCGGTGATGCAATCCCGGACGATCCGTCTCCGGGAAGCGGTCGCGGCAATG
Source organism: Bacteroidota bacterium (assembly GCA_009908725.1). Taxonomy (GTDB): domain Bacteria; phylum Bacteroidota; class Rhodothermia; order Rhodothermales; family Salinibacteraceae; genus Longibacter. The sequence continues at coordinate 5,743 of JAAAOT010000086.1, read as the reverse complement.
CCATCGCCTTTAACAACGATGGCGTAGTGATTAGTGGATCGGGAACTCTGGTTTCCAACGTCGTTCGCGGCAACCTCGTATACGAGAATGGCCAATTGGGCATCGACCTCGCGGATGACGGCCAGACGTCAAACGACTTCGGAGACACCGACACCGGGGTCAATAACCTGCAGAACGCGCCCGAGATTGACCAGACCCAAACGCAGTTCAACACGAGCACTGGCGATGTCGAGGTCCGATATCTCGTCAATTGCAATACGACCGAATGTAATTATGGTGGCAGCGGTCTAACGGTCGATTTCTACCTTGCGGACGGTCAGAGTAGTGGAGAAGGGAAGACCTTCCTCTACACCGATCAGTATCCCTCGAGCTCAGCGACGAGCTTCCGGAATATTAGCTTCACACCGCCAAGCGGGGTGACGGTCACTCGCGACGACTTCATCGTGGCGACAGCAACGGATGCGGATGGCAACACATCCGAGTTTACGATCACGTCACGGCAACTGCCGGTTGAGCTGGCAGGCTTCCAGGCGCAGCCAAGTTCCGAAAACATCGTGTTGACGTGGCGTACGCTGTCGGAGAAGAACAATGACCGCTTCATCATCCAGCATCAGGGTCCTGAATCAGAGACGTTCGCGCGCCTTGGTGACGTGGACGGGCAAGGAAGCACAAGCGAGACAACGAGCTACCGCTTCGCAACGGAGACGCTCGAGGCTGGGACTCATACCTTCCGTCTAAAGCAGGTCGACGTGGATGGTACCTCGAGTTTTTCCAAGGAGGTGACCGCTCAGATTCAGATGCAAGCAGATCTGAAGCTGAAAGCACCGGCTCCGAACCCGGTCCGCGATCAAATCTCCGTTACCTTCGGCGTCCGTGACGCCCAGCCGGTCCAGCTTTCCGTTTACGATATGTTGGGTCGTAAGGTCGCAACGCTGTATAACGGAACGCCGACACCGGGACAGACGCAAACGGTCCAGCGTTCGGTCCGCGGGCTGGCTAGCGGTCGGTACTTCGTGCGGCTGGAGGGTGGCGCGAAGCCGGTTGTACAGTCGTTTACGGTCGTTCGGTAGGAACGACGTGCACATCGAGTGCAGGCGCGAGCATCGTGATGCACTCGCAGTAAGCACGGTAAAAACGACCGTGGCATTTATTCTGGAAGACGAGGGCGCCCTGCGGGTCGAACGCAGGGCGCCTTTTATATTGCACGTCCTGGTGCGCGTAGACTGCCATTCCGCGTAGCTCGATTTGCTCCGCGCCGTGCACGTCGTGGCGGTCGGCAATTGGGTATCCGATCCACGGACCGGGCGTCGGTCTCAGCCTGCTCGCCCGCGCCATTCTGCGGCAGGCGGAGGAAACCGACATCCCACGCTTCATATGGATGGTCGATGCCGAGCACACGCGGATGCACCGCTTCCTCAGCAGCCGGTTTGCATCTATCATCGACACGGAGGATGCACTCCTGGAGTCGGCCAAGCAGCTCTGATTCGATCTGCAGAGATCTTGACGGGAGAATACTGCGATTGTCTCGCGCTACACATATCATTAGCTGTATTCGCGTTGGAACTCATTCGTCTATCCTTGACGGGCGAAAGGCTCGTCCGGATGGCTCTGAGTTCCACGCTTTATGATACGAGGCTTCCCCACGGTTTTCCCACAGACGTCCCTTCGGTATGGCGCGATTCGCTACAACCACCACGATCCTCGCTGTCCTCGGCGCACTGCTCCTGTCCTTCGGCGCAACGCCGGCGCACGCGCAGTCTACGTTCTCCGTTAACTCTCTCGCCCCGATGGATGACGCGAGCGTTGGGGATGGAGATTGCCGAACATCGATGAATACGTGTACCCTTCGTGCCGCGATTCAGGAGGCGAACGCAACGACAGGCACCAGGGACGTGATTGAGTTTGCTGTTCCGTCGTCCGGTACCGCGACGATCCCGGAGGACATTGAGCTCGAAATTACCGCACCGGTTATCATCGACGGGACGTCGTCGCCGGCGTACGATGGAAGCGCTCCTGCCATCATCCTCGACGGTAGCGCGGTCTCCGGCAGTTCGGAGGACGCACTCACATTGACCAACGCGGAGGACTCGGAAATACGTGGCCTCGCGATCGTGAACTACCCCGGCACCGGCATCGCCGTCCGGAGCAGTGACGGCGTGGTCGTCGACGGCTGTTTCATTGGGATTGAACCGGACGGCACAGCCGCCGGCAACGGTGGCGCCGGGATCGAAGCGTACTCGGACATTACGATCGGTTCGTCCGGCGGCGGAAACGTGGTGTCCGCGAATGGAGACGAGGGCCTGTACCTGATCGGCATGACGGCGCTCGTTTCGGACAACGTGATCGGCTTGGATGCGGATGGCAACTTCGCCCGACCAAACGGACGCCACGGCGTATACGTCGGTGGAAACGAGGTCGAGGTGACGCTCCAGTCTAACGTTGTGTCCGGTAATACGGAGGACGGGGTGCGGATCGAAGGTGGGCAGCACGTCCTGACATCGAACGTGGTCGGACTAAGTGCCGACGAGAGCGTCGCCCGCTCCAACGAGCGTGGCATCGTCGTCAACAGTGACAACAGCCAGATCGGCGGCAACGATCGGCTCTTCGCGAACGTCATCGCAGGCAATACCGGTGATGGCATCGCAATCGGCTCGAATACGACGGCCGCGGATAACAACGTCGTCCAGTTCAACTACATCGGCACGAACAAGTCCGGAGATCCGTTCGGGCAGAATATTGGTCTTCGCGTCGCGAACGGATCGGGCAACGTCGTCAACGGCAACGTGATCGGTGCAAATGCCGGTGGCGTGTCGATCGATGACGACGCGGAGGAGACCACGCTGACCCGCAACCTAATCGGAGTGACGCCGGGTGGGGACGACGTGGGGAATCGAAAGGACGGAATCATCGTCAGCAGTCAGGCCGGCTCCTCGGCGGCCGGTACGAAGATCGGTCTTGCCTCCCCCGGGACGGGCAACGTGATCGCGAACACGGGCGGTGACGGGATCCGGATGGAAGGCAGCTTCACCACCGTTCAGAACAACCAGATCGGATTGAACGGAAGTGCCGGGGCAGGAAATGATGGCAACGGGATTCTCATGGATGGCGCCGTCGACGCAACGATCGGTACCGTTGGATTTGGAAACGAAATCGCCCTGAACGGCGACAACGGAATCGAGATTGTCTCGGGCGGCGAGATCGTCATCCAGGGCAACTACATCGGGACCAACGCAGAGAATGGCGGTCTGGGGAATGACGGAGACGGCGTGCGGATCGACGCGACCCCCGGACTTGAAGTGCGCAACGTTGTAATCGGCTACGCGGAAGGAGTGGCCATTTCATCGGATCCGGAGCCCCTCAACGGTGGGCTTGGAAATCGGATTCGATATAACACGACCGATGCCGTTCGGGTGACAGACAGCGGGACCGTCGCGTATGTCACCGTGCGCGGAAACGTCATTGCCGACAACGGAGGTCTCGGGGTCGACCTCGGCGCGGACGGACGCAATTCAAACGACCCCGGTGACGCGGACACCGGTCCCAACAAGCTGATCAACGCGCCGGAAATTCAGGGCTATATCGGTCCGATCTTCAACACGGCAACGGGCGAGTTCGAGTTTCCCTACCGTGTCGAGTGTACCACGTCGAATTGCAATTACGATCTGACGATCGACTTTTACCTTGCGGACAGCGATCCCTCTGGAGAGGGACGCGTCTACGTCGGCTCGCAGACCTATGCCGCGGCCGATGCCGGTGCGACCGTCCAGGCATCGTTTACGGCGCCGTCGTGGACGTCGCCCACCCTGGACGATCATCTCGTTGCCATCGCAACGGACGACGGCGGCAGCTCCAGCGAGTTCACGATCACCCCGGTCCGACTCCCCGTAGAGCTGGCCGACCTCCGTGCCCGTGCCAATGGTGAGAGGGTGCTGCTGACCTGGCGGACGCTGTCGGAGGTCGGCAACGACCGTTTTCAGGTCGAGCACAGCGGCCCAGATAGCCCGACGTTTGTGGCCATCGGGAGCGTGGAGGGAGCGGGTACGACAGCCGATCCCGTTGACTACCGGTTCGCGACCGACGACCTGTCGGCAGGAACGCACACGTTTCGTCTCCGGCAAGTAGATGTAGATGGCAGCGCCGAGCTGTCCCGTACCGTGACGGCCCACGTGGATCTCACGGAAGCCATCGCACTGAGCGCCCCATCGCCGAACCCCGTGCGGAATCAGCTGTCGGTTCGGGTGGGCGTGCAGGAGTCGCAGACGGTTCGTGTCGTGCTGTACGACTTGCTCGGACGCGCCGTCGCCACGTTGCACCAGGGCACGCTTCCGGGCGGCGAGGAACGGACGCTTCGCGCCAAACTTCCTGCGCTGCCGAGCGGGAAGTACTTCCTGCGCCTGGAAGGAGAGAGCGGGCAGGCAACGCGTCCGCTGACGGTTGTGCGATAGATAAAGCCTCCGAAAAAGCTGGAACCGCAAAAGGGGTCGCCCTCCACGTGGGATGGGCGACCCTTTCTGATTCCCTACGTGCTACCAGCCAAACGCTCAAGCGCGCAGCCACATGAACACGTAAACACATCAACACCTAAACACATCAAAACCTAAACACGTCCTCATCCGATTGTCTCGAATCCTGTGTAGGGCTGCAGCACCTCCGGAATGAGCACGTTGCCGTGCTCGTCCTGGTACTGTTCCAGGATGGCGGCGAGGACGCGGGGAAGGGCGAGGCCGCTGCCGTTCAGGGTGTGTACGAGGGCTGGTTTAGCCTCGGCCTCAGGGCGGTAACGAATCGCCATCCGGCGTGCCTGGAAGTCCTCGAAGTTCGAGATGGAGGAGACCTCCAGCCAGCGCTCCTGGCCGGCGCTCCAGACTTCCAGGTCGTACTTCTTGGCCTGTGTGAAGCCCATATCTCCCGTGCACATCAGGAGCCGGCGGTATGGTAGCCCGAGGGCGTCGAGCAGCGCCTCGGCATCCTCGCGCAACGACTCCAGGGCACGGTAGCTATCGTCCGGCTCAACCACGTGGACGAGCTCGACCTTGTCGAACTGGTGCAGCCGGTTGAGGCCGCGGACGTCGGCGCCGTGAGATCCAGCCTCTCGACGGAAGCAGGGCGTGTAGGCGCACAGTTTGACCGGGAGCTCATCCGCTGCCAGAATTTCGTCGCGGAAGAAGTTGGTTACGGGGACCTCTGCTGTCGGAATAGGGAAGAGCTCGTCCCGCTGGATCTCGTACATCAGATCCTCCTTATCCGGCAGCTGGCCCGTGCCCCGGGCACTGGCCTCGTTCACGAAGTGCGGCGACTGCACCTCGCGGTAGCCGTTCTCACGGGCGCGGTCCAGGAAGAAGTTGATCAGGGCGCGCTGCAGCCGGGCGCCTTTACCGAGATAGAACGGGAAGCCCGCACCGGTAACCTTGGCGCCCCGCTCGAAGTCGACCAGATCGTGCTGATCCGTGATGTCCCAGTGCGGCTTCGGGTCGAAGTCGAACGTCGGCTTTTCGCCAACCTCCGCGGCGACCTCGTTGTCCTCTTCCGTTGAGCCGACCGGTACGCTCCGGTGAGGCACGTTCGGAATCTCAAGCAGGAGGCGCTGCTGTTTTTCCTTTACCTCCCGAACGGTTTCTTCGAGCTCCTTCACGCGGCTCTTGAGACGACTCGTTTCCTCGATCTTCTCCTGCGCCTCGTCGTCTTTCCCCTCTCGTTTGAGTTGGCCGATCGAGCGCGACACCTTGTTCTGCTTTTCCTGCGT
>JAAAOT010000247.1 GCA_009908725.1 Bacteroidota bacterium | reverse complement strand
ACGTGCAGCCGTGGCTTGTCCGCTCGATCCTGTTTGGGCGTAATCTCGAGCGGGCCTGCGTCGGCGGCCGCGGCAACCGGGGCGGATCCCGCTGACGTGACAACGGATCGCCCCGGCCAGCATCGCCCCGGCCAGGATCGCGCCGGATGAGGGTAGATGCCGGCTGCGCTTGACCAGGCAGGCACGAATGCGAACATCCCGCGACGCGGATTGACGCACGGTTGAGCAGGGCCTATTCTTTTCGTCCACCGACTCGAAAAGCCCAACCCGCCGCTCACGCATGTCTACCTCCGCGCGCGTCCACGGACTGCATCACGTCACCGCCATCTCCGGCGATCCGAACGAGACGCTTGCCTTTTACCGGACGGTGCTCGGCCTTCGTCTGGTGAAACGGTCCGTCAATCAGGATGCGCCCGAGACGTACCACCTCTTTTTTGCCGACGGCGCCGGGACGCCCGGAACCGACCTGACGTTCTTCCCCTGGCCCGACCTCGCACCGGGCACACCCGGTGTCGGGCAGGTCGTCGAGATTCCGCTGGCGGTGCCGGCGGGGACGCTGCCGTACTGGCGCGAGCGCCTGGCGGAGCACGGTGTCACCGTCGGGGACGAAACCGAGCGGTTCGGCGAGCCCACGCTTCCGATCGAGGATCCAGACGGCCTGAGGCTGTCGCTCGTGGAAACGACGGATCAGAGGGAGTTTACGCCGTGGGACTAGAGCCCGGTGCCGGCCGACAAGCAGATTCGCGGCATGCACTCGGTTCGCATCTGGGAGCACGACCTGCAGGCGACGGAGGTGGTGTTGACCCGTGTGATGGGACTGGAAAAGGCCGGTGAGGACGACGGCTGGCATCGCTACGGGCTGGATGGCCGGTCGGGCACGCTCGCGGAGGTGAAGGTGGTGTCGGACGGCCAGCACGGACGGGGCGGTCCGGGAACGGTTCACCACGCGGCATGGCGGATGAACGACAGCGACGAACAGCAGGCGCTCCGCTCGAAGGTGCAGCAGGTAGGCCTGCGACCGTCGGAGCAAATCGACCGCTTCTGGTTCCAGTCCGTCTACTTCCGGGAGCCGGGCGGCGTCCTGTTCGAACTGGCCACCGACGGGCCGGGCTTTACCGCTGACGAAGACCTCGAGCACCTGGGGGAGGCGCTCATCCTGCCGCCATGGCTGGAGGAGCGGCGCGAGGAGATCGAGGCGGCGCTTCCGGATCTGGACGTCGCATCAAGGTAATGGGACTCGAGGTAACAGGACGAGCCGGCCTTACCCGGACAGGCGGTCTCGTACCTGTTGTAGGAGGCGTTCGGTGCCGTCGTCGAACGTGACGTCCGTCCGGATCCCCTCCGCCCACTGTAGAATGCGCGCCGCCGAGGTCGGCCGGTTCTGGTCGATGAGCAGGTTGGCGTACGTGAGCGCGTAATAGGGCATGGCGGACCGAAACCCCGGCGGGACGCGGCGACACGTCAGGTCGTGCGGTGACATCAGCGGCCCTTCAAGGTCGCGTGCCTCCACGGCAAGAATAGCACGGGTGATGCGCGCGGACGCGTTGAGTGGCGGGGTGTCGGGGTCGGTGTGAATGTAGGCACCGAGCGACGCCCACTGGAGCCGGTCGATCGCGTCGAACACGGCGGGCGCCAGTGTCGGCGCGCCGACGAGCGGGCGGGTCAGCACATCCTCGCCCTGCATCTTGTACCAGGACGCGACCACGGCTTTCGACAGCGAGATCACGTCGCCGTCCCTGGCGCGGTACGGGCGAAAGGCCCGCAGGCTGTCCGACGACATCGGGAGCGGCAGGTCGTACCGCGCCGAGACGTACTCGACGTATCCGGGCAGATTCAGGAGCGACGCGTTGACGATGGCTACGTCCGTTCGCCGGCCGCCCACCTGCTGCAGGCCGAGAAGTGGATAGGTGTCGGCGTCCCCGTTCGTGAGGAGAAGCGCATCCGGCGGCACCGTTGCCAGGATCCAGCGCGCCATCGTGTGGACCGGCGGCGTGAAAAACTGTAGGTCGTGCAGCCGCTCGATCGCCCGCTCCGCCGCTGAGGTGTCGCCCTGCTGTGCGGCCATGGGCCAGATCGACATCCAGGCGATGCCCGCATCCGCGTCGCACGCAACCGCCTTCCGGTAGTCCTGCCGCACGTCCGCCGGGTCGCGGTCTGATTTGCTCACGAACTGCGGGTTTGTGACGTCGCCACGGACGGTAAACGCGAACGCGTTGCACGTGCCGTCGGACACGGCCCGGTTCGCCGTTTTCGCCGCCCGGTCGTACTTCTGGTCCCGGAAATACGCCTTCGCGAGCCAGGCGGTCTGAACGGGCTCGTCGTCCGAGGTGTCGACGAGGGCCTCGAGCGTGGGAATGGCATCCGTCAGGTCACCGGTCCGGCACAGCCCCAGCGAGTCGCGAAGCGTGGCCGCCCGGGCGAGGGACGCGTCCGACGCCTCGTCCGCTGGCGGCGCTTCTGCACCCGAGCACCCCGACCAGAGGAGGGCAAGCATCAGGAAGGGGAGTAGGCGCATCGGGGGGGTTGGGAGTTGGGGATTGGGAGGTGCGGGCTGCAGATACGTTCAGGCAGTACCGCTGCGACGCTCTGCGCGGTTGCCGACGGAGCAGCTACCGTGCGTGCCATCGTCGCACGGCATCAGGGACCCACGTTTTCCTACAAAAAGAATGGGTCGCTCTTCTTGCGAAGATTGTGATCGGACGCTCGGGCCACGACCCGGGCGCGATTCTCCCCTGGCGGATGCCGCAACGATTTCTGTGCAATCGAAAGGTCGGCCTGAATCGTGACGGAAGTCCCGTTCTGCACCGGGATCGGTGGACGTACGGTCTCGGTGCCGATCGACATGGGGACGGAGGTCTTCGGTGTCCAACTCCGCTCTGCGGATCGGCGGGTTTTGCACGATTAACCGGCTGTCTGACCGTCGCGGGTTCTCGCACAATACCGACAGATAGCTTCGGACCAACGCAGAAAGATCCTCTGGTAGAGCGGTCAGTGTTTTTCGAGCCGGTGGGAGAAGCGCGGGACAGTCCGGCATGATCAGGTCATTTTATCCCGACATAGAAAGCCTAATCATATGCGCAGGGATGCCTCAAAATCAATGAGTGTTTGTCTTGGGCTATGCTGTTCCAGCGGTAGCGTGATCGTTCAGGTTCTCTTTTTCCCGAATCAGCTCGACAGTGCGACGGAGAATCTCTTCCCGGGCGGGCACGTCGGGGTCGAGGGCTTCGATCACCTGTTCACACAGCGCGGTTGCCACATGGTCGATCCGTATTTCCGGGTCCAATCCTTCTTCCTCCACTAAAATGCGCAAGGCCTGCTCGGCGGACGACTGATCACTCGCTTGTTCGAGTTCCTCCAGGTCGGCGGGGGACACGATCGCCGCGACCGGCTGCGTGTTTCTTTCGACGAGAAAGCGCTGACTGGCAAATTTCGCGCGATTGAGCACGTCCGACCAGCTCTTTCGCGCCTCGGTGGAAGTGATGGTTTTGGGCATGACGAGAGCAACGGATGCAGGGGAATGAATACGGTGGCGCTCATTCCGCGATACACAGGAGATCGGAACAGGCACCAACGATTTGCTACTATGCGTAACGTACGTTCTGTACGTTTTGTTCAAGTCTGAGCTCTGGCGCTTGAAGACGCAACCTCTATTTGAGTCCTAAACATAGAATCGGTGCCCGAGGCGTTATCCCGTCAGGATCCGACGCGCGAGGCCGGTTGGGGGCGAGGATGGGGATTGGGGATTGTGGATTCGGGGCGGCATCCGGTCCGCAGGGCATTTTGCCCCCGGCTCCCCATCCATCCTCGATCGTCTTACCGGCTGTGGAACGCGGGCCGGGGAATAGCGAGACACGAGCAGACGATCTCCGCGCGTCCCGGTCAAGTACCAGTTCTAAGCACGCCCCGCGTGGCGTTGCCACCTGCTGTACCGCCGCGGCTCTTCTGCTCGACGAAGCGCTTCGTTGGCAGAGAGGATTTGTGCTATTATATTAGGGCGTGTATAGCAAGCGCGCCGTCCGCGTCGTCGAGGAATGTCCTCGTGGTCTGCAGGCTCATTCAGTCATCCGCTTCAGAACAGAACAACGACTCGTCATGATTCCCGGGAGCCGCCCCTTCGCCTCGTGCATTTCGTTCCCGCGCCGGGTCTTCGTGATCGGATTCTTGTTGTTTGCCTGGGTCGGACAGGGACTCGCACAGCCCGGGCCGGAGCCATCGGACGGTTCGTCGTCGGATGTACTGAATCTGGCCAGTGGTGCGGTGGTGCTCTCTCACTCGAGCCAGTACAATGAAGAATGGGCAGCCATGCTACTGCTCGATGACACCGTAGAGCACGGGTGGTCGGCCGCCGAAGGAGCCTCGTTTCCACATGAGGTCCTTATCGAATTAGAAGAGCAGACGACCCTCGACTCCATCGCCCTGGATAATACCACCGCCGAAGAAGACGAGTATCCGGGTATTTCGGCACGCGATTTCGAAGTATGGGTCTCCACAGAGCGCTCTGATGCCGGATTCTCCAAAGCACTGGAAGGGGAGGCAGCGCAGGGACGTCGTTCTACGTTCGCCTTTCCGGAGGCCACGTCGGCGCGCTGGATGAAGCTAGTGATTCGCTCGAACTGGGGGCACGATGCCTACACCGAGTTGATGGAACTGGAAGGGTACGGACGATCGGAGAAGGACCGCTCCGATCGCGTGTCGATCTCGGGCGTATACGAGACGAACTATGATCTAATGCACATCGAGCAGCGGGGAACGCGAATCTACGGATGCTACGACTTCCGCGGCGGGACGCTGGTCGGGAGCATAGACGGGGCGGTCGCGCAGTTCGAGTGGCGCCATGAGGTCGGGGGAGATACGGGAACGGCCATCATGGTTCTCTCACGGTCCGGGGAAGCACTCAACGGCCTCTGGTACCAGGACGAAGAGTACCGGGGGCTCTGGATCGGGACGCGGGACGACGAGGCGGGACCGCCTGAATGCACGATTCCGACAGACGGCGGGATCGCTCAGTCGCTCTCAAACAGCGGACGAACGATCGCGTACGGGATCAACTTCGATGTGGACTCGGCGCGACTGCGCTCGGAGTCGGAGGCAATTCTTGGGGAGGTCCTCTCGGTCTTGAAGGAGCAGCCGAACCTCCGTCTGATAATCGAAGGCCACACGGATTCCGTCGGCGGAGCGGCGTACAATATGACGCTTTCGGAGAAGCGTGCCCGGTCGGTGGTCCGCTGGCTCACCGAGCAGGGAGTCGATCCCGAGCGATTGGAAGCGGTGGGGTACGGCGAGCGCCGCCCGGTGTCGACAAATGAGGCGTCTCAGGGGCGTGCACTCAACCGCCGCGTCGAACTGGTGCGCAAGTGACCCGAGCTACCTATCCCCGGTTCATGCCGGGGCTCTGCGATACAACGGGATCCGGCTGCCGGACCTCTATCCGATGACGTCGTGCTTCTCTGCGACCTCGGTGAACGCGTCGATGGCGCGGTCGAGCTGGTCTCGCGAGTGCGCAGCCGACATCTGGACACGGATGCGGGCCTCGCCTTTCGGGACGACCGGATAGCTGAAGCTGATCACATAGATCCCGCGCTCGAGGAGTTCATCCGCGATCGTGGCGCTGGTCTGCGCGTCGTACAGCATGATCGGGATGATCGGGTGGTCGCCGGGCTTGATGTCGAAGCCGCGCTCTTCCATTTCGCTTCGGAAGTACCGGGCGTTTTTCCAGATCTGCTCGCGACGCTGTTCGCTTTCCTGCAGCATCTCCAGCACCTTCAGGCTGGCGTTGGCGATCATCGGGGCGACCGCGTTCGAGAAGAGATACGGGCGGGATTTCTGCCGGAGCAGCTCGATGATTTCGCCGCGACCGGTCGTGAACCCGCCGGTGGCGCCCCCTAGGGCTTTGCCGAGCGTCGAGGTGATGACGTCGACGCGGTCCAGCGCGCCTTTCGCCTCCGCAGCCCCGCGCCCGCCTTCGCCCATGAAACCCGTTGCGTGGCACTCGTCGACCATCACCAGGGCATCGTACTCGTCCGCCAGGTCGCAAATCTCGTCCAGCTTCGCCACGTCGCCGTCCATCGAGAAGACGCCGTCGGTCGCGATCATGCGGACGCGGGCGTCCTGCGCCTCCTGGAGCTGGGCCTCCAGGTCGTCCATGTCGCTGTGGTCGTAGACGTACCGATCTGCCTTGCAGAGACGGACGCCGTCGATGATGGACGCGTGGTTGAGACGGTCGGAGACGATGGCGTCCTCTGCACCAAGGATGGTTTCGAAGAGGCCGGTGTTGGCGTCGAAGCACGAGTTGTAGAGGATCGTGTCCTCTTTCTCGTGAAACGCCGAGAGCTCGTTTTCGAGCTGCTTGTGGACGGTCTGCGTACCGCAGATGAACCGGACGCTGGCAACACCGAAGCCGTATTCGTCGACCCCGTCCTTCGCCGCCTGCATCACGTCCGGATGGTTCGCCAGGCCGAGATAGTTGTTCGCGCAGAAGTTGACGACGTGCTTGCCGGATGCGACCTCAATGTCGGCATCCTGCTGGGACGTGATAACGCGCTCCTCTTTGTAGAGGCCGGCGTCCCGGATCTCCTGCAACTCGTTCTGAAATTCGGCGGTCGCGGACTCAGGCATGGCAGTGTGGTTCAACGTTCAGAGTTCAGAGTTCAACGTTCAGGGTTCAACGCCCCAACGAACAAACGCATCAACGCACTAACGCCCCAACGCATCAACGCCCCAACGCAAAAACGTATCAACGCAAAAACGTATCAACGCAAAAACGCTTACCGTTCGATCGATTCGGCGTCTTCGGGGAGGGTTTCGCGGAGGTGGTCCAGCATGTCCGCCGTCATAGCCTCGAGGTCGTAGTCCGGGGTCCAGTTCCAGTCCTGGCGGGCGGTGGAATCATCGATCGTTGCGGGCCAGGCGTCGGCGATGTCCTGGCGGCTGTCGGGCTCGAAGCTGCACGAGAACGCCGGCAGGTGCTCGCGGATGGTGTCGGCGAGTTCTCCGGCGGAGAAGCTCATGGCCGTGACATTGTAGCTGTCCCGCACCGTCAGGTCGCTGGCATCGGCGCGCATGAGGTCGAGCGTCGCCCCGATAGCGTCGGGCATGTACATCATGGGAAGGCGGGTGTCCTCGCGGACGAAGCATGTGTAAGACCCCGAGCGGAGCGCCTCGTAGTACATGTCGACGGCGTAGTCCGTGGTGCCGCCGCCGGGGAGCGTGGCGTAGCTGATGAGGCCGGGGTACCGGAGACTGCGGACGTCCACGCCGTAGCGCTGGTGGTAGTACTGGCACAGGAGTTCGCCACTTCGCTTCGTCACGCCGTACATCGTCGACGGATTCAGCACCGTGTTCTGGGGCGTGTTCTCCCGTGGGGTCGAAGGACCGAAGACGGCGATGGAGCTCGGCCAGAACACCTGCATCTCGTGCTCGCGGGCGAGGTCCAGGACGTGCTTCAGGCCGTTTATGTTGACGTCCCACGTCCGGTCCGGCACCTTCTCCCCGTTGGCGGACAGCAGGCTTGCCAGGTGGTAGACCGTTCCCACGTCGTAGCGCTTGATGGCGGAGGCGAGGGCATCGCGGTCACGGACGTCGGCGACCACGAACGGCGCGTCGTCCGACGATCCGGGGGCGTGGCCGTTGGCCGAGGGCGGGCCCGGCGTGGCGGCCGTGTCCGACGAGGGGCGGCGGAGGTCGAGGCCGATCACGTGCGCGTCGCCGTGACGGGCGCGCAGCGTGTCGACGAGCTCGCTGCCGATCTGGCCGTTGGCACCGGTGACCAGGATGGAAGACATGGCGACGGGGTTCGGTAAGCAGGACGATGAACGTCGGCGCGCAGTCGAATGCCCCGGGTGGACGAGCCGCCGGGGTCACTGCGCCCGATTGGTACAGCCGTTTTGCTGTTCCGGTTTGTGCGGACGCGCCGAAGTCTGTGTCAATACATTGGGTACGACGCACGTAGTTGCGCGTTCGGAACCGCTTCCGAAGATTCGGGGAAAGGCGGGGACGGGGCAAAAGGGCATGGGTCAGATACCAGCCTCGTGCAGCCAGGGACAGGTTTGGGTGTATATGCGGAGAGTTTCACGCTGATTACAAAATATTTTGGGCTTTTGTCTTGAAAAGCCAAATTATGCGGCTGTATATTCAGCGATGACCAAAATAATTAAAGACCCGGGCTCGACGTGGCGAATCGCATTGACGACATTGACGCGACCATTCTGGAACTGCTGCAGGAGCGCGGCCGGATGAAGCGGAGCGCCGTCGCGGATGTTGTTGGGCTGTCGGTGTCTGCCGTCAGCGAGCGGATGCGGAAGCTGGAAGAACGCGGTGTGCTGGAGAGCTATCACGCCGTCGTGAACCCGAAGCGTCTGCATTTCGACATCACGGCCATCATCCGCGTCTCCGTAGACGGGTCGGAGCACTACCCGGCTTTCGTTGAGCACGCGACGTCCATGGACGAGGTGCTGGAGCTGCATTCCATCACCGGAGACGGTTCCCACGTCATGAAGGTGCGCACGAAAAACACGACGAGCCTCGAACGCTTTCTGTCGCGCGTGCAGGGCATTGCCGGTGTCAGCAGCACCAGCACGAGCATCGTCCTCAGCACCTTCAAGGAAACGCGCGCCCTTCCAACCGAGCCCACGGAGCTGTTCGATCACGACGACGAAGCGCAGTGAGCCTTCGTCGCGGAGCGGACGGCGCCATCGCAGGAGTTTCGTGACCCACCACCCACCATCAACGACGATTCATCTTCCATGCCAACCAACGACGAAATCCTTTCTCTGATCGAGGAGGAAGGCGTAGACTTTCTGCGCCTTCAGTTTACCGACATCCTCGGAACCGTTAAAAACGTCTCGATCCCGGCGCACCAGGCTGCCAAGGCGTTCGAAGAAGGCATTTACTTCGACGGTTCATCCATCGAGGGCTTCGTTCGGATTCAGGAGTCGGACATGCGCTTGAATCCGGATCCCGATACGTTCGCCATCCTGCCGTGGCGGAGCCGCCGCGAGGACTCGACCGTGTCGGCCCGCCTGATCTGCGACGTCATCAACACCAGTACCGGCAAACCCTTTGAAGGCGACCCGCGGCACGTCCTGAAGCGCGCCATCGCCCGGGCTGAGGACATGGGCTACGAGATGAACGCAGGTCCGGAGCCGGAATTTTTCGTTTTCGAGAAGGACGAGAAAGGCCGTGCAACGACGGAAACGCACGACCACGGCGGCTACTTCGACCTGGGCCCGAAGGACCTCGCCCAGGAAATCCGGGCGGAGATCATCTACATGCTGGAGGCGATGGGCTTTGAAGTGGAAGCCTCTCACCACGAGGTGGCGCCCGGCCAGCACGAGATCGATTTCAAGTATGCCGATGCCCTCACGACAGCGGACAACATCGCGACCTTCCGGTCCGTCGTTCGCGCGGTCGCGGAGCTGCACGGCGTCCACGCGACGTTCATGCCGAAGCCCATCTCCGGCATCAACGGCTCGGGGATGCACACGCACATTTCGCTGTTCGGAGACGACGGCAACGCCTTTCATGAGGAAAGCGATGAGTTCGGCCTGAGCGAGACGGCCTACCAGTTCCTCGCCGGCGTCCTCGAGCACGCGCCCGCGATCACGGCGATCTGCAACCCGACCGTGAACTCTTACAAGCGACTTGTGCCCGGATACGAAGCGCCGATTTACGTGGCGTGGAGCGACGTCAACCGGTCTGCCCTCGTCCGGAAGCCCGCCGCCCGCGGACCGAACGCATCGCGCATCGAGCTCCGCTCGCCCGATCCGTCGTGCAACCCGTACCTCGCCCTGGCGGTCATGCTGCACGCCGGCCTGGACGGCATCGAGAAGGGACTCGACTGCCCCGACCCGGTTCGGGAGAACATCTACGAGTTCACCGAGCAAGACCGCATCGACCGCGGCATCGAGACGCTCCCCAGCACGCTCGGCCAGGCGCTCACGGCGCTGAATGCCGATGAGGTGATTCTCGACGCGCTCGGCCCGCACATCGCCAGCAAGTTCACCGAGGCGAAGACGCACGAGTACACCGATTTCCTCGCTTCCGTGTCGCAGTGGGAGCTGGATCGGTACCTCGAAACGTTCTAACCGGGTGCCCTCCCACCCACGACTCGGCCGCCAGCCAGGTCGTTTCGCCGGCGTCTCCTCGCATGGAGGCGCCGGCTTTCTTTATGCACTGGCTTCTGATGGATGCCGTCGACCCATCCGTGGCGCCGGATCGGCCCGGCGGGTTGCGAAATGCGGTGCCAACTGGCACACGATATTTCCTTTCGATGCCTGATTAGCTCACTTCGTGATACATATTTCCGTACTTAAATCATTATCCAAACGTCTGGAGCGAAGAGTCATGCGCCGATGGATTGTGAAGCATAATCCGGGTCTCGTTTGTGTGCAATCCTTTCGCCCGTTTCGCGGCTACTTGTGCAGAAAACTTCCGTAACCGGGCGGTCCGTCGCAGCATATTTGTGATTCGGTCTATCGCGTAAGCCGTTGATTAACAATAGGATAGGGTGAGTCTGAGCGGGGAGATCTACAAAGGTATATTCGCCTCCATTCGTTTGATTTTCATGTTACGTCCCGGCTACTCTGGATGTCGCGAGAACGCATGCCTGCTCAAATGCGACGCTTGAAGTGGCCAAATCGTGGCGTGTTTGAGAGGGTGGATCTGTTGCCCGTAGACCGTGTCGGTCCCCCACCTGGAAGGTCCCCGGGCGGCACCTCGTCCGTCGTGCCCTATATCCGTAGACCAGAGACCGTAGACATGAATGCATCTTGGTATTCACCCGAGGCACCATCGCTCTACGCCGCCGACCGCTCGCGGCGCTCGATGTTCACGACCCTTTTCGTCTTCTGCCTGGCCGTCCTTTTCGGCGTTGCGTCGGCTCAGGCTCAGACCACCGGATCGCAGCTAAACGTGAAGCTGGATCGAGGCGCGGTTGTCGCCATGAACCTGGCGCAACAGGATGGCGTCGTTCAGACCGGCATCACGTCGATGGATCAGTTGCACCAGCAGTTCGGCGTCGTCGAGATGCGCCGGATTTTTCGGCCGGCCGGAAAGTTTGAAGACCGGCATCGCGCCTGGGGACTCGATCGCTGGTACCGGATCGAGGTGCGACCCGGAACGGACGTAGAGGGCGCTGCGCGGGCGTATCTCGCCGACCCGGCGATCGAGGCTGCGTCGCCCGTGTACGAGAAGACGCTCCACGGCCGCCCGACCTTCGATGTGTCTGCGATCAACGGCCCGACGCGAGAAGCGGCCGTTCGCATGGAGGCCGGATCCGCCATGCAGTTTGTCCCGGACGACCCCCTGTACGGGAGTCAGTGGCACTACGATAACACGGGACAGACCAATATTCCGGAGGACGGCGAAACCGGAACGCCGAACGTCGACGTGAACCTCCCGGAGGCGCACGATATTCAGACGGGAAGCTCCGAAGTCATCGTCTCCATCGTGGACTCGGGACTCGACCTGGATCACCCCGACTTCCAGGGCGCGCTCTGGATCAACGAGGGTGAGGACATCAACGGCAACGGCGTGTTCGACCGGACGCCCGCTTCGGAAGGTGGCGACCTGAACGGGGTCGACGACGACGGTAACGGATACGTCGATGATGTCGTCGGGTACGACTTCGCCGATGACGATCCGATTCCGGACACGTTCGACCCGTCCGTGATCGACAACTCGCACGGCACTCACGTTGCCGGGACCGTCGCTGCACGCAACAACAACGGCACCGGCGTGGCCGGCGTGGCCGGTGGCGACGGCACGCCCGAGAGCGGCGTGCGCCTCATGATCACGCAAACGTTCTCCTCCACGGTGGACGGATTCGCTGAAGCCGTCGTCTACGCCGCCGACAACGGCGCCGTGATTTCGAACAACTCGTGGGGCTACACCTCGCCGGGCGTCTTTGAGCAGCCGGTGCTCGACGCGATCGACTACTTCAACGCGAACGCCGGTGGAACGGATGCCCCGATCGACGGCGGCATCTATGTCACGTCCGCAGGTAACTCCAACAGCTCGGCCGACTACTATCCCGGCTTCTACGAGGGCTCGTTCAACGTCTCCTCGACCGAAGACACCGACACCAAGTCGTCCTTCTCCAACTACGGGGAGCACGTGGACGTCGCAGCACCGGGCGGGCAGTTCGGCATTGACGGCGTTATCAGCACCCTCCACACGTCGCAGCTCGGCGGTTACGGATCGTTTTCCGGCACCTCCATGGCTGCGCCGCACATCGCAGGAGCCGCTGCCCTCATCGCCTCGGAGATGCCGGGGATGAGCGCCGACGTGGTTAAAGCTCTCCTCGCCAACTCCGGCGTGGACGTTAGCGACCTGAACCCGGGCTTTATTCTCGGACGCCGGCTTGACGCCTTTAACGCGCTGCAGGGACCGGACGAGGTCGCCCCGGCGGCCATCACGGACCTTGCGATTGAAACGCCCGCCATGCAGGCGATCGGCACGAGCGTCACGCTGACCTGGACGGCGCCGGGCGACGATGGCGATACGGGCACGGCAGAGAGCTACGATCTGCGTTACAGCGAGACCGGCCCGATTACGGAGGCGACGTTCGCCGATGCCATACCGGTCGACGACGTTCCCGCTCCGGCCGAAGCCGGAACCGCGGAGAGCTTCACGGTCGAGGGCCTGCCCTTCGATACCGAACTGTGGTTCGCCATCCGGGCGTCGGACGAGTTTCTGAACACCTCTCCGGTGTCGAACTCCCCGTCCCTGGTGACAGAGCAGGGGCCCGAGTTCTCCGTTTCGACGGACTCGGTCGGGACCTCGCTCCTGATCGGCGAAACGGGCACGGCGTCCTTCTCCGTGAGCAATGACGGAACGGAGGAACTCGCCGTGGACTTCTTCGGCTTTGCCGCGCTCGAGCTGTTAAGCCAGCCCGGCATCCAGACAAATAACGTATCCGCGCCCGTCCAGTCCACCGATCACGCCAAGGGCAGCGATGGCCTCGGCGGGGTCGGCTACCCCGTGGTTCTGGGCGCCGGTGGTCCGGATGACTTCGGCTACAACTGGATCGACAGCAACGAGGAAGGCGGTCCGACCTTCGACTGGATCGACATCAGCGGGGACGGCACGCCGGTCTCCGCGGGCGATGAGACGGTAACGTCCGTGCCGCTGCCGTTTAACTTCTCGTTCTATGGCGAGACCTACTCCGACGTCGGAGTTGGCTCGAACGGATACCTCATCTTTGAGGGCTCGGCATCAGAGTTTACCAACGCCACCATCCCGTCTCCCGCCGCACCGAACGCGATCATTGCGCCCTTCTGGGATGACCTTGACCCGAGTTCGGCCGGAGCAATCTACACGCGCTACGATGAAGCCGAGGACCGCTTCATCGTGCAGTACGACGACGTGGCGAAGTTCTTTAGCACCAATCGCTACACGTTCCAGGTCATCCTGTACGCTGACGGCACCATCAAATTTCAGTACGAAACGATGGATCCGGCCGATAGCGCCACGATCGGTGTCGAGAATGCCACCGGTACGGACGGGCTGCAGGTCGTATTCAACGCGCCGTACGCCGAGGATGGGCTCGCCGTCGCCATTCAGACGGCTCCCCAGTACCTGACGCTCTCGCCGACGTCGGCAACACTCTCCGGTGGGGCCAGCGAGACGTTCACCGTCGGATTTGACGCCACGGAACTGGATCAGGGACTGTACGACTACACGCTACGCGGGTCGGCGGCGAATGCATCGTCGAGTGCATCGCTTGCCATTGAGACGGGCCTGAACGTCACGGGCGCGCCGTATCCGCTCGAGCTGTCGCTCACAGAGATCGATGAAGCGCTGAACGCGGATGAATCGGTCGAGCGCACGCTGACCGTGAGCAACCCGACGATGCAGGAACAGAACTTCCGCGTCGAACTCCGCGGCATGTCGGGCATCGCTCCGACGTATGAGCCGCGGCTCAAAGGGGAGCAGAAGCTGAAGTACGACCGGATGGCGGAGTCGCTCAAGAAGCTCGCCGGAACGAGTCGGCCGGAGCTTGGCGCCAACACGTCCGGCGGCGATGCCCCCGGCTTCGACTTCCTGCCAGAACCGATGGCCGAGCTGAACCTGGACGGCTACAGTTCGTCGGTGTTCGGCACGCTCGCCGACCAGTTCGTGCGGTTCGACCTCGGGGATCCCGAGTCGCTCTTCGCGCTGGATAGCTCGCCCACGATTTTTGCCGGCGACTTCGCGGTGGGACAGCAGGACCGGTTCTACGTGATTACGAACGCGGATAACGCCTTCCACTCAATCACGACCGGAGGTAGCATCACAACCTTCGGAGAGTCGATTCCGCAGACCAGCGGGGAAACCTGGACCGAGGTGGCGAGCAACCCGGTCGACGGGACGCTCTACGGCTCGACGAGCGATGGCAGTGCATCCTACCTGTACACCATCGATCCAACGTCCGGCGCGGCAACACGCGTGGCCGAAATCCAGGGTGCGCCGATTGTGATTAGCATCGCCGTCGACGACTTCGGGCGCATGTACGGCCTGGAGATCGGGTCGGATGTGCTCCTTGAGATCGACCCCGAGACGGGAGAGACGGAGACGATCGGTTCCGTTGGCTTCGATGCCAACTTCGCACAGGGAATGGACTTCGACCTCGCGACCGGTCGTCTATACATGGCGGCGTATAACGACGCCGGTGGCGGCCGCGGGGAGCTCCGCATCGCCGACCGTGAAACGGGAATGACCACGCTGGTCGGCCTTCTCGGCGGAGGAGATGAGCTCGGATACCTCGCGCTGAACAGCGTCGGGTTCGTTCGATCGAACCTGCTGGCCGGGACGATCGCGCCGCAGAACAGCGTTGATCTCGATCTGCTGATTACGGCCGAGGGGCTGTACGAAGGCACCTACACCGGTGAGCTCGCGGTGATTTCCGACGTGCCGGGTGAGCCGGCCGAAGAAGTCATGGTCACGCTTGATGTGGATGCCGAAGGCGCTCTTGCGCTCGACGTCGATGCGTTGACGTACGACTCGCTGTTCATCGGGAATGATCAGACGCAGACCGTGCTGGTCTCGAACACCGGCCGCGCTGCGATCGACCTGTCGCTCTCGATCGACAACGGTGACTTTACGTTCGCGGAAAGCGGGGACGGCGCCTTTACCCTGCCCGCCGGTGTATCGCGGGAGGTTGAGGTGACGTTTGCACCGTCCTCCGTCGGGACCATCACCGGAACGCTCACGGTCGACGGAGCTCCGGGTGGAGCACAGACCGTGGCGCTGAGCGGTGAAGGTCTGCCCGCGCCGGAGGTGGAGCTCTCGCCCGCCGAGTTCGACCTGCAGGCGTACCCGGGGCAGACGTACACCCGGACGCTGACGATGTCGAACCCGGGCGGTAGTCCGCTCGAGTACACCAGCTCGGAGACCGTGGTGTCCGAGCCCGGTTCGTCCGTGGCTCCGTCCGCCGTCTTTGTGGACGTGCTGATGGAGGAAGACTTCGACGACGGCATTCCGAGCGATTGGACGGTCGTTGATAACACCGACGATGGCGTCATTTGGCAGACGAACGACGACTGGGGCCGTGACAATTTCGCCGGTAGCGGCGGTTCGGCCGCGGCGGACAGCGATGAGGCCGGGGCGGGCGTCCCCTACGACACGGAGCTCATTTCTCCGGAAATGACGGGTGTCGAGGGAATGTCCCTGCGCTTCCTCGTTAACTTCCAGGCCATTCCGCCGGAGAACTTCTTCGACGTAGACGTCACGACCGACGGGGGAACGACGTGGACGAATGTTCTCCAGCTCGAAGATGATACGCCGGTAGGTGGACTCTTCGTCGTCGGCGGCGGCGTGCAGCAGGTCATCCCGCTGGGTGACGAGGTAGAGGCCGGGGAGACCTTCCAGGTCCGGTTCCGCTACTACACGCCGGATCCGAGTCCGTGGGATTGGTACGCTCAGATCGACGACGTGCAGGTCGCGCAGAGCTTCGAGTACGTGACCTACGAGCCGGCCTCCGGTACCGTAGAGCCCGGCGAGTCGCTCGACCTGACCTTCTCGGTGGATGCGACCGGCCTACCCGGCGGGACGTATGAGATCGAGTACACCTTCAACACGAACGCGCCGGAGACGCCGACGGCCACCGTGCCGTTCACGCTGAACGTCATCGAGTCGCTGGCCGTCACGCCCGACCCGCAGGTCGGGGACGATGGCATCGTGCACCCGAACGAGACGTTTACCGTCCCGGTGCTCGTTGAAAGCCTCGATGACCTGGCGGTCCAGGCATACGAGATGACACTCGCCTTCGACGGCGATGTCCTCGAGCCGGTCGCCGTGGAAACGGAGGGAACGCTGAGCGAGGGACTCACGCTCGTCTCGAACCTGGGGGATGACACCGTTCAGATCGCAGCCGCTGAAGATGCGGCAACGACGAGCGGAGGCCCGACGCCGGTTCTCTTCGATATCGAAGGCGAAGGAACGCTCGTGAACGTGACGTTCCGCGCGGAGGAGGTGCTGGACACCTCCGATATCACCGTGTCGGACGTTCGATTCAACGAAGGCCAGCCCGCCGCGACCGGGGGCAGCGCCTCCGTCGAGGTCGCGCCGCTGTACGGCGACGCTTCGCTGAACGTCTTCGTGAACGCGCAGGACGCAGCAATCGCGCTGCAGCACGCAGCCGGCATCGTGACCCTGGACGGTCCCGCCTTCATTTCGGCGGACGTGACCGGGGACGGAACGGTCGGTGCCTTCGATGCGGCGCTCATCCTGCAGTTCGCCAGCGAGATCATCACATGCTTCCCGGTTGAGGAAGGATGCGATACCTCGCCGGCCCTGGCTGCGAAGTCGGGCGGATCAGCGCCTGCCCTTGCCTGGGGCACGCCCGCGTTCGACGCGGCGAAGAGTGAGTCCGGCGAGCAGCGCCTGCGTCTGCCGCTCACGCTGGAACAGGGATCGACGCCCGTCTACGCATTCCAGGTGGTGACGTCAATCGACGCATCGCTCGGACTGGAGGCGGTGGAGTCGGCTCTCCCCGAGGGCTGGTCGCTCCTGCACAACGTCGGCGATGACGGTCAGGTGACCCTGGCCGCTGCCGGCACGCGCCCGCTCCCGACCGGCACGATTGCGCGCCTCGACCTCGCATGGACCCCGACGGACGACCCGATCGGCCTGATGGGGACGGCGGTCGTCAACGAAGCGTCGGCCAAGTCGATGACCCGCGCAGAGCTCACGCCGCGGCCGGAGGAGTTCGCCCTTAAGGGCAACTACCCGAACCCGTTCGCTGGCGCCACGCAGATCGCCATGGATCTGCCGCAGGACGCGCGCATCGATGTAGAGATCTATGACCTCCTCGGGCGGCGCGTGCAGTCGATCCGTGGCACCTCGCTGTCGGCCGGAAGCGACCGGACGATCCAGATCGACGGATCGCGCCTCTCGGCAGGCGTCTACTTCTACCGTCTCACCGTTCAGATGGGAGACGAGAAGCAGACCGATACCGGTCGGATGACCGTCGTGAGGTAACCTGTCGATCGGTCCACGTTGGCACGGCGGAGGGTTTGGAAGCATGCTTCCGGGCCCTCCGCTCATGCTGACAGGGGCTGGCGGCGCCACGCAGTACCTCCCCGACCCATTCCGAATGCACTCCTGACCATGCGCTTTCGATACTGCATTTCCGCGCTTCTCGCCGGGGCCTTCATGATGATCGTGTGCTCGCATGCGGCCGTTGCGCAAGGCTCGACGCAGATCTCCATCCCGGACCTGACCGGGCAAACGCCGGGCACAACGCTGACTGTACCCATCGTGCTCGAAACCCCGCTGACAGCTGACGACAATGTTCTAGCCTATACGTTTAAAATCGACTACGACCCGTCCGTCATCGAGATCACCGGTGTGGATGATACCGGGACGCTGACGGAAGGGTGGACGCCATCCGTAAATATGCCATCAGCGGGCCGAATCAATGCTACTGCTGCAAACACGGACGCGCTTGTAGCAAGTGGCGGGACGATCCTGAATCTGAGCGTGACGATTCTCGGTTCGCCGGGGAGCACAGGCCTTTCGTTTACGGGTGATTCGTCTCTCGGCGACCTCATGAACGGGATGAATCTCGTGGCCGTGGACGGAAACGTATCCGCCGGCAATGACCTCGTCATCACGGAGATTCATGCCGATCCGGCGCCCGGGCCCGACGGCGACGCGAACAACGACGGCACGACCGATGACGGCGACCAGTTCGTCGAAATTGTCAACGCTGGGACCACCACGATCGACCTCGACGGGTACACGCTAACCGACGGGGACGGCACGGTGCTTTACACGTTCGGGAGCGCGTCGCTGGATCCGAACGTATCGGTGGTCGTCTTCGGCGGAGGTACGCCCTCGGGGATCGACGGCCTCGTCTTTGTAGCGGGAAGCGGTCTGAATCTCGATGGAGCAGGTGGAACGGTCGAACTTAATGACAGCGCGGGCGAGCGGGTCGACGGCGCCACCTATGGCCCCGAGGCAAATGCCGATCAGTCGGTGACGCGGGCTCCGGGACTCACTGATGGATTCGAGCAGCATACGACGGTCGGGACGGGCGTCCGCTACTCGCCGGGCGCGACGCCGGACGGCACCGCGCTTCCCGTCGAGTTGACCACCTTCACCGTGACGCCGGACGGAAAAGACCTCCTCGTGGCGTGGTCGACCGCTAGCGAAACACGGAACGCAGGCTTCGGGGTCGAACTGAGAAGTGCAGGTGGGGCATCAACCGGTGGATACGAAGAGGCTGCTTTTCTCAACGGGGCCGGTACAACCGCGCAGCGGCAGGACTACCAGGTGCGCCTGCGCGACCTGAAGCCGGGCATCTACCTGGTGCGGCTGCGTCAGGTCGATGTGGACGGCTCGGCGACGTATTTCGCGCCCCAGCGCGCGGAAATCGCCTTCGGCGGTCGCTTCATTCACCGTCCGGCCTCGCCGAACCCGTTCCAGCATCGCGCCGCGTTCCAGCTGCAGGTGCGAGAAACGCAGCCCGTCCGCGTTGACCTGTACAGCGTACTCGGCCAGCACGTGCAAACTGTGTTCACAGGCACGCTCCAGGGGGGAGCGTCTGCAACGACCATTGAGATCGATGGTCACGGACTCGCCAGCGGCCTGTACCTGTACCGAATCGTGGGCCGCACCTTCGAAACGACGGGACGCCTGACGCGGGTGCGATGACCTCGTGCCTAGCGGTCGCAGGATGGACCACCGGGCATTCAGGTCGTCCTCCGGGAATCGTGAGATTCTGCATACGTAAAGCGGGTGTGGAGAACGGGGTTTACATTTCCCCTGAAAGCGATTACTTTGCGGTACGTTCACAAACGAACCCAGCGGCCGGGCCCCTCCGCGATGCCCGCGCCGCACCAGTCCCCACCTTCACTCGCTGCTTGCCGCCTGCGCCAGTCGATCCTCCGGGTCGGCTGGCGTTTGGCGTTTACCCTGATTCGATATCTCAGAAGTGTCTGGTAAAGAAAGCGTAGGGTATAGAAAAAAGCGGCCGCCCCGAAAAAGGGACGGCCGCCGGTTGTTGCTCCGCCGAATGCATTCCCCTGGAGGGGAGAGATGCCGGGCGAAGGCGTGGTTTTCAGGCAGCGCTTAGTCGAGATAGAAATCGTACGATCCGCTGCCGCTGTAGGAGTAGACCTCCCAGTAGTAGTAGCCGGAGCTGCCGCTGTACTCGATGTCTTCGTTCGAGTTTGCGGAGGTTGAGCTTGCAACCTGGCGCCAGCCGTAGCCGCTCCACTTGTACAGGTAAAGATCGAAATCTCCATTGCTGGAGCGGAGGTAGCCGTTTTCACTACCATTGCCGGCGTAGTACGAACCGTCCGGCTGGTAGTCACTGTCACCGCCGCCACTGAGCGTGCCGCTGTAGAGATCACAGCTGGTGCACGGAGCGGTTGAGCCACCGTCGTCACCGCCATCGTCACCGCCGCCCGACCCGTCGGACGTCAGAAGCGAGTAGAGCAGCAGATTCGGCGAGCCGTTCACACCGGAAATGGCGCCCTGCGTCGCCGTGCTGGTCAGCGCATTGGTGACCTGCGACGGGGAAGCGCCGGGGTTGTCTTCCAGGTAGAGAGCGGCGCCACCTGCGACGTGCGGAGACGCCATCGACGTACCGCTAATCGTGTTCGTCGCGGAGTTGCTCGTGTACCAGGCCGAAGTGATGTTCGAGCCCGGGGCGAAGATGTCCACGCACGAACCGTAGTTCGAGAACGAGGAGCGGGAGTCGGAGGACGTCGTCGAGCCAACGGTGATGGCGTCGGCCACACGGGCCGGCGACTGGTTGCACGCGTCGGTGTCGGAGTTCCCGGCTGCCACGACCGTCGTCACGCCGGCGTTGATCATACCCTGCACGGCGTTGTCGATGGTGGAGCTGGCCCCGCCGCCGAGGCTCATGTTGGCCACGGCCGGCTTGGTATGATTCTGCGCGACGTAGTCGGCGCCGTTGGTCACGCTCGAGAGCGTACCGCCGCCGGAGCAGTCCAGTACGCGGACGCCGTAAAGCGTCACATCTTTTGCGACACCGTACTCGCTGCCGCCAACCGTACCGGCGACGTGCGTGCCGTGTCCGTCGCAGTCGACGCCGTTCTGGCCGTCGTTAAACGCGTCGTAGAAGGTGGAGGCGCGGCTGCCGAAGTCGTTGTGCGTCGGCAGAATGCCCGTGTCGATAATGTAGGCATTCACGCCGGCACCGGTCGCCGTGTAGTTGTAATCGCCGTCGGTCCCGGAACGTGCATCCACGCGGTCAAGACCCCACGTGGCGCCGGACTGGGTGGCGTAGGCATGCACCGTTCGGTCCTGTTCGACGAACTTGACGCGCGAGTCGGAGGACAGGGTTTCAGCTTGTTTCTCCGACACGCCCGCCGCGGTGAATCCCTGAAGGGCCGTCGTGTAGGTGTAGCGAAGATCGGCGGATTTGCCGAGCATCGATGTCGCGATCGAGCGAACGGCCGCATCGCTCTTAACAGAGACCGCCTCCTCGTGGAGAACCACGATGTACTGGCCGGGGATCGGCTCGGATACTTCATCTCCGGGGATCTCCGAAGACCCGGGTTTGTCGGCCGGGGCATCTTTGCTGAAGGACGACTCGACGTTGGCTTTAGAAGAATCGGACGTCGCCGTGGGTGACGGCGAGTCACATGCCGTTGTGAGTAGGAGCAGCGCCATCACGCCGAAAGCGAGACCGCGCCGTAGTGCGGAAGTAAATTTCATACATAGGGTGGATGTGATGAGCATCGCGTGTCCGGAAATGAGAAACCGCCCCCAGCAGGCTCTTCGATCTGTAGCCTGTTGATGATGGGGGGCGGAGTCATTTCCTCGAAAGCACTAATAATCTTAACGGATCGGTCATAATTGCGAAACTAAAACTTCACGTTTTAAAGAAAACACACAGACGTGACGGGAACCTTAGGATCGGCTTATTTTTGGGCGGTAAAATCTACGTAGCGTAAGGTTGGATATGTATAATTGACATCTGTCATGTCGGGCCGGTGTCCGAGGTTTGATAGCCGATGTGCGGTTGGTTCGGAAAGCGGTGATCGGGTCCGCAGCAGCGACCGAACGGTGGGGGAACCCCACGGCCCATCTCCTCACACAGATTGCAAAGAGACGCTGGCATTCGGGGCGGTGCAACCGTTACCTTAGAAGGTGTGCGATTCTCGCCTGCCTGCCGCTCAATTCGTCCTACCGTCTGAATGATCGACCGATATACACGCCCGGAGATGGGTGCCCTCTGGAGTGAAGAGAAACAGTATGAATCGTGGCTGGATGTGGAGCTTGCCGCCTGTGCCGCGTGGTCGGAGATCGGTGCGATTCCGCCGGAGGATGTGGAGACGCTCTACGCGGAAGCGAGCTTCGACGTCGACCGAATCCACGAGATCGAGAAAGAGACGAAGCACGATGTCGTCGCGTTTACCCGGGCGGTAAGCGAAACGCTGGGGCCGGAAAAGAAATGGGTCCACTACGGTCTGACGAGCACCGACGTCGTGGATACGGCGTACATGGTTCGACTTAAAAAGGCGAACAGCCTGCTCCGGACCCAGATCGAGCGGACCATCGACACGCTCGCAGCGAAGGCGAAGGAGCACAAGCACACGCTCACGATGGGACGCACCCACGGCGTTCACGCCGAGCCCACCACGTTCGGGCTCAAGATGGCGCGGTACTACGACGAGATGAAGCGGCAGCGCGAGCGGTTCGAGCAGGCGGCGGAAGACATGCGCGTCGGAAAGCTGTCGGGTGCGGTGGGCACGTTCGCACACATTCCGCCGGAGGTGGAGCGCATGACCTGCGAGCGCCTCGGACTCCGACCCGCCCCCATTTCCACACAGGTGCTCTCACGTGACCGACACGCACACTACCTGGGCGTGATCGCCGGGATTGGGTCGACGCTGGAGAAAATGGCGGTCGAGATTCGCCACTTGCAGCGCAGCGAAGTTCGGGAGGTGGAGGAATCGTTCGGGTCCGGGCAGAAAGGCTCGTCAGCGATGCCCCACAAGCGGAATCCGGTCGGATCGGAGAATATCACCGGGTGCGCGCGCCTGCTTCGCGGCTACATGGTGAGCGAGTACGAAAACGTCGCGCTGTGGCACGAACGGGACATCAGTCACTCGTCCGTCGAGCGCGTCGTCCTCCCCGATGCAACGACGCTTCTCCACTACGCGCTCCGCCGCTTCTCCGGAATCATCGAGCGCCTCGTGGTGAATGCCGATCGCATGCGCTCGAACATGGAGATGACGTACGGCCTCTACAATAGCCAGCGCCTCATGCTGAAGATGATCGACCAGGGACTGACCCGGGAGGAAGCATACGACCGCGTCCAGCCCCTCGCTATGCAGGCGTGGGAGGAGGAACGCCCATTCCACGAAATCGTCGCCGCTGCGGACGAGATCACGGAGGTGCTGACCCAGGAGGATATCCAGGACGCCTTCGATCCAAGCTACCACATCCGAAACGTCGACCGCATCTTTAATCGCGTCGGACTCAACGATTGACGGTTGGGACGTTGATGCGTTGGGACGTTGATGCGTTGGGACGTTGATGCGTTGGGACGTTGATGCGTTGGGACGTTGAAGCGTTGGGACGTTGAAGCGTTGGGACGTTGAAGCGTTGGGACGTTGAAGCGTTAGGGCGTTGAAGCGTTAGGGCGTTGAAGCGTTAGGGCGTTGAAGCGTTAGGGCGTTGAAGCGTTAGGGCGTTGAAGCGTTAGGGCGTTGGCTCGTGAAAGCGTTCGCACCTGGCTTTAGATGGCGATGAGGTGAGGATTGCGGGCTGCGGACCCCGAAGAGTAAACATTGACCCCTTCGGTTTTAAGAGTCCGCCACCCGCAATTCGCACTTCACCATTCAACCTTCGCCGTTCGCAATTCGCCTTTCGCAACTCGCCGTTCGCAATTCGCCTTTCGCCCTTCGCCCTTCGCCTTTCGCCCTTCGCAATTCGCCGTTCGCAATTCAACCTTCGCAATTCGCCCTTCGCCTTTCCCTTTCCCTTCCCTACGGAATCGTCTCAACGATTCGATCGAACGTTTCCTGCGCGACGGCGGCTGCCACGGCATCGGCCAGAGCCAGCTCCAGGTCGCGTTCCCGCTTCCGCACGTCTTCCGGACGGAAAAGGCTTGTCTCGGCGCCGCTGAGGTCGAGATTGCGCCAGTCGCCGTCGAAGACGCCGCGCTCCATCGGCCCTTCGACGTCGACCTCGATCGTATGCGTGACGAGCGTGCGTCCTGCACGTGGATCGATCAGGCGAATTTCCACGGTTGCGTACAACTCACGGTCGTACTGCTCGACGAAAAAAGTGGTGTCCCGCGGTTCGGCGGCTTCCCGACCTCGCGTTGCCCCCCGGCCGGCCGGCGTCGAAATGGACCACTCGGCCGTCCGAGGGGTGGTCTCGACATCGTCGCGCTCCTCCCGGTACCCTACCAC
The DNA here is from genome assembly GCA_009908725.1 of Bacteroidota bacterium. Lineage (GTDB taxonomy): Bacteria > Bacteroidota > Rhodothermia > Rhodothermales > Salinibacteraceae > Longibacter. The sequence continues at coordinate 3,679 of JAAAOT010000247.1, read as the reverse complement.
GTCGCCCGCCACCACGAAGTCGGTTTCCAGCTGGCGTCCGACCCGGGCGGCCTGCTCACGCGATAGCACGGTCCGGTGGAGGTCGTACCGTCGCAGCACCCGACGCGTCGGCACCGGCGGCACGGAGGCAACGAAGATGGGCGGGTCGGACCAGTAGCGTAGCGTCAGGACGTCGTTCAGCTCACGAAGGAAGCCATCGGGCAGCGTGTCGGCGGCCTCACGCGTCTGCCAGAGCGGCAAGAAGGCCGCCAGCCGCGTCCCTTCCGCGACGGCGGCATCCTGGATCCCGCGCACATCGTCCAGCATGAGGCTCTGCTCGGGGAGAAATCCGGCGGCCGTTTCCGCGCGGCTGAAGGCCGACCGGAAGGCGCCGCGCTCCATGTCCTGCTCCGCCCATGCGAGATGGACGTCCGCCTGACGCCGATCAATGTCGCTCAGGGCGCGGTCGCCCGGGGCAAACCGGCGCGCCTCGTCATATGCATTCGCTGCAGCCGACCACTGCCCGTTCGCCTCCGCCTCCTCGGCTCGATCCATCAGCAGCGCGTACGACGCATCCACCGATCGGGCCCGCAGCGACCCATAATCGGCCGGCTCGTTGATCGAAACGTCGACGGACCGACAGGCGGAGCGCAGTGCGTCGATCCGGTCGAGCGATGCGACCGCGTCGAGTGGAGCACCCGACTGGAGCCGCTCGCGCGAGCGACCCATCAGGTGCGTCATCGCCTCCGTAGCCAGCGTGTTCAGTTCGCGTCGGCCGTTTGGCCAGCCGGAGTCGTCATCCAGCACCTTCACCATTTCGAAGGCCGCGGCGACCGGTTTTCCCTCCTTCTGGTACGTTTGAACCCGCTGATACCGCTCCTCGGTGCTCACGCAACCGGCGAGCAGTGAAGCAAATAGTACAAAAAGGAGAGCCTGCGCGAGGAGAGAGAGACGCAATTGCATGGAAAAGCAGGGGTGCCGAGTGGAGAGTCCGGTGATAAAAGTCGCAGGCACATCGATCCCGACCGGGATCAATGCGCGAATATGAGAACGTCGGCGTATTGTATCATTGACGCAAATAAGTTAGAAACCGAATGCTGCAAATGTGAGTAAACGTTTGTGCTCGCTTTGGTCGCAGTACCGCTGGGTTCAAGAAGCCGCACGCCCGCCCGTTCGCGTATCACCCGCGGGGTGCCTGGTCCCACGGCAATTGTTTATTTCCATCGTAACCCGGTCGCCATGCATCGACTGAAAACACCTGCCTCGTATGTAGCATTCGGATGGTTTGTAACCGTCGTCCTGTTGGCCGCCTCGGGATGTGACGGATCCGGCGCTTCGAATCCGACGCCATCTGCGACGTTTAGTGCGTCGGTTTCCGGGGACACGTCTGCGACCCTTTCCGGAAGTGCCCGGGTCACGTCGTCGGCGTCGGTAGCACGTTTCGGTGGTGCGATTCCCGTGCCAGATAGCAGCGTGGTTGACCTGCCCCCCTTCGAAATGGCACAGGGGACAATCGTCGCCCTCACGACCGAACCCGCGTCGGCATCTCCCGTCAGCTTCTCGTCGGGCACGACCATTACCATGTTCGTTCCGGACGATGGTGACCTGTCCCCGGGAGAATACAGTTTTGCCGATTCACAGACAACCGGTGTGTTTGGGTCCCCGGGTCTGCCTGCCGTGGCATTCTACGCCGAGCTGAACGGAACGTCGTTCCGCACCGCCCCGGCCACATCGGGCGCGATCACGATCGACCGCGTGACCCCAGAAGGTGTGTTCGGGTCCTTCCGGTTCACGACGGACCAGGCCGTGACGGTCCGCGTCACGCAGCCTGTGGATTCGACGGATATCTCGGGAGGGACGCCGGAGCCGTTCGCAACAACCATCGAAGGATCATTTGAGGCCGAGCGGTTCGAGTTCGAAGAGGGGCAACCGCCACTGATGTTTAAGCGATCTCGGTAACGGCGCTTCCGGGATGATGCGTCAGCGAAATGGACATTTCTGCGTAAAAAAGGGGCCCCGATCTGGCGTCGGAGCCCCTTTCTCGTTCCGTTTTCTGCGTCCGTAGTCCAGCGGGCAACTACGCGTTGCTGCTGGAGCCAGGCAGGGGGTCGCCCTGAGACCCATCGCCCTGTGAACCGTCGGGGGCGCCGGCGGGGGCGCCGTCGCCCGTGTGGAGCGTGAAGTCGTCGAGGGCCAGTCCACCGATGACGGAGTCGTACCGCGTCAGGTCGGCCGGCAGCAGCACCTCGTTGTTCTGCTTGCCGAGTTTCGCGATCGTGTTCAGGTACTGCTCTGCGAGGCGGAGTTTAACAGCCTCCTCCCCGCCCGGAGCAGACACCGCCCGTGCAACCTCTTCAATCGCCTGTGCTGTGGCTTCGGCGATGGCTTCGATTTCTTTCGCGCGACCCTCGGCCTCGTTCACGCGGCGCTGCATCTCACCTTCGGACTGATTGATCACCTCCTGCTTCACGCCTTCGGCGTCGTTCACGCTCGAGCGTTGCTCACCCTCGGAGCGAGCGACCACCGCGCGGCGCTCGCGCTCCGCCGTCATCTGGCGCTCCATCGCCTTCTGCACCGTCCGTGGCGTGTCGATGTTCTTGATCTCGTACCGGTGCACCTTGATGCCCCAGGCCTCCTCGACCTCGCTGAGCACGTCGACGACCGATCGGCTGATCAGAGCGCGCTCCTGAAAGGTGGTGTCGAGCTCCATCCGGCCGATCACCGACCGCGTCGTCGTCTGGGCCAACTGGATCGCAGCGCGCCGGTAATTGGTGACGCCGTAGCTGGCGTTCTCCGGATTGCCCACGCTCAGGTAAATGACGCCGTCCACGCGAACGCGGACGTTATCCATCGTGAAGCAGTCCTGCGGCTCAACGGGAATAGCCTGTTCACGGAGGTCCTGCTTGTAAACGACGGCATCCACAAACGGAATCAGCGTGTGAAAGCCGGGCTGCAGGGTCTTGGTATACCGTCCCAGTCGCTCGACCACGTAGGCGCTCTGTTGTGGGACGATGCGGATGGCACGGATGAATTTGTAAATGGCGTAGACGGCAATGAGGCCGAAGACGCCCATCGAAATTTCGTTCAGCAGTTCAATCATGGCTTTCGGAAGCGGTCGTCAGGGGCGGAAAACGGAGAGAGGGACAGAGGTTACGAGCCGGAGCGAACGCCGTCCGTGACCTTGGACGCCCCTTCGAAGAACGATTTGAGATTGGCGGCTTCGACGGGCAGAACGGAGACGTTGGCACCGTCGATGACCGTTCCGAGACGATCGATGAACTGCTCGGTCAGCCGCATCTTGACGGCCAGGGACCCGCCGGGCTGCGAAATGGCCTTGGCAACTCGCTCGATCCCGCGGGCGGAGGCGGCCGCGATCAACTCCATCTCCTTCGCTTCACCTTTCGCCTCGTTGATTCGCTTCTGCCGGGTGCCCTCCGACCGGAGAATTGACGCCTGCCGATCGCCTTCCGAGGTGTTGATGCGCGCATCTCGCTCACCGGAAGACGCAACGATCTCCGCCCGTTTCTCGCGCTCCGCTTCCATCTGCTGCTCCATCGTGAGCACGATGTCCTGCGACGGCTGGATGTCCTTGATTTCGTAGCGCATCACCTTGACGCCCCACGGATTCGACGCCTTGTCGAGCTCCGCGACGATCGCGTCGTTCATCGCGTCCCGCTCGGAAAAGGTGTCGTCGAGCGTG
>JAAAOT010000382.1 GCA_009908725.1 Bacteroidota bacterium | reverse complement strand
TTGTCCGTCTCGTTTTCCCGGCCCATGTCGACCCACGCACGGACTTGCTTGTGCGGTCTCTTTCTCCTGACGCTGACACTCTGTACGGTGCTCATGCCGGGCGAGGCGCATGCGCAGTCCGAGTCCGTCCGGGGCGTCATCGAAGAACTGGAGCAAACCACGGACTACCGGTTTCTGTATCGGGATGCTCTGGTTGCGGGTCACCGCGTATCGGTCGACGTCTCCGGGTCGTCCGATCGGGCGAAGGTCGACCGGCTGGCTGCGGCGGTTCAGGGAGCAGGCCTGGTCCTGCGGATCGATCATGACATCGATCATGACAGGCGTCAGGTCATCGTCACGCAGGCGTCGACGGAGGCGCCTGACGCCGTTCGTGGATACGTCGTGGACGGGCAGACCGGGACGCGCCTCCCGCTGGCGACCGTGCTCTGGAAGACGGGTAGCGGCCAGGCGGGGACCGCGACGGGTACCGACGGCCGGTTCCAGATCCGGCTGGACGACCGATGGCAGGCATCCGACACGCTCGTGGTGCGTGCCTCCTACGTCGGGTACGCTCCGCGACTCGTTCACGTCCCGCTCTCACCTCCTCCCGGCGAAGTGCCCATTCGGCTCTTTCCGCGAGAAACGCAGGCCCCGGAGGTGGTCGTCCAGACGGAGGCCCTGATCGCAGGTCTCGACACCACGTGGAATGATTTGCTTCGTGCGGAACGGTACGCTCCCCTGGGCGAGGCCAACGTGCTGCGGGCGTTGCAACCCCTGCCGTCCGTGGGCGTGACCGGCGCCCTCACTGGCGGACTCGTCGTCCGCGGCTCCCGACCGGACGGATTCCGGGTTCTGCTCGACGGGGCGCCGATCTACAACGCCCATCACCTGTTCGGTATGTTCGATGCCTTCAATGCCGACGCCCTGCAGACCGTCGGCCTCTTCTATGACGTCGCTCCGGCGACGTATGCCGCGCCGCCGGGAGGGACCCTGGCCTTTCGAACGCGAACGGGTTCGCAACAAGACTTTCGAACCACGATCCACGCCAGCAACACCGCCGTATCGGGAACGGTGGAGGTGCCCTGGGACGACGGGCGCGGGAGCGTCCTTGTCTCTGCCCGCGGTTCGACGCTGAACCTCATGGATATCTTGGACAACGACGAGCTGATCGAGCAGGGACTGGACGTGGACCGTCCGCGCGAGCCGCTGCCCGCGGATGCCGTTCGAGAGATCGGGACCCGGACGACGCGCCCTCTCAATCCGTCGGGCTCGTTCTTCGATGTCCACGTGAACGCGTACAACGAACGCCCGTCCGGTCGGCGAATCACGCTGAGCCTGTACACGGGCACGGACGACGCCGACCAGGGGCTTCTTCGCCTCGTCCGTAACCCCATCGACGACCGGCGGTTCGCCATCGACACCACGCGAACCAGCGACCGATGGGGGAATACGAGCGGCAGCCTGCAGATCGATGAGCCGCTCTCGGATCGCTCGTACGGGCGACTCACCGTCGCGGGGAGCCGCTACTTCAGCCGCTACCGGAAGGACGACTTCGTCTATCTACGACAGCAGCGCAACGGGCGCAATCGGTTCTTCGTCGACGCGTACGCAAGTGAGAACACGCTGCACGAATGGAGCATGGAGCCGCGGGTGGACGTGGCGTTGCCGGACAATGGCATCGCGTCGATCGGAGCGGCCGCCTACCTGTACGACGTGGAATTTGAAGAGTCAAGTGCTCTCGGTTCCCCGTTCGAGGTGGAGCGCCAGGCCGCACGGATCGACCTCTTCGGACACCTGGACGTCTCGCCGGGGCCATCTGGACGTCTCGCCGGGGCCGGTGAATGTATCGCTTGGACTTCGAACGCACGGGTACACCGAGGGCTCGTACCTGCGCGTCTCCCCGCGGCTGCGGATAAGGGCATGGCCCGACGAACTCGTCTCCGTCGGCGTTGGCTACACGCGAAGCCATCAGTTTCTGCACCGGCTCGACATTGTCGGTGAAACAAGCAGCGCCGTGTGGGTGCCCAGCACCGAGGGCCAGCCTCCGGGTCGCGTGGATCACCTCTCGGGCGGGATATACCTGACGCCGCCGGTCGGGCCCGCGATTCAGGTCGAGGCCTATGTCAAGGCGCACGAAAACATCCGGTTGCATGAGACCTTTGCGCGGTTCGTGCCTGGCGACCGAAGCGTGCTGTTCGCCCCGTGGTCCGTCGACAACACATCCCGGGCCCGCGGACTGGAAGTGCTGGTCCGGCAGCCCGTCGGTCCGTTTTCGCTGACGACGGGGTACACCTGGTCCCGTGTCGTAATCGACCGGCTCGGCCAACCGACCCAGCCGGCGCCGTGGGACCGGCGCCATCAGGTCACCTCACGACTCGGGATGGACCTCGGGCCGTGGTCCGCGGCACTCACCGGCACGTACGCGACCGGGACGCCGAGCGACTACGCCGGTCTCGTGGAGCAAGAGCCACCCCGGATCGGGGATACCGCCCGGCTCGATGCCAGCCTGCAGTACCAGCGGTCCACGGAAGCGCTCGACCTCAAACTTCGGGCGGCTGTGTACAATCTCACCGATCGTAACAATCCATGGTATCGGTCGCCCGCCCTCTACTGGACCCGCCCGGGCGGACGCCGGAAGCGCTCGACCTCAAACTTCGGGCGGCTGTGTACAATCTCACCGATCGTAACAATCCATGGTATCGGTCGCCCGCCCTCTACTGGACCCGCCCGGGCGGACGCGGCAGTCGCCTTGAGTCCGAGTTCGCGGTCCTGGATACCTACGATCTCGGGCTGCAACCGTCTGTCGCCGTCAGCATCACTTTTTGACCGGTCGACGCTGTGATTTCGAACGGTCTGTCGGGAAGGTGGCCCCCTGCGTATTGGGTCTAGCGGCCGCTGCTCGTATTTTATCTTTTGTTGAAAATACGGCACGGACTTGGCCTATTTAGCCTGCGCATCAGCTTGCGGTGATATCCTGCGGTACCGTGTAGCGCGGTGACGCACCGTGCGGGCCAGGCCGGGAGAGTGACATCCACCCCGGCTTCCCGTCTCCCGATCCCGATTCTCCATGTGTTCAGATGAATCGATCCGACATTCGTGCCTCCATCGATTTTCGTGGTTTGATCCGAGGATGTCCCGATCACCAGTGGCTTATCGCGGATGCGATCTGGGAAACCGGCGCCGGGACCGGAAAGGCCCGATGGCTCGTGTCGACGGAAGAACGAATTTCCCGCCCGTCCGGCTCCGTCACTGAGGACCGTGACGCGGCATCCTCCTCGACCGTGACGCGACAGCGCGTCGTCACCATCCGCGATCATTGGACGGGGTGGAAGGCACAGGGAGCAACTGCGGCTGAGGTCGCACGTCGGATCCGAGCGCAATACGATCGGTCGGATCGGGCCCCGAACGGATGCGGCGACGGTGCGGCCCCTGGATCGGTCGCCGTGCCCGAGCGAGACGCGTCGAGGTATCCGTCGGCGACCAACGCGTCCAGTGGTTCCGCGCAGAATCAACCGAATCGATAGGTCTAGCGACGCTGGTGTGGAGGGGAAAAGACCTGTCGCTCGTGCACGCCCGAGACGTTCACTCCGACTCCGATGGCAGGTCATCCGGGTCGCGCTTGAGCAGCCCCTGCTTTTTGTAGTAAATCATCGTCGTATCGAGCGTCCCGTGACGCATCCGCTGTTTCACCTCTTCCAGCGGCATGTCGTTGTTCAGCCAGATCAGGGCCGCCGTATGCGTCAGGCTGTGCGGCGTCACCCCGCGGCGTTTCACGTTCGACTCTTTTAAGTACCCGTTGATGCGGCTCCGAACCGATCGCGTGTTGAGGCGCTTGCCTTCCGATCGGTGGCCGTGGCTCACGAACAGGGGGGAATCCGGCTTCAGGCCGCTGCGCGTGTCGAGGTACTGCTCGACTTTCAAAACGACGGGCTCATCGAGGGGCACCTGCTGGTCTTTGACCGTCCGGCCTTTCCCCTGAACGCGAAGCACCGGGCCCATCAGCGTGTGCTCCAGGTCTTCAACGTCGGAGCGGACGATCTCGATCTCGCTCAGGCCGGCGTAGAGCATCAAGTAGATGATGGCGACGTCGCGCTTGTCGATCTGCGACTCTTCGTCCATAACGGTTTTGAGGGCCTCGATGTCCGACTCCGTGAGCACCTCTCGGGAGTGCGAATCGGGTCGCCGGTTGCCCTTCACCGCCTTGGCCGGGTTCTCTTCCAGCTTCCCGATATCGGTCAGGTACTGGCAAAAGCGGCGTAACGCGGTAAGGTAGGTCGATACCGAGACCTGGCTGAGCTCGCGCTCCTCCATCAGATAGGTCTTATACTCGCGAATGTCGTCCTCCGTGAATCGAAATTTGCCCTGCGTCGTGATGAACCATTTCTCGAACGTATTGAGCGACCGGCGATAGGTCCCGACCGTTTCCTTGCTTTTGTCCTTCAGGTAGTCGGTTAAAAACTCCTGCAGGTGATCCCGAAGATCGCGGAGCGAGAGCGTCAGACCGGCGCCGGACGAGGACGATGTGCTGGAGGTATCAGGCATAGGCGATCAGTTACGACAGGCGAAGCAAGGGGCGAGTCCGTCCCACGACCCCGAAAACAGCGGGTAGAAAGACGAACACAGCGGGTAGAAAGACGAAAACGGCGATTCGGCGGCTCGTCTCCGTCTGCGTGGTCGGAACGTCGTCTGGATACGGCCTCAATAACGGAGCCAGGTCAGAAATTGTGCCCGCCCGGGCGCGTGAAACGCACGAAGACGGGTCGCGGGTAATAAACGCTGGCGGTATCCGCATTGGCACCGGGGCCGTCGCGATCGGGGTGTACGTTGACGTTGCGGCGTCGGAGTCGGACCTTACGGCATCGATGCTACCGACCGTTACTCCATCTGCGCCATGTCTGACGCGCCCGACGTCGTCTCGCCGTATTACTGGACGGAAAGTGATGGCGGTCGGGTCGGGCAGCTCCTGTACGGGCTGGTCGGTGCACTGGCGTTCGTCGGGATGGGAGGCGGTGTCCTGTTCCTCGGTACCCTTCTTTTCGCGATTGCCGTGTGGCTGGCTGTGTCCGCCCGGGGCACGTACCGTCGGCGGTCCGATCGGGCTCGTCGGCTGGAAGAGCATCCGGACCGGCCGTGGCTGGTGCGTGACGCGTGGCAACAGGGCGCGGCAAAAGCGATCGGCGACGACGTCGAGATAACGCTTGAATCGATGCCGGCTGTCCTGGGCACATCGATCGAGGGTCGGGTGCAGGGACCAGATCTGACCGTTGAGCCCGACGCATCGGTCCATGTCACGCTTGAGTGCCGGCGCCGCGAGGGCGGCTCCAACAGCCGCTCACGCACGATCTGGCAGGATGAGCAGGACGTCCGAGCCGTTCCGTATGGAAGCCATGGCGTGTCGATTCCGGTGGCGTTCGACCTACCGCCGGACGCACCACCGGCGACGCCCGATCCGGAGGGTCGTCCGCGCGTCGACTGGCGCCTTCGGATCCACGACGACGGGTGGGATGGAGCCGTGCTGATTCCGCTGCCCGTGTTCGGAACGACGGACCCGGCCAGCCCGCGCCCAGACCGGATGAAGTCCGGTACCGAAGAAGACGCAAGCAGGCCATTCGGCCCGGCGGTCGGGACGCCGGCGGACGATAAGCGGCTGATGGAACGGCATGACGGGTTGGCGATCACCTATGACGGGTTGGCGATCACCTCGACGCCATCCGAATGCATTCTTTCCTTTCAGGGTGCGCTTGCGCGGTACGGAGGAAGCCGGGCGTTTGCGATTATCTGCACGACGATTCTGGCGGCGATCCACGCCTACATCGGATACCTGCAGCTTGTCGTGCCCTCATTTCAGGAGACCGTGACGATTCCCCTGGCGCTGCACGCCGTTCTCGCACCGATCACGGTGTTCTTTCTATACCGATCTATCTACCCTTCGGGCAAAACCGTTACCGTGACGATCACCGGGGACCGCGTGCGGGCGTCTCTGTCCGGCTCCGGGGATGCTCCGTTCGTCGACGTGCCGATCGACCAGGTTGCGTCGGTCTCCGTGGCCGTCGCAGATGCCGATCAGCCACGCCGGGGCTATGACCTCCGGCTGGATTTGCGGGAGCCCGTCGATCCCGGCCCGCTTCGCGATGCCTTTGCTCAGGCGGGGATCTCTCTGGACGCGTCGCGAAAGGAAGGGGATGCGTTGGATCCGCGCGTGCATCCGCCGCTGTATCTTCAGATCGAGCGCCGCGCCGATGCGGAGATTATCGCCGGCCGCATCGAAGCTGCCCTCCGGGACCGACCGGAAATCTCGTCCACCGACGGCGAGACCTGACGCCTGTGGCGACCGGCCCAGGCGAAAACCGGCCCTGCCGACATCTGACGATCTTGACGGCGCACCGCCGGTATTCACCGAGGAATGACGCCTACACGCCCGGACGTACGGGCTAAAAACAGGCCCCCGGCGAGGGCTTCCGGGACCTACGATACTGTCATCTGGAGAAACCCTTCGAGCGATCCGACGCAAGCTCGTGTCACCGGAGGCGCGAATCGTATGACGATCGAAGATA
>JAAAOT010000329.1 GCA_009908725.1 Bacteroidota bacterium | reverse complement strand
GGCTGGCGACGCTGTAGTCGTCGGTTACCGTCCCGTCGGGCAGCTCAAAGAGGGCCTCGCCGTTCTCTGGGTTGACGCCCGCGTACTTCACCCCGTAAATCGTGCGCACATCCTCCCCGACCCGGTATCCGATGCCGCTCACCGTCGAAATGTTGGCGTCCTCCAGCTTCAGCTCCGTGACAACGTTTCGGTTGGTGGCCGCGTTGGCATCGACGTCCCAGGTAAAGTCGCCGCCCTCGAAAACGGAATAGCCGAGCGTCACCTCGATCCCCGTGTTTCGCATGTCGGCCGCGTTCACGTCGCCGAGCGTAAAGCCGGATTCATGCGGGACGGCAATGGAGGAGATGGCGTCGACGATTTCATTCCGGTAGTACTCGACCAGCACGTCCAGCCGGCCAAACAGCGTCGCATCGATGCCGGCGTTGAACTTGTAGTTCTTCTCCCAGGTGAGCCGCCGGTTCTGCGGGGTGGACGGGACGAGGCCGATCTGTCCGGCGTACGCGTTCTGCGAGCTGACGGAGTAGAGCCCCCGCGCGGCGTACGAGCCGATCCGGGAGTTACCGGTGCTGCCGAACGAGGTCTTGAGTTTCAGGAAGTCGACGAAGGAGAGGTCCCGGAAGAAGCGTTCCTGAGACAACACATAGGAGACGCCCAGCGAAGCAAAGTTGGCATTGCGCACGTCGCCGCCGAAGATGGATGATGCGTCTCGCCTGGCATTCAGCGACGTGTAGAACTTCCCGTCGTAGTTGTAGCTGACCTCCCCGAATGCCGAAAGGGTGGTCACGTTGTCGTCCGACGATGCGGCGTCGCGGTCCTCCCGGTTACCGGCGGCCTGAAGTACACGCAGGTTATCGTTCAGAAAATTAGACCCGGAGCCGCGCAGGACCTTGGTATTCTTCTCCTGCGCCTCGACCCCGCCGAGCGTAGAAAACGCGTGCGCCTCGCCGAGCCGGAAGGAGTAGTCGCCCGTGAGGTTGGTGATCCACTTCCGATTGCGCCGGTTCACGATCGTTAAGCCGCCCCCGCTGTCGTTCCCCGTCGCATTCTTTTTCGAGCGGTAGATGAAGTTGCGGTTCTGGTAATAGTCGATCCCGCCGAGCGCCCGGAGATTCAGGTCGTCGATCGGTTCGACCGTAACCTGAAGGCTGTTCGTCGTCGACAGGCTGTTATGATTATTGTCGTTCTGCTCGATGACAGCCAGCGGATTGGGTCGGTCCTGAAAGATGGTGGCGTCGTTGAAGCCGCCGTCTGCATCGTACGGAGAAATGTTCGGGGGAAGCGGAACGTTGCTGAAGCTGCCGAGCGACACTTTTTCGACACCCGTCACACCGTTGCTCAGGTTCACCTGCGCCAGGTCCCCAAGCCGATAGTCGATGCGCGACCGGAAACCGTACTTCTGGAAAGAATTCCCTCGCGAGATGGTCTCCTGGTCGTTGTAGTTCAGCGACACACGGGCCGACAGGGTCTCCGTCCCGCCGCTGAAGCTGAGCGTGGCGTTGGTGAACATGGCGCGTCGCTTCAGCACGTCGTCCCAGTCGGTGTAGATGCTGTCGCTCCCCGCTGCCTCTGACGCCTCTTCAGGCGTGGCGCCGTCGTTGATGAGCGTTTCCCGATACAGACGAACGTACTGCTCCGAGTTGAGCAGCATCACCTCGTTGATCGAGTTCGACATGCCGCTGCTGACACGCGCCTCCACGTCGAAGCCGTCGGTGGCGCCGTCCTTCGTTTCAATCAGAATGACGCCGTTTGCGGCATTGGCGCCGTAGATGGCCGCTGCGGAGGCGTCCTTCAGAACGGAGATGCTCTCGATGTCGTCGGCGTTGATGGTGGCGAGCGGGTTCAGCAATTCCTCCCGCCCGGCGGCCTGGTTAAACTGCTCGGACTGAATGTCGTAGAGTGGGACGCCGTCGATGATGTAGAGGGGCTGAGACGAGGTCGACCGACGCAGCTGCGGCGTCGGCAGACTGCCCTGGCCCCGGATCTTGACGGAGATGGGCTTGCCGGCCTCGCCGCCCGATGGATTGTTGACCTTCAAACCGGCAATTTTCCCGCTGAGCAGAGTCTGGAACGACGCCTCGGGTCGCAGGGGCTCCAGTTCTTCCCCGCTGATCTCGGCCACGCTCCCGACCAGTTCCGTTCGCGTTTTCTCCATCCCGTACCCGGTCACGACGACCTCCGACAGCTCCTGCTGGTCGACCTCCATCTCGACAATAACATCCGTCCGACTTTCGTCGAACGTCCGCTCGACGGGTTTGTAGCCGACGAAGGAGAACACCAGCGTCCGGCTCTGCCCCTCGCGGATCGTGATCGAAAAGGTGCCGTCCGAGGACGTGGCGGTTCCGCGCCCGGTCTCCTTGATCCGGATATTCACGCCGGGGAGCGGGTCCGCATTTTCATCGATGACGATCCCGCGGATCGTGATCGGATCCGGAGACCGATCGGCCTCGCCCTGGGCCGCCTGCGCTGTGGTGCTCAGGAACGCAACGCAGCATCCGAGCAGGAGCAACGTGCCGGCGGCAGCGCGTTTCGTAGCGAGGAGAACGTTCATTCGGAGAGGTGCGCGGTCGTAATCGATCGTCGGGAGGAGAAGCACGCGGAAGCCGACCGCCCGCACGGGAGAGTGGCCTAAACGAAGCGGTCGCAATCGGAGAACAGCGCCCGCTGAACAGGACTGCCTCCAGGCAATTTAGACTAATTCTAATGACTGGACCCGTCGTCGTCAATCAAAGCTCCACGAATTAGCCCCGTACAAGCAGGTTTTAAGCCGCACGTCCTTCCGGGCGAGCCCGCCGCTCCGTTCTTTTACCCCGCACGAGTGTACCTTTGCTCTGACCGCTTCTTTTCCCTTCGTTCCTCATCTATGGCTCTTTCCCCGAACGACTTTCCGCGTCGTGCCAACGATAAGCTCCGGTATGCCGATACCGACCGGCAGGGGCACGTCAACAACGCGCATTTTGCCACCTTCCTCGAGACCGGCCGGGTGGAGGTGCTGTACGACCCCCACGACCCGCTGACCGGGGAGGGCGCGGAGTTCGTGGTCGCGAAGATGACCGTCGAGTTTCGCGGCGAGGTCCACTGGCCCGGATCCGTCGTCATCGGTACGGGGATCAAAGCGATCGGCACGAGTTCGGTGACGGTGTCGCAGGCGGTCTTCCAGGACGACCGATGCGTCGCGACGGGCGAAACCGTGATCGTCCAGATCGACACCGGCACACGATCGTCCCGTCCCCTTCCCGACCGTGCCCGAACGCGGCTGTCGGAGCTACTGCTCGACGCCGAGTAGCACCGGACGGGTCGGCGCACGGGTCCTACCGAATGCGCACGACTCACTGTACCTCCCGAAAGGTCTCACCGCGGATGTCGAGGAAATACGTACCGCTGGCCAGATCGTTGCTGTCGATCGCGATGCGCGTCGGCGTTTCGGCCGGCACCGGGGCGTCGTGCAGGATGCCCACACGGCGTCCCAGCACGTCGTAGGCGGTGATCCGCACGCGCTGTGTTTCGCGAAGCGTGAGCGTCATCGTGCCGGTGTCCCGAATCGGGTTCGGTGCAACGGGCGTCAGCACCACGTCCGTCGCCGGCCTCAGCGTCACCTCTTCGACGGGCCCGAGCGCGGAGGTGCCGTCGACGTCGACCTGCCGGAGGCGGAACGCGTGTCGCCCGGGCGTCAGCCCCGTCACGCGATGCGTGTACACCTGTCGCCGCTCGGTCGTACCGGCGCCGCGAACGAAAGCCCGGTCGACCCACCGTCTGGACGCTTCGCCCCCATCCCGATGCTGGATGTGGAAGCCTGCGTTGCCGGTTTCGCTGAGGGTTTCCCACCGGAGTACAACGACCGGCTCGTCGCCTACGCGGTCCACGGTCGCCGTGAAGCTCGCGAGCTCGACCGGCAGCACCGGCGGTGTTTGATTGTAGACATCCAGGCTGATCGGCGGCCCGCCCTGATTGGCTGACAGATCCAGGAAGCCCTGAAGCACGAGCACGGCCACCTCACCGCCTGTCCCCACGTCGACGGTGAAGCTGCCCACGAGTTGTCCGTCACCGGATTCCCGCACATCGATCGTCTGCGGTCCAGGTGGCATCGCCGCATTCACCGGGCGGGCGGTCCCGTACCGTACCTCCTCCGCGAGGGTGATCCCGCCATCTGCCCACTCGACGTCCACCGACGGTGCGTCGGTCACCGCGTGGGCGAAGAGAAGCGTAACGCTGGCTGCCGCGGGATCCGGTGGCGGCAGCGTGAACGACTCAGCCGTGAGGCCGACGGGGACGCCGTCCGGGTTGGAGGCGTACCCGGTCGTGTCCGGCAGGCCCATCAGCACGAGCGCCGTCGGGAGGACGGTCTCCACCGTCATGCTGTCGATCGTAGCGATAGGCGCCCCGGTGTCAGCGTCCGTGAGGTCGATGGCGAACGGTTGGTCGGCTGGCAGGGCGTCCGGAAGCGGCGCAGACTCGCCGGGGGCGAGGCCGGTGAACAGGTTAGTCGCGGGCTCTGCGGAAAGCTCAAGCAGGTCCCGGCAGGCGAAGCCACCGTCGCGAATCACCGCGCTCGCCCGTCCGGTGCCGCTGCCCGACGTCGCAACACCGGACGAGATAATCGCCGCGCCCGGCGCATAGCCGCCCCACTGCAGCTGCCAGAGCGCGAGCGACGCGTTTCGGCTGCCACCCGCGTTCCCAAACCGGCCGCCGGCGTAAATCGCCTCCCGGTTGGCCGCCCGCAGGTCGCATTCCCGCATCGTCACGGCGTCCACGGGGCCGTCCAGGCCCGAGCCAAACGGCAGGAACCGTTCGTGGTACGGCAGGACCGCACTCTCGAACGAAGCACCCTCGTCCACAAGCAAGGCGAGGCGATTGACCGTGACACGCTGACGCGTGCTGCTGGTGGCTTCGGTGAAGTCGCCGCCGACGATCAGTCCAACGCGATTCACGAAATAGGTCCGGTCGGTCAGGCCGGGGTGTTCGTAGAGAACGTTGACCGGGCCGTTCGTCCCGTTTTCTGCGTTGTTAAATCCGAGAACGTCCCATGAATCGGTATTGCTTCGCCATTTCGCCAGATGGTTCACGACCGTGTTCGCGCCGCTCCCGTCCCGCACGTTGGTGAAGGCGCCCCCGGCGTAGAGCACTCCTTCCGGACGGGCCGGTCCCCGGTTCGGTGGCGTTCGGCTCCGAATGTAGGCGAGCGCCCGTACGGTGTCGTTTGCCCCCCGCCCGACGGGGTGCCAGGTGTCGCGCCATGCGTCGTACCGGGCGACGTGCGTCGTATTCGGAACGACGGCCCCGCTACGGTCGACCGCCGCGCCGAAGTCTCCACCGACGAACAGGTCGTGGAATTCCGGCTGCGTCCCGCTTGCATCCCCAGGGAGCGCGTCTCCGCTGTCGAGAGCATACACGACGCCACCGCTTACGCCGCCGACGGTTTCCCAGAAATCCTGCTGAATGCGGTAGCGGATGAGCCCGGGAGCCGGAAGGGTCGTGCCATTCGGAAAAGACACTTGCGTAAACGCCCCGCCGATGTAAAGCACGTCCGGGGCATTGAGTACGCCCTCCACGATGTGCAATGCGTAGACCGGTCCGTCGAAGGATGCAACGAGGGAACTCCATGTGTCGGCGTCCCGGTCGTAGCGGGCGAAGTGATTGACAGGCACCGGCGTCCCGTCCGTCTGCGTCACTTCCGTAAAGTCGCCGCCCACGTAGAGGTCGACCCCGTCGAGGGAGAAGGCGAGGGCTTCTACGGTGGCCCCGGAGGACGTCACCCCGCCGCCGACCGGGTCCCAGCTCGACGTTTCGGTTGCACGAATCGCGATGTTGTTCGCTGAATTTCCGCCCGTTGAAGTGAACGTTCCTCCGGCCGCGACGACGCTTCCGGGAGGCTGCTGATGCGCAAGGGCGCGGACCTCGCCGTTCGTACCGGCCGGCGGCGTCAGTGAGCTCAACAGAGCCTGCCATCCGGTCCCGTTCCATCGTGCGTGGTTGGCGACCTGCGTCGTGGCGTTCGTTCGGATGTCGGCCGGCGCTACGTCCGGATCGGTGATGGTAGCGAAGCTGCCGCCGGCGTACACATCCGGCTGTGCCGAAAACGGGTTGGCCGCCAGCGTCGATGCAAACTGGAAGGGCGAGAATGTGGCTATGGTCGTCCACGCCCCGCCGTCACGTTCGGAGATGACGGACGTACCGCCACGGGCGTATCGCGCGAAGAAACGGCCGGATCCGTCCCTTACGAGATCTCCCATGACGTCAGCATTCAATCCCGCGTCGACCGCCTGCCACTCCGTTCCCGTCCATCGCAATACGTTACCGAAAACCGAGGAGCCGTTTGGATTGCGGGCTTCGAGCGGGATTGGCGTCCCGGTGCCGTCCGAGGCGTCGCCGGCGAGGTAAATCGATCCGTCCGCTACGTATACAAGATCGCGATGCCGGGGAAACACCGGTGCGTCGTTCTCAAGCCCCTGGCCGAGCGGTTGCCACGCCCCGGCTGCGTCATCCCACCGGATGATTCCATTCGCGAGACGTGTGCTGCCATTAGCATCAATCGCTTCCTCGAACTCGCCCGCCACAACCACGTCGCCCCCTCGAACATCCACCACGAAGCCCTGCGCAGGAAACGACGGCGTGAGGCCGACGAGTCCCCCGCCGAAGGCTTCCCAGGTGCCATCCACAGGGTCCCATCGACCAATCCCGTTCAGT
>JAAAOT010000229.1 GCA_009908725.1 Bacteroidota bacterium | reverse complement strand
CGTCGAGGTCGTCGATCGTGTTGGCGAAGTCGCCAACGGCCTGGGCGAGTTGCGGGAAATGCTGCGAGATCTGGAGACCGCCGATAATGTTGTCATACCATGAAAGCCCCAGGTGCTCGCCCAGCTTCAGGGTCTGCAGCATGTCAACGAATCCGCCCACTCACTCTGCAGCATGTTTTTTCCATGTGGTGGCATCGAGCAGGTCTTCCCCGCGGTCGGCAGCCTGAAGTATTTTGTTGCCGATCTGCATCGCCTTAGCCCACAAGTTCGGCGGCGTATGGCCCCGTCAATCGGTGCAGCAGCCCTGCAACGCGACGCCAAAAAGCGGATCTGCCACGGCGATCACCGGGTCGTCGTCAGGGTTATCCGGCGGATCCTCATCCGGGCCGTCCGAGTCGACCTGCTGTGGACAGTCGCCGGCTCCTCCGTCGTCCGGTGGAGGCGGATCCGGGTAGCTTGGGGGTGGCGGGTCTGGGTAGCTCGGGGGCGGATACGTCGTGGGTGGAAAAGGGGAAGGCGAGTCGTCGTCGCCTCCTCCTCCGCCGCTACCGCCTCCGCCTCCACTGCGTCCGCCGTCGCCGGGGTTGTCGCACGAGGCCGGGTCGTACATCGCCGCCCGGCATCGCCCTTGGTGATCTGCTCGGTCCAGCAGCCATCCACGCCTTCTTCGCAGGACGGTGCGGCGTCCGATGCTACGCTCACGACGCGGAGCCCAGGGCGCGGCGTCGCCTGCCAACGCCCGGGCCCTGCAGTAGAAGGTCGAAGAAGTCTGCCCTTGCGACCTGCTGCACTCCCTACAAAGGCCTTACGCCGGTGGCGGATCAAGGTCGATGCTTTCCTCGGTGATGCGCACGCGGCGCCTCAGGTGCGTACTCATGTCCCAAATGTCACGCCACTGTTGGCCAAACTCTACACGGTGACCGATCCCGTTTAGCTCAGGGCGAAAGTAGAATCCACCACTACCACCGAAACGAAACACGACGGCGGCATCGTAGCGGACCTGCTCGTCTCTAAGCGATTCCACCTCAAAGGAGCGCTCCTGCTCGAATATGTCAATTGACCGGACAGGAAACGTCCCTTGCTGAGGTGCTAAGTCTACCGAACAGAGCCGATCTAACACCTCCGTCGTGGTCTGGCCGATTTTGGTCTCTTTCAGCTTCACGCCTCGGGGATACTTGCTGAGGCTAACGCTCAGGCTCCCGTAATGGATGTCACCTGAGGGGGATTCACGATGTTCGTTCTCAATGTTCAGATAGACCTGGTCACCCACTTTAAATGCGAAGGAAGGAGCCAGCACGTACGGAAATTGCACAGTAAGGACAGGGCTATACAGCGTACCAACGTGACAGCCTAGAGCTTCACGCAAGCGCGCTAGCCCATCTTCCGTTATGAACGCCGTATCGCTGAACGGTTGAGCCATAATGGTGTGTTTCTGATGGCACGATCTAAAAGCTTCCGAGTCGGATTTCTCGATAGCTGTTTGAAGGTCCGAACTCGCCTCTAATCTCCAGCCTGGGCTCACCGGACCTGGAAGGCCGCATCACAATGGAAGTCACCACGTCGCCAGTGCTGTTTCTGTATTCGATCATGCTGCGCCCGTTGCCCAAGTCTTGGACGGGTACATCCCACTTCCGTCTGAAATTATCGAACACTGCTCCGGCACGGCCTTCCATCAGCCGGTATACGCGCTGACTATTCCCAGCGCGCTGGCCTAGCCTGCTCGCATCGTAAAGCACACCGAGGTCATCGATCGTGTTGGCGAAGTCGCCGATCGCCTGCGCGACCTGAGAAAAGCCCGGCGAGCGGTGCAGGTAGCTGATCACGTCGTCGTACCACGTGACCCCGAGCTGATCTACAAGCCTCAGCGCCTGCAGCATGCCGAAGAGGCCCGCGCCTGCACCCTGTTGCCCTGCCCGCGGACGCGTTATGCCGACGGAGGATCAAAGTCGACGCCCTCCGCTGTGATCATGACGCGGCGCTTGAGCGCCGTGCTAATGTGGCGGATGTCACTCCAGAGCTGACAAAATTCGACGCGACCCAGAGGTCCGTCTTCCGGGCTGAGACGAAACGCGCTGTGGTCCTCGCGCCGAAACACTATCGCAGCATCGTAGCGGACGTGCTCACTGTCGTAGGATGGCCCGCTGCTTCCTTCCGAGGCGATTACTCGCTCGAAGATGTCGATTTTTTGCACCGGGGGTATCCCCTGAAAAGGCTTCATCGTGAGCGTATTCGCCAGATTGTGCGCCCGTGCCCGGTCGAGGCCTGGAGGATGAGACGCGCGGCGAGCTCGCAGTTGGCCATAATGCCAGCCACCCGGTGTATCTCCCCACTCGTTCTCCACGACTATGTAGTCTTCGCCGCCCTTAGTGCAAAGTGAGAAGCTCGGCGAAAGGACATGGTGTGAGCCTTGCAGCTCCACGTTTGTCTGATGAAGCACCAAAGAGTGTAGAGAACTACCGAGGAGTCGGTGCAACTGGCGCACTCCTTTCTCGTCGATTAAGGCCGCGTCAGAAAATTCTTTCATTTTGTGCGTTACCGATTACCAGTTTCCGAATCTTATCTCCCGCCACGAGTCGCTGGGACCGAAAGGACCGCCGACTCGAATAGTGGGAAGACCTTCTGACGAAGACCTGTAGAGAGTCATCGTAGTCGGATCATTGGGGTCCCCGAACTGAATGACGTCTGGAATGCTGCCGGAAGGTGGCCGATTGGCATATTTCCGCGAGAAGTTGCCGAAGACCTCGCGGGCGTTGCCTTCCATCAGCCGGTAGACGCGCTGACTATCCCCAGCGCGCTGGCCGAACCTGCTCGCGTCTTCGGTGACTTCACGTTAACTCCTATGGTCTGATTGCGCTGTCCGTGTCCGTATCATGATTCGAGCTCTCGCCTCTTCAGTGCTCGAGATAGTTCTGCTCGAAACGGCTCCGATAGAGCGTAGGAGTGTGCTCAAGGTACTCTCGAATTTCTTCTTCAGATGCAGGTGGACGTTCAGCAATAAAGGACGCTAGGAGCGTTCTATCGGCGTTTAGAATGCCAATGTTGTAGGGTTCAGAACTGACGAATCCCCAATTGAGGCACCTTCCAAACATGAAGAACTCCAGCGGCTGCCCTTCGATGTGGTACTTTCTCAAATCCCTGGCCCCACCGGTGTGCTGCTGCAGGTGGAAGACGATACCGACTTGTTCGCTCCCCGTATCCAATGCCTCTTTGTCTACTACGGCAAACTCGTCTTCTCTCAGGTGGTGCAATACCTTCTCAAAGTCATGGTAGTCCTCCCGCAGGTAGTATGGTTGCGGGTGATACATGGTGATTTTCGCTACCTCGGCGAATACTTGGTCCGGAATCCAATGAACCTCGCCCCCTTCGTCACTGTGCTGAAACAGCGCGTCGAAGCGAGCACGCCACTTTTTCTCAAAGGTATCTCTCGACAGTCTGGAGTACTGGTACGTGCCCATCAATCTGTCTCTCATTCAAGCGGGTGAAGAGGTATGCTCGCTTTTCGGCGGTTCGCGCTATTCACCAAATCGTATCTTCACGATTGAACCATCTGGCTTGCGAAATTGGAGTGTCCACCGTCCGGGATCTCCCGTGGTGGAGGGGTATCGCGTCAAGACGGTTCCGTCAGGTGCGGTCGCTGTCCATAATCCGGGAGGCTTTCCCGAGATAGGCGTTTTGTTGGGGTTTCCCCATTTGCGCAAAAAGTTGCCTGCGACATCCGTCGAACTAGCGCTGAGGATCTGAGGCACGTTGAAGTCGCCGACGTCCAGTCGAGCTACATCCTCCAGCACGTCGAGGTCGTCGATCGTGTTGGCGAAGTTGCCAACGGCCTGGGCGAGCTGCGGGAAATACTGCGAGGTCTGGAGACCGCCGATGATGTTGTCATACCATGAAAGCCCCAGGTGCTCGCCCAGCTTCAGGGTCTGAAACATCTCAAACACGCCGCCGAGGGGGCTGATCTGGCTGACAATGTAGTCGAGCACGCTGATGAGCGCAACCACGTCGCCGTTCAGCGCCGCTTGCGTGTCCATCCCTGCCGCCGCGGCGTCGGCCCACTCGCTCTCCAGGATGTTCTTCCAGGTTCTAGCGTCCAGAAGATCTTCGCCTCGCTGCAGGGCCCTCAGGAGCTTCTGACCGAGTCGCCGCACGGGTCCCAACGGGATTTCTTCGGACTGAACTTCCACCGCATCATCCGGGTGGAGTTCGCACAGGGGCAGTGACGGATCGCTACCCGGACCGTCATAGCATGTATCGCCGCCACCGACGCCGGAACCGCCGCCTCCCAATGGCGGAGCAAATGCCTGACACGTGGCAGTCTCGATCTCGTAGGTCCCGTCGGCGTTCATCCAGTACCAGATCCCGACGCGGGAGCAATCCGGGTGCGCGCTGGTGACCTCGTCGGTCGCAGCGTCAAAGAGCTCATGAAGACTCCCGAAAACCTCCGTTCCGCTTTTCCCCGTCCGACGAACCGCGACCTTTGTGGAGCTAACCCGGCCGTTCGAGTCACGCGGACGAACGTCTCGGCTGCCTGACGGACGATCCTGCCGGAATGCGCGTATTTCCTGCAATCGCTCCTCCATCATTGGGCGTATACGCTCACGGATCACATCCGAGAAAACGGATGGCGTCGGCACCGCCGGCGTCTTGCTCACGCTGGAGGCGTCAGGCAACCTCGGAACGAGACAGCGAGCCACAAATCGCGGTCCCGTACGATCCTTGTTATGCTGAAAATCGCCCTTCTCCCCATGTCTCGCGTACCAGGACGGCCACCTGAACATCAGGTGGATCTCTTTCCCCTTGGTGCCCAGCCCCTTCTTTGCATGCTGCTCGAATGCAGGAACTCTCGCAGCGAGCAGGCTCGGCGGAAGGGCTAGGTACATCTCTTGCCCGACCGGCTGAAGATCTCCTTCCAGTTCGGTGAGCGTGCAGCCGTACGGAGTACGGTCACCCGTGGGCTGTGACCACACAGGCTCGCCCCCTCAGGCGGCACGAAGAGCACCGGTCTCCCCCCTATCCCCGACGTTGAGAGGTGACATTTGATCACACCCAGTGAGGACGAAGACCGAAAGGACGATGACGCCGAGAAGACGCAGGTAGCGATTAAACCAGATCATATGAACGATGATCGCTTGTGAGTGCACGTATTAGGCCGGATGCGTATTACACATAGACTGATACTATATACAATGTGTAATGGGATGACTCTCATTCTACATTTTATATTACAGATATACTACGTGGCTATGATTACTGTAATGTTAACATAAAAAGATATCATCCTGAACACGCGGGCCGGGCACGTCCCGCCATACGGTCGACGATACGAACAGATAGGAGCAACCGTCTCAAAAGGCGCCCCCGTCTAAACGCTGCTTCTGCCGTATCTAATTAGGTCACTAGGGGCGGGGTAGAAACAAGTCGCAACGACATCGAGCAACTCCCTCCCCTGTACGAACCGGATCGCGACCTCCTCCCTGGCGTACCGAAATACGCGCCCCACCCGCAACCATCGCCTTTTCATGCCCGACACCTCCTCCACCTCTGACTCCGGAACGTCGCTCTCCATCGAAGACATTCGCTCGGAGGTCGACGACTACCGGTTTGACCACGTCCATCCCAACGCCCGCTTCGGCTCAGCGAGCGATCGCTACGGTGGCTGGGTGGGCCAGATTTACCCGGAGGAAACCTACGCAACGAAGATCTCGGAGCGAAAGCGACGGCTCGGCGGTGAGGAATACACCGAACGCCGGGTCCCCATCAGTAGCGTGGGCGACTACTTCGACCACTTCGGCTGCCTGGAAATCGACTTTACGTTCTACCGGCCGCTCCTCGACGATGACGGCACCCCGTCGAATAACTACGGCGTGCTTCAGAACTACCTCGATCACGCACCGGACGACGCCGCATTCCTCCTGAAAGCGCCGCAACAGTACTTTGCCCGCAGCCTTCGACGGGGCGGCGGTTTCGTCGACAACGACGAGTACCTGGATCTGGACGCGTACCGCCGCACCTTTCACGAGCCTGCACTGGAGCTCGCAGGCGACCGCCTGGCGGGCATCATTTTTCAGCAGGAGTACCGACGCGTGGGCGACAGCCCGAGCCCGGCCGACAATGTCGACACGATGGACGACTTTTTCGCCCCGCTGGGTGACGATGCGCAAATCCATATCGAACTACGATCCGAGCACCTTCTCGACCCCGTGTACTTCGACTGGCTCGAAGAGCGAGGCCTCGGCCACGTGTTCAGTCACTGGACCTGGCTTCCGAAAATCCGGGATCAGTGGAACATGTCGGGCGAGCGGCTGACCGCCGCCAACCAGGAGGTCGTCACCCGCCTCCTGACGCCGCGAAATGAGAAATACGCCGATGCCTACGCGAAGGCCTATCCATTCGACAAACCGGTGCCCGAGATCTGCGACACAGAAGGGGCAAGAGACATGGTGCTGGACGTAACGGCGCTTGTCTACCGCGCCGAAGCGCAAAACGCACTCGTCAACATCGTCGCCAACAACCGGGCGTGGGGCAATGCCCCGGACCTCGCCCGAACCATCTCCCACCGTATTCTGGACGAAGAGGAGAAACGTTCGTCGTAACGTTTACGCGTTGAGGCGTTGAGGCGTTTGTGCGTTGACGCGTTGGGGCGTTTACGCGTCGAGGCGTTTACGCGTTGAGGCGTTGGAGGGGCGAATTTGGGATTCAGGATTG
>JAAAOT010000151.1 GCA_009908725.1 Bacteroidota bacterium | reverse complement strand
GCCCAGGGTTGCGTCGATGGCGCGGACGACCAGGAGATCCGACGTGACCGAGCGAAAGGGGGCAACCCAGGGCTGATCCCCCGCCAGGCGAGCCATAGCTGGCCATTCACGTGTCGAAAGCGGGTTGTTCAGGGTCGGGGGACCGATTCCAACGCCGTCTAGAAATACGAAGAGGATCGCCATGGAGCGTATTCAGAATGGTCGAAACAGGAGGCGCTGGTACGTTCGTTAGCGGTGGGCGTTCGCGTTCGTCCTGTGCATCCGTTACCCTGACCGTACGTCGGTCGGGCTCACGTTCCGAAGCGTTCATCCCTTGATAGCTGTTATTGCAATTAGATTGTGCACCCTCTGCTTCGCGACATCAAGGAGTTCTTTTTCCCGCCTCCGGTGACGCCTACGCTGGCGCTCACCCTGAGCGGAGGTGGCGCCCGGTCGGCCTTTCAGGCGGGCGTGCTTCGGTACATCTCGGAGGCGTTTCCGGAGGTGTACTTTCCCGTCCTTACGGGCATATCCGCCGGGGCGATCAACACGGCACAGATCGCCAATCACGTCGGTCCGCTGAACGAGGCCGCGACTCGCCTTGAGGCGTCCTGGCGCGATCTCGACGTTGAAGATGTGTTCGAGGTCGAATCTGGCCTCAGCATCCTGTGGGGGCTTCTCTGGAACCAGCGCGATGAACCGGATTCCACGCCCGTGCGCCCGGAAGACATTCGCCGACAGCACGGACTCCTCGATACGACGCCGCTGTGGTATTTCCTGAGTGAGAAGCTCGGCGCCAATGACGGCGTGCTCGATGGCGTCGGGCAGAACTTAAGGCGGGGGCGGCTCAGGGCTGCGGCGGTCATCACCACGAATTACACGACCGGTCAGACCGTCACGTGGGTGGAAGGGGAGGACTTTGACGTGTGGGAGCGGCCCAACCGCATCAGCATCCACACGGAGCTTACAGTCGATCATGTGATGGCGTCGACGGCTCTTCCGCTGGTCTTTCCCGCGGTGAACATCGGTGATTCGTGGTACGGAGACGGTGGGATCCGCCTTTCCGCGCCGCTCGCGCCGGCTGTTCATCTGGGGGCAGATCGGATCCTGGCGATTTCGAACCATTACTCACGGAGTCGGGCAGAAGCAGATGCGCCCTCGGTCGTGGGGTATCCCCCCACGGCTCAGATCATCGGTCTCCTTATGAACGCCATCTTTGCCGACACGCTGGATCAGGATGCGTTTACGCTCGAACGCGTGAACAAGCTGGTGAGCGAATTGCCGAGACACCGACGCATGGGAATGCGAGAGATCCGCCTGCTCCGCCTTCGCCCATCGGTGGACCTCGCGCAGCTCGCTTACGAATACAAAGACCAGCTCCCCGCATCCGTACGCTTTCTCACGAGCGGTCTCGGCGCCAGCGAGACACGAAGCCCGGACTGGATGAGCGTGCTTCTGTTTTTGCCGGACTACATCGATCGGCTCATGGACATTGGCTACCATGACGCCCGGGACGCGCACGACCGGCTGGAAGAGTTTTTTGCCGGTATGCGGGGTGCGCGCGAGACGAATGCGCCGGACCAGGCCGAGACGGAGAACGAGCAAGAGGAGGAAACCGCTCCGGTCGCGGAGTAGCCGAAGCCCGTCTTGCGACGTACGTGTCCGCCGCGATGTACAGCGAGCGGCAGGAGCGGTGTTCGTCGGGTAAGATTCCACCGCGTCGGAAAGTTTACCCGACCGGTGAAGCCGTTATTGCAAATAAAATGAGCACCTCTTTCAGGCTGTCTGTCGGATAGCAGGTGAGGAACGGCGTGTTATATCGTTCGGTGGCGACGGGTCTTGAAAGATGGACTTTCCTCCATCTTTCCGACCAGCCAGTCAGAGTTTCATGTTCATCCGCGTCTGGAGCAGTGCGACCCATGGAGTTGACGCATTACCGATTGAGATCGAGACGAACGTCGCCTCCGGCATGCACAAGTATACGGTCGTCGGGCTGCCGCAAGGGGCGGTACGTGAGAGCCTCGACCGGATCTGGGCCGCGTTGAAGAATGAGAACCTACAGGCGCCGCGGGGGCGAATCACCGTGAACCTCGCACCGGCAGACGTGCCGAAGGACAGCGCCGCCTTTGATCTGCCGCTCGCTGTCGGGCTGGTCGCAGCTGCCAGCGGAAACATCGACCCAGACGCCATCGGGGCCCACTGGATCATGGGTGAACTGTCCCTCGACGGGACGGTCCGGCCCGTTCGGGGTGTGCTGCCGATGACGATTGCCGCCCGGGATCGAGGTTGCTCCGGCGTGCTTGTACCGGCACAGAATGCCCCTGAAGCGGCGGTCGTGGAGGGGATTGATGTTTATCCGATTCACCGGTTACAGGACGCCGTGGCCGTTCTTTCCGGGACGTCGCAGGTTCACGGGCCGGGACCGTACGTCTCCGATGCGGGCGAGGCATCGCGAGAAGAACGAGCGGAGGTGTTGGACTTTCGCGATGTTCGGGGTCAAGAGAATGCGAAACGAGCACTCGAAGTCGCCGCCGCGGGAGGTCACAATGCGCTGCTCGTGGGTCCGCCGGGTTCGGGCAAGACGATGCTGGCGCGCCGGATGCCGACCGTGTTGCCGCAGTTGTCGCGGGCGGAGGCGCTCGAGACGACGAAGATTCACTCCGTCGCAGGTCGGCTCCACGCGGGGGACGGGATCGTCGGTACGCGGCCGTTCCGGTCGCCGCATCACACGATTTCTGACGCCGGGCTATGCGGCGGCGGGGCGAATCCGAGGCCGGGCGAAATTTCCCTCGCCCATAATGGTGTACTGTTTCTGGATGAACTGCCCGAGTTCAAACGTCGAGTATTGGAGGTAATGCGACAACCCATCGAGGAGGGTAAAATTACCATCAGCCGTGCAAGATCAACGGTAACCTACCCTGCGCGCTTCATGTTGATCGCGAGTATGAATCCGTGCCCGTGTGGTCATCTGACGGACCCACAGCGTGAGTGCGTATGTGCTCCCGCGCAGGTTCAGCGGTACCTGTCGAAGCTGAGCGGACCGCTCATGGATCGCATTGACCTGCATGTGGAGGTAGCGCCGGTATCGTTTGACGAGATGGAGGGGCCGCGCGAAGGGGATCGGTCGGCAACCGTTCGGGGTCGTGTTGAACAGGCTCGCCGGGTGCAGGAAGATCGGTACGGCGATCGTGCGTCTGTGCACTGCAATGCCCAGATGGACAGTCGCCTGGTGGAGTCGCATTGCACGATTGATAAATCGGGCCGAACACTGCTGAAGGCGGCGATCGAGCGCCTCGGGCTCAGCGCCCGGGCATATACTCGGATTCTCAAGGTTGCACGGACCATCGCGGATCTCGACGCGGAGGAAACGATCGCTGCGAGCCACGTGTCGGAAGCGGTGCAGTACCGGTCTCTGGACCGGGACTGGTGGCACGGGTAGGTCGTTCGGCACAGGTCTAACCGGTAGAGCCATCGGTGCGATCGCGCGTGCATCCGGCGATCATACCAGCAGGGGAGGGGAGGGGGCTGGACTGTTTGCTGCGTCTATGGGTCGGCCAGTGGTCCGGAGCCGATGATCGACGATTGGTTCCGCAGAGAGACGCGTAGAATTCACCAGCGAATACTGTATAAAACGCATGAAAGATCGGTAAGGGAATGGTTGTTGCCGGCTGAATGTGTAGGTTTGCGTATTGCGGTACAAGGTCTTCCCGATCTATGCGTGTGCATGTCTGCTCATTGCAGGCCACTTTTGTGAAGACGAGCGGGACAACCTTGTATGATCGAAAGCGGCATTCTTTTTGGGAGCGAGACAACCTTGTATGATTGAAAGCGGCATTCTTTTTGGTCTTGCTCTCCGCGCACGGTTATTGCTCGCCTTAGAATGCATCGCAGGCCCGTGTTTCTGAGCATGCTTGAGATTCTTCGGTCAATCGCCGACGTTGCAGGTGTGGTCATATTCGCTCGACCGGAACCTTCTATCCGATCTGAACCCGCGAGAGTGGATATCTCCGAGCCGATGTTCCGGTACACGTACGCTCACATCCTGAAACGGAGCGATCACGAACGCATGAGATTCGCATTTGTCACTTGTCGCCCTGCGACGTAGTTTGATCTTCCGTGTGGCTCAGCCGGAGCCGTTCCTCCCGGGGCGCTCCGAAAATTGTTTGCTGTTTGCCGGGCCCCGGCCGCGCACCCGTTAGTCATCCATTACCGACGACATTCATGTTTGACTCCACGCTGACTCGCGTAGGGACCCTGTTCCTGGTACTTGTGCTGGGGACGAGTCTCCTCTCGGAGGCGTTCGCCCAGAATAACCCTCGTGGCAATCGCGGCCGCCCCGCCTATGGTCAGGACAACCAGCAGGAACAGGCGCAGGTGCAGCAGCCTGTCAACCAGCCGTTCATCAGCGGGGTCTACGTCGGTATCGGTCTGAACACCTACCAGGGAGATCTGGACTCGAACCCGAACGACAACATTATCAAGCACCTCGGCGCAGCCCAGCTGGACGTCACCGTCGGCGTCGACAAGCGCTTCGGCGAGTTTGAGCAGTTCGGCCTCGGTGCGCACCTTTCGTACGACCGCATCTCCGGGCAGAATATTCGGAATCTCGAGTTTACTAATAACCTGCTATCGTTAGAATTTACGGGCAGCTACGAGCTTCCGTACATTAAACAGGGACTATTGCGAGTTTTTGCCGGCGGTGGCCCTATGTTTGTGATAAGCCCCACCTACTCGGGTTTCCCGGAGGAGGACCCTACTCCAGAGGCGGAGTTCGAAGAGCTTGGAACGCGAGTTGTCGGTTCGTTTGTCGCCGGTGTACTTGTGGCAGACAAGGTTCGCATCGGTGCCCGGGTCTCCACAACAGACTTCCTGGATGGGCATTCCGGTATATTCGGTGACGGACCGGTCGACCTGCTCGGCTTTATTACGGTCGGCTACCGATTCAACCTCATGAATTACTAAGGCACCTGTTTGCGCATCTTCTCTGCACGCACTTCTTCATTCACCCCACGCGAGACCTTACTTATGTCGATGAAACGATTCATCGCCGCCACTCTGCTGTTCATCCTCGTGGGCAGTGTGTCGGACGCGAACGCTCAGCGGCTCTTCCTGCAGGGAGGGGCGCTGGTCGCGGAGGACACCGAGTTGAGTTCGATCAGCGGCACGACGCCGTCGATCGCCGGTGGCATTCAGTTCGACTATGCCAACTACGGTCGCCTCCGCACAGGTATCACCTATCAGGACCTGCTCTCGCTTGAAGCGATGCTGCAGTTGCACCCACTGGGTGTCGATGCGCCGGTCAATCCGTACGTGTTTGCCGGGTACGGTCGCTACTTCTCGCGCGGTGTGAACCAGGAGAAGGGGATGGTCCCGGTCGGGATCGGCCTTGAATATGGCGTTCAGCCGAATCTAGCCATTTCCGTTGAGGTCTCCGGACGCTGGGGCTACGTTGAGAGAGAAGACATTTCCCAGACGGACACTCCTGAGATCGTCGCTGGCCTGATGCCATCGCTGGGCCTGGTCTACCGCCTCGAACGGATCGATCGTGTCGACCCGGGGGCGACGCCGGTCGAAGAAGAAACGCGTGAACCGCAGGATCCAGGCGACATGGAAGGCTTCGCTCGCCAGCAGAACTTTGGCGAACGAGGCGGTGCCGTGCAGAGCCCCTTCCAAGACCCGACCATGCTCGCTACCGGCGGACCTCCGTCGGCATTTGAGACCCCGAACAGGGACTCGATCAAGACCAGTGAGCCGCTCATGATTTCCGGTCCGAACGACGCTGCGTTCAACGACCCGGGCGTCCCGCCGATTTCCGGTGAGGTCGTTGTTTCAGAAGACGGCGACATGGTTCGCCTGCCTGACGGAACGTTTATTATGGGCCTCACGGACGAGGATCCATTTGATATTCAGAACGCCGGTCGCCGTCGCGTAACCGTCAGTTCCTTCTACATGGATCGATTTGAGGTCACGAACGCGGAGTACCGCGAATTCCTCGATCAGTCGAACCGACGGGACGAGCTCCTGCCTGACTCCACAGCCTGGAGAGAAAGCGCGAGCCGCGCCGACTGGTCCACGTACTTCTACGGTTCGACGTATGACGACTATCCGGTCGTCGCCATCTCGTGGGAAGAGGCCGGAGCGTACTGTGAGTACGACGGAAAGCGTCTTCCGACGGAAGCCGAATGGGAATACGCCGCACGAAGCGGCCGCGTGGGTGGCATTTACCCGTGGGCCGGGTTCTCTCCGCAGGACGGATTCGGACGCTGGCTCGCGAACTTCAACCCGGGCCGTCAGGGACAGGCCGCAGATGGATATGCCTTTACCGCGCCGGTGGGATCGTACCCGCCGAGCCGATGGGGTGTCCACGATATGGCCGGAAACGTGGCCGAGTGGGTTGAAGACGCCTTCACGCCCACCTACAGCCAGCTCTCGGACCTCGACCCCGTCCATCGCGACGAGACAGAGAGCCGCCACGTGATTCGCGGTGGTTCCTGGAGCTCGAATGCGTTCCGGATCGGCGTTGGTTTCCGTGATTTTCAAGAGAAGGACGAAGCCTCACCTCGGATTGGCGTGCGATGTGCAGCTGATATCAGCCAGATCGAAGGCGTGAGCCGCGATCGTGGTGGTGCTCAGCGCATCCCCTCACCGAATGAGCAGCAAGGCGTGCCGCAGCAGGGCCAGCCACAGGGGCAGCAGCCGCCCGCACAGGGCCAGCCGCCGCAGGGCCAGCCGCCGCAGC
>JAAAOT010000268.1 GCA_009908725.1 Bacteroidota bacterium | reverse complement strand
GTGGTGCTCAGCGCATCCCCTCACCGAATGAGCAGCAAGGCGTGCCGCAGCAGGGCCAGCCACAGGGGCAGCAGCCGCCCGCACAGGGCCAGCCGCCGCAGGGCCAGCCGCCACAGCAGCAACCGCCGCAGCAGCAGCCGCCGCAGCAACAGCCTCCACAGCAGCAGCCACCTCAGGGTGGTGGGGGAGGTGGACTCTTCTAAGAGTCTTACACACGATACCCTGTTTTGACTCGGGAACCGTGGTGTGCGTGCGCCTCGCGTAGTGCGTACCAGTCGTTTCCCCTCTAACCCCTCCGTTCTCGCCTCAATTGTTATAGCACGCTAAATCGCTATGGCCTCAAAACGCACAGAAGCCATCCTTTCCAGGACCACGAAGGTTCTCGGATTCTTTATCGGAATCTTTGGTGCCCTCGCCATCCTCGGGGTGTTCTTTAAAATCCTCAAATACCCGAACTGGGAGCTGTTCATGCAGCTCGGATTCATCGGTGAGGCTGCCGCCTTCGTGATCATGGGTTGCCTCGAACTGGGACAGGCCTTCGTCATGGAGACGCCTTCCACCGAGGAAGAAGCAAAGCAGATGGCCGCCGGCCCGTCCGACCCCGGCACGCCGGTCACCGCCTCCGCCCGGAAAATGATCGAGAAGAAGGTCAACGACGACCTGAACGTCATGATGGGCGCCCTCGGCAAGGAGATCAAGCAGTTTGGCGGTGAGATCCACGACATGGTCGGGGAGATGAAGCGTGCCCGCGTCGCCGTACAGGACATGCGCTCGAAGCTCAGCGAAGTCGCCAGTGGTGACCTCGCCGAAGATGCTGAACGACTCGGTCGCGGCATGAGCGCGCTCGGTGGCGAAATGGAGAATGCCGGCTCCGCCGTCCAGGAGATGCGTAACGACCTGGACACCATGCTCAGCCGGTTCCGCCAGTTCAACAACCCGCAGGCCGCAAACGGCGTCTCCGAGAACAAGCAAACGGTGAAGTAAACAATGGCAGACTCAGGCGACATTAAGCAGCTGCGTTACCAGGTGATGCTGGCGCTGTATCTGCCGATCCTCCTGTATTCGTTCAGCACGTTTGACCTGGACGAAACGACGTTCGCCGTCAAGGAGGTGAAGCCGGTGATTGTCGGGGACCAGAATATCGTCCTCGGCCAGCCGTACACGGCCCGTGCATACCTGACCGCAGCCAGTAAAGTACAACTCCAATCGCCCGACGATCGCATGACGGTCATGGGCGACACGTCTCTCCAGATGCCCACGGGGAACCTCCTGGGCGAGGACGAGAACGTGAAAGACATCAATTACACGGCGATCATGCAGTACGAGCAGGTGAACAAGGAGATGGCCCAGACGGAAGTCCGGGGATCGTTCACCGTTCGGCGGCCGGAGCTCGTAGCCACCAGTGTGGCCACGCAGTCTCTCTATCGCCAGACCCTGAACCAGATTCGGATCGACGTCCCGGGGCTGGAGAACCAGCCGCTCAAGCTTGAGGCCAATGGTAACATGCAGGACGGTCGCCAGCTGCGCCTCAGCCCGGCGGGTCAGTCGGTCACCGTGCGAGCCTTCCTCGCGAGCAACGAAGAAGAGGACGTGTTCCTCGGCTCGAAGGAGTTTGCTGTGATCGACCCCCCGCGTCCGGAAATCAAGGTGCTCGACGCAACGGGTAACCAGCTCACGAGCGGCGATGCCTTCTCCAAGGCGCGCCCGGTGCTCGACTTTGAGATCGAGCCGGATCGTGAATACGAGTCCAGCTATCCGCAGGACGCTCGTTACCAAATCCGTCGTGCCCGCGTCTCCATCAGAAAGGGACTTGCAGCGAGCCAGGAGATTGGCACGTTCAATCTCTCGAACGGCAGCGAACTCCGCCTCGTGCGTGAGCTTCGCGATGCGCGCCCTAAGGACCAGATCCTGGTTCAGCTACAGGGGGTCGTCCGCATTAACCACGCTGGACAGGCCATCCCGGTCCAGTTGAGCGAGGCCAGCCGTTCCTTCAGCTTCGTCCTTTCCTAGTATGACCTTCGCGACGTTCCATCGATTCATCCCATCGCCGCTCCCATAACGTTATGATGCGTACCATCCATCCACTTAACGCATTACAGCGTGTTGGCGGGATTGCCACCCTCGCCCTCGCGCTCCTCCTCTTCGTCGGTCCGCAGGACGCCAACGCTCAGCGCTGGCTCCAGACGACCCAGGTTATCGCTCCGGTTCAGTCCGAGACGCCCACCCGGGCGCTGCTGGACACGCTGATTAACGTCATCGATCGCAGCGACAGCCTGGCCATCAAGCGGGCTCCCGACGATCCCTCACGTACCGTCGTCAGCCAACTCGAAGATGAACTCCTGAACCAGGAGGGAATCGGCCTGTCGAGCGCGAACTACGTGTTCATCGACTACCGCTTCGAGGTAAATCGTGACGGCTTTGAGGAGCGGATCACGGATCTCTTCTTCATCTACCGGCCTCCGGGAACGGGAGAAGAGGACATTCCGATCATGTACCTCAGCGCTCGCGATTCCTGGGTCGGCGATGTGCTCCAGAATAAGGGCACGACCCTCGTGACCAACGAGGCCGCCCTGAAGCCCTTCGGTGATCAGATCGCCTTTGCGAAGATCGTCCGGGAACGGGACGCACGGATCGTTGAGATCGGCGACCGCACGGTACGCGACGGCTTTGAAGCCAAGAAGCGTAACCTGGTCGACAAGATCACGCGACTGTCCTACTCCTCGCGATAGGCCGCACACGGCCTGCGACCGACACGAATGACGAGCGGCTCGTACCTTATGGTGCGGGCCGCTTTTGTGTTGTACACACCTTTACCTGCGATTGACGTGGAGGCGCGAGTTATTACCATGACGCTATGCGCCAGGATAGCGACATCAATGGCTGGTTATACGCCCGAAGGTGCCCGGTTGCGACCTTCCGTCCATTCCCGTCCTACTGCCACGGTTATGCCCCGCATCGGACGCGCCGGACCGGAAAGGAGGGTCGACGGCGGATCGATAGATGGCTCAGCTGCCGAACCGGAAGCAAGAGGGCGAATGAGAACGGCTCAGACTCCGGGGTGATCGTGCTGCTGCGCTAGTATATACACGGCTACGTCTCGTCAACACCTGCAAGCCGCTGCTCTGCCGCGCGAATCTGTCTCCGCACGACCAAGATGGTCGACGCGTCCGGTCCTCGTTCGGTCCCGGCCGCATGTCAACAACAGAGATGCAGATGCCGTACTCGACGGGTTTGATCGTGATCGTTTAGGAGCTAAGGTACCGAAAGAAAAGAGTACCGAATAGAAAAAGGCCGCGCCCTCCGATACGGGAGGACGCGGCCTATGCGTTCGTCAGTTTCGAAGTGAGCCAGTGCTGCGATCAGCGGCGATTACGTTCGGTCGCCATCAGCACGCGCAGGTTCAGCGCCTGAGCCGCTGAGGCAACGGTTGCAAACTGTCCGATCGTTGCGCCCTCGTCGGCTCGGAGGACCAGGGCGGACTGTGTGGTCCGCGTCTCCCGAATGGCTGCGACGAGACGGCTCTCCGAGACGCGCTGACCATTGACGAAGTACGTACCTTCATCCGTCAGTACAACGGTGACGTAGTCACGATCCACCGGGGCAGACGACTCCACCTGAGGCAGCGTCACCTGAATGCCCATTTGCGGGATGAAATTCGATGTCAGCAGGAAGAAGATGAGGAGCAGCAGGACGATGTCCGTCATGCCGGCCAGGCTGAACGTTGACAGCGGCTTGCGTGACGGAGAAAAGTCGAGTGGCATGATAGGTCGGCGGTGGCGAGACGGAAGGAGGCGGTGCGGTCGCGAGACTACGACTGCGGCGGCACCGGTTCCTGAAGCAGGTCAATAAAGTCCGTGGCCGAGCGCTCCATGTCGTTCGTGAGGCGACGAATTCGTGCCAGCAGGAAGTTGTAGGCGAGAAGGGCGAGAATACCGACGAGCAACCCGCCGGCGGTCGTCACGAGCGCTTCCCAGATCCCGCCGGCCAGAACGCTCGGGTTCACGTTGCCCTGAAGGTTCTGGATTTCCTGAAAGGCTCGAATCATGCCGAGAACGGTACCGAAGAAGCCGAGCATTGGCGCGACGCCGGCAATGCTGGCCAGCATGTTCGTTTTCTTCTCGAGCTCAAAGGTTTCGTATTTCCCGGCCGCCTGTACTGCATCCTGGATCTCGGAAATGGGCCGCCCGAGGCGTTCCAGGCCTTGCTTCAGAATACGCGTGATAGGAACGTCCTTCTGAACGCAGTAGGAAATCGCGCCGTCCACGTCGCCGGACCGAACGTAGTTTCGAATGCGATCCGTGACGACCTCCGGATCCGACTGTGCATTGCGGATCGTGATCAACCGCTCGATGAGCAGGTAAATCGCCACGAACGACAGCAGGAGGATGGGAATCATCACCCAGCCGCCTTGAAAGAGGATGTCGAGCAGCGATTGCGCGCCCGCTCCGGCGGCTTGCGTGGTGTCAGCGGCGGTCGTATCGACTTGCGGCAAGAGCGCCATAGGCTATAGGTCGGGAGTCGTCGGAATGAGAGGGCGGAAAAGGGTGGACGTACGGAGGGTGCGTACGAACGAAGCTATAGGTACGGGTCGCCGGGCGGATCAGAAGCGAATGGTCCCACGAGAGAACGGGAAGTGCAGCCGTAGGATCACCTACTCGATCGGGACAGGCCATGCGCCGTCCGGAAGCCGGTTCTGAAGCTCGGCTCGAACCCGATTCGCTTCGGCGCGCGTGGAGAACTGGCCGACGCCCACACGATACCGGGTTGTGCCGTCGGCGGTTGCGCTGACGATGTCAACAGGATAGTCCGTGTCCGAGAGGTTTCGACGAAACTGGTCGACCATCGCCTCGGCACCCGACTGAGACGGGCGGGAGGCCACGGCGATGGTGAAGCCTCCGGCAGCGCGGTCGAAGCCTGCCGGGCCGGATGCCGGGCCGGAGGTCTCCCCTGCTGCAGGCGAAGGTTCGCTTGCCTGAGTCTCGTCCGAGCCGTCGGGTGAGGTCGTGGCCGCACCGGATGTCGCGTCAGGCTCGGTGGGTTCCGTCTGCGCCTGTCCGTTCGGGGCGGTCGTGACGCCGGCTTCGAATCCGAGGACACGGCCGGGGGAGGGCACAATGCCCTGTTGCCCGAGAACGATCCACCCACCGGCGAGCGCGAGAAGCAGGATCACCGTGACAGAGAGGATGGTGACGGTCTTCGATCCCCCGCTTTCTTCCTCCGCGGGCTCGTTCTCGAACTCGGCAGCCTCAATCTTCGTGGTCTTTGGCGGTTCGCTTTTTTCTTTCTCCTCCTCTTCGAAGTCAAATATCGATCGCGAAGGCTGATTTTCGGCCTCTTGCTCGTCGGCATCCGGTGGCCGATAAGACGGCAAATCGTCCTCTTCCTGATCGGATGCCTCCGCCTCCCGTTCGTCGTCGTCCGTCCCATCCACGTCGTCGGACGTGACGGTGGAGAAGTCCCATGCGGAGTCAGACGCCCAGATATTGGGCTCTTCCTCCTCGTCGGCGACGGCAGACTCTGATTCATCCTCGGTGTCGGAGGCGGAGAAGCCAGACGGTTCGTACGGGTCCGGCTCCGCTTCTGCGGTCCGGTGATCGTCCACGCTCGGCGGGGCCGAAGCATCGATCTCGTCATGCTCCTGCGGAACGTCCTCGTCGTCGCGAAGGCGGGCCGGGCCTGCCGGCACCTCGTCTTCGTCGGACGGTTCATCGGCGACGGGACGAGCGGCACCCATATCCCAGGAATCAGGATCGGACTCCTTCGTCGATGCTTCTGCTGCCGGGTCGTCCTCCGGTGATGTCGTGGCGGTATCGTGAGCGGGCTCGTCCGGCTCGTCTACGGGCGCCTCGAATTCATCGGTGTCGGGACCGTCCGCCGGGATCTCAAACTCGTCGGTATCCGCGGGGGAGGAAGAGGCGTCGCCGGGGTCCGGACTCGGGGCGTCGGATGCACCGGAGCTGGCTGCTCCCGATCCGGTGTCCAGCGGATCCCATGCCCCCATGTCGAAGCCACGCGTGATTGTCGTGGGTCCCTCGCCCTTGCCGGATGTCTCTTCGACCTCCGGCAGAGCGACGCGCTCTTCGCTGAGTCCTTCGAAGCGCTGATTCACGGCCCGGGCCACGGACGGTCGCGGCGTGAAGGTAAGGGTTCCGTCTTCAACCGAAAACGAACCCAGGTTCGGAATCTTGACGCCGCGCCCCTTGTGCGCTCGTTTGCGGATCTCGCGGATCATGGCGCGGACGAGCTTTTCGGACCGGTCCGGGGGAAGACCGAGCTCATCGGCGACGCGTTCGAAGATGGAAGCAGACATAGGGGGATGAACCGGATGCGCGGGCGGAAGGGAGGCGGGGTGGGGGCGCCGGAATCAGGTGTCGGCGTTCTCGGGCGTGAACGTGATCACGTCTCTCGGAGGAGCCATGGTGGCTTCACCATCGTCGGCTTCAATCATCTGGCTTTGCCGGTGCTCGACACCAAAGCGGCCGAGGCCCGGCACGTCGATGGATTCGCCCGCTTCGAGCGACTCGCGAACCGCGCGGGCAAACGCGTGGATGATGTCTTCTGCAGAAGGGCCAGCCATGAGTCTGGGGCGTCAATGGGTACGCAGTGCGTGCGGGGGGCAGCCGGTGGGTGGCGCGTCAGAACGACGCGACGCCATGCATCGTCCATGGCATACCGGGGACCCGCTATACTAAGCCGTAACAAGAAGTAGGCCGTCTCGAAACGACAACGCTCGTTCCGGGACGTTCACTTCCGTAACATACATTACACTCCATTGAAATTAAATGTCCGCCTCCATCGATACAATCGACCGCGATGGGCGGTCCGTACCGGTAGCATGGGCCGTCTACCAGTGGATGCGGATTCCGGCACCGATGGTTGTGGGCGGTCGCTCGTATCCAGGATACCGCTCGAAACTGGCGCCGACGTTCTCCAGCCGCGCGACCACGTCAAGGCTCGGCGTGACCCGGTAGCTACCCGTGAGATCCAGATCGACCACCGTACCGGTCTCGGTGGTTTCACTCCGATCGACGTAGCGCGGGCTCTCAATGCCGAGTTCGACCCCGAAACGTGCATCCCCGTCCATCATGCTGTAGCTCAGCGCGGATTCAACCAGAAGGGGAGAGAGGAATGGCACCGTGGTTTCCGAGTCGACGAGCTGCCCGTCGCGTATCGTTGCGCGAACGATTGCCTGCACCCGGTCGAATCCCTGAAGGGCAATGCTGGCACCGGCTTCCGCAATTCGGGCGCTTTCGTAGTTAGACCGGAAAAAGCCTCGTTCGTAGCCCACCTTCGGGCCCGCCTCGACGAATCGGTAGGATGGGGCGTACCGGTAGCCGGCATGTGAGGTGATTCGAATCGGGCCACTGGAGACGCGCACCCCCGCCCGGGATCGCGTCGAGAACAACGTCGGCCGAACGTACGGTCGCGGTGCAAGCCATGGTGTTTCCTCAAGCCGCGAGCGCAGCGTGTGGTGTTCGAGTCCCGGCTCATTGACGGCGAACACGGTAAAGCGCGGCGTGATTGCAATCGTCAGCTCCACGGAGGGCACAACGAATGTCGCGGACGCCTCCGGTGTGGCCGGTGTGCCGCCGGCGTCTCCGGACTGAAAGGCCAGCAGGCGGGCGCCTGCGCGGACGATCGTCGGTCCGGACCGGTAGGCGACGGCGGATCCGCCGAGATCGACCGTTTGGACGTCTCCCTCGAAGGCTCCCGTGCCGAGACCGGAGGTCGAAGCAGACACATCGGCTTCGATCTCTCGAGTACCGAACGGCAGCGCGGCTCGAGCGTCGACCGCGAGTCGCTGCTGGTCGAATTCGGTCGAGTCGGTGCCGATGCCGGTATCAGTGGAGACGCTCGTCTGGTCGAAGGAGAAACCGACGGATGCGGGGATGCGCCCCTGCACCCGGAGTCGACCGAATAGCCCACCGGATTGAACCGTGCGTCCCGGCGTCTCAGCCCCGATGGTTCCGAGACGATTCGGTTGCGCGCCGTACAGGTCGTAGCCGGAAGACAGGCCGCGGAGCCCGGCATCCACCTGAACAAGATCACGCTGGGACACGAATCGCAGCGTCCCTTCGACGTCGTCGTGCTGCGTGGAGGCATCCGTCGACTCGAACGGCTCGTAACCGGCAGATCCGTCGTACGCGGCATCAACTTCGAAGGACTCCGTCGGGGAAACCGGCAGCGTGATGTGCGCTTCAGCGAACCGGGAAAGGTAGCGCCCGGCACCTGCTTCGACGTATCCAGTCGCCGGCGGAGGAGACGCTTTCAGGCGTGCGCCGACGCTCGGGGGAGATGGCAGCTGCTCCGGTAGCTCACTTCGTTCCTGCTTGTACGCCTGCGTGAACGGCTGCCGGTCGGGCGGGATCACGGGAACCGTGGGAGGAGAGGCGAAGCCGCGGAGCGGTTGTCGCTCGAGCGTGGGGAAGCCCACCTCAAACTGACCGCGAATCTCGATCTCGCGTGGGGCAATCTCCGGGAGTTGCGGATCGCGTTCCGGGTTGTCCTGTGCCGTGACCGGTACGACCGACCACAGCAGCAACAGTGTGGCGAGAACGGAAGGAAGGCGTGCGGAAAAGGTCATCGGGAAAATCGCAGTCATGGGAGTCTGCATCGGCACGGAGGGGCGGCGTCAGGCGGGCGGGTCTTCGCACGCTACAGCGCCTGTTTTTCTGTTCGGGCTTCCTCGGCGAAAGGCGTGCCGCCGTATTCCGACATCACCTGGTCGTAAATGCGCGTCGCCTCCCCGGTCTCGCCAAGCTGACGGTAGGCCGCCGCCTGTTGCAGAAGGGAGCGGGCCACCCATTCCGGATATCCGGGA
Source organism: Bacteroidota bacterium (assembly GCA_009908725.1). GTDB lineage: Bacteria > Bacteroidota > Rhodothermia > Rhodothermales > Salinibacteraceae > Longibacter. The sequence continues at coordinate 19,361 of JAAAOT010000268.1, read as the reverse complement.
AACAGCGACGAAACGCGATCCAGTTCTCGGATGGCCTCTCGGGGCTGTCCCTGATCTCGGAGGAGCATCCCCAGGCGAACCAGGGCTTCTGCTCCCGTTTCGCTGTCGCTGTTTTCCGCTACGCGGCGGAACAGGTCTTCGGCTTGCGCCGTCCGGCCATCCGTCGCGTACAGCCGTCCGAGGCCGAGGCGCGCGGAGGCCAGAAGCGGGCCCCCGCGATTCGCGTCGATCAGCCGCTGAAGCAGGGCTTCGGCCTCATCCCGACGCCCGAGGTCCTGGAGTGCGACGCTCTGCCCGTAGAGCGCCTGCGCCCGAAGTTCTGGGTTGACGTCCTCATCCTCTGCGACGACCCTGTATGCTTCGAGGGCCGACTGAGGATTATTTTGCTCAAGAGACAGATCCCCGAGCCGAAGTGCGGCTTCGGGGCGCCGGTTGCTGTTCGGGTAGTTGTCAACGAGCTGCTGTAGATAGGTGCGAGCCTCGTTGGGCTCCTCACGGTTTGCGTAGATCTCGCCAACGTAGAAATATGCCTCGGGAAGCAGCGCGTCGTTGCTCGACGTTCGGATGAAGCGCTGGAAGAGCTGGAGCGCGCGGTTGACTTCGCCGCTCTGGTAGGTAGCCTCCGCTCGCCGGAACCGAAGCTCGTCGACCATCGGGCTGCCCGGGTTCTCCCGCGCGAAGTCTTCGATGACCTGCTCCGCCCGGTCGGGGTCGCCAGAGGCAAGCAGCGCGTATTGAAGGCTTGAAGCAGCCTCCGGCGCGAACGCGCTCTCCGGGTAGTCCTGCAGAACCACGAGATAGGCGTCGACCGCCTGCTGCATTTCCCCGGCGTTGTAGTAGGTGTCGCCGACGCCGTACTGTGCACGGGCCGCCAGGCGTTCACTGGGCCGACGGCGAATCAACGTCTGGTACGCTTCTCGCGCGGCGGCGTAGTCCTGGCTCTGGAAGTGGATGAAGCCGATTCTGAACTGTGCTTCTCCCCGCCACGGACTATCGGGGTACTCATCGACGAGGCGGCGAAGCGTTCGGATTGCCTCGTCATTGCGATCCGCTCGGGAGAGGGCCTCGCCCGTCTGGTACAGGGCATAATCAACCCCCTGGCCGTCGACGCGGCGATATTCTGCGATGGCATTGTCGTATTGCTTCAGTGCGTAATAACTATCTGCCAGTCGCAGTCGAGCATCTTGCCGGTACGGGATTTCCCGGTCCGGCTCGCGATACGTGTCGAGAAATGTCCGGAAAGCGGAGGCCGCGGGCTGGTACTGCCGCTGGCGGAAGTGCGTCCAGCCGAGCGCGTACTGGGCTGCCGCTGCGTGGCGCCCGTTCGGGTATTGCTGCAGATACTGCTGGAAGCGTCGTTGAGCGTTGACGTAATCGCCCTGCTCATACAGGCAATCGCCGCCCCAGAACAGAGCGTCACGCGACCGCTGGCCGGTCCCGTCCCGGGCCAGTGCAAGAAACGCGGAGCCCGCCTCGTCGAAGCGCCCGTTTTCGTAGAGCGTCCACGCCTTCTGGAATTGCACCTCGCGCCGGACGGAGTCGGGGGCTGCATCCCGCTGCACGGCCTCGTCATACGCCTCCAGGGCACGGTCCAGGTCGTTTTGTGCAGTGTAGGCATTTCCGAGCATGTAGTGCGCATCCCCGAGGAGCGGTTCCGGGGGCGTCTGTCGGACGACCTGCCGGAATGAGGCGGCCGCGGCCGAGTACTGTTCGCTCCGATACTCGAGCACCCCCCGTTCATACGTCGCCGCTGCGGCCAGATCCCCGTTCGGCCACGTCTCGGCAACCGTCCGGTACCCTGCCGCTGCCCGATCGCTTCGACCGGCACGCGCATGTGCGACGGCCTCGTAGTAGGCGGCTTTCATGGAGAGGGTATCCTGCGCCTCGTCGGCCGTGGCGACGGTTCGCACACGGGCGAAACTGTCGGCAGCCTGGTCCGGATTGTCCGCGTTCAGGTGCGTCCAGCCCATGCCGTACAGCGCCGGGCGGAGGTAGGCGTCGTTCTGAGGCTCGTCGATGATCCGGCGGTAGAAAACGATCGCATTCTCCGTGTCTCCACGCTGGTTGTAGGATTCAGCAAGGAAAAACAGAGCGCGCCCGCGCTGCTCAGGTGGAAGCGTGTCGATTTGCGGCCGCAACTCCTCGATTACCCGGTCGTACTGGCCGAGTTCGTAGTATACCTCCGCGACGGCCGTGCCGAGGTTCTGTGCGTACGGCGAGTCGGGGTATTGCCGCGCCAGCGACTCGAACGACGCTGCAGCCTCCTCAAACCGTTCGAGTCGCACCTGCGTGGACGCAAGATCGTACGCCGCAGCCGGCGCAATATCGCTGTCCGGATGCCGACGGAGGACGCGCTCAAAGTAGGTTGCGGCGTTGTCGAGATTCCCGTCTTCGCGCTCGGCGGCCCCGAGCAAGTAGATGGCGCGCGGCGCGTTGGGACTGTCCGGGTCCTCGCGGGCAATACGTTCCATGATCCGGCGCCCCCTCGTCGTCTCTCCCGCATCAATAAAATACTGCCCCAGGCTAATCTGCGCCTCTTCCGCACGCGGGTGTGCCGGATAGGTGGATTGCAGGGTTTCGAAGAGGCGGACGGCATGACGCTCCCGGTCGAGTGCCAGCGCAGAGCGTGCCTCGAGGTAAAGCGCCTGGGGAACGGCCGGGTGATCCGGGTGAGCGTCTCGGAAGGACGCGAACGCGGCCTGTGACTTTCGGAAGAGGCGCTGCTCGTACAGCTGGACGGCGGCTGCGTAGGCTTTCTCCGGGCTGGTCGAGGTGGGCTGGGCGACGCCGCGGAGGGGGAGGAGAGCGATCAGGACGACGGCAGCCAGCGTCAGCAGTAGCGGATGCGGACGCAGAGCCCGAGACAGAAGCCGAAAGGAAGAGGCCATGTGGAACGTCGGGAGCGAAGGCACAAACATGGAAAACGAACACGGACGCGGGACGACCGCTGTGGATCACGGTACCGAACAGTACGGCATGGGTTGCGCCGGCACGCTGCTGCGCCCGCCAGGGGCAGGACGGCGCGGAGAATTCTCAGGGCAGGGAACGCCGGTGGATGGTTGCACCGTTGGACCGGTGTCGCGCGACGGAAGCGTCGCGCCGCATCCCGACCCCCGCTTCTCATCCAACGTGATACACGGCAGAATATTATGACGGAGGACCGCGAAAGCGCAAATGCCGCATCATCCTCATCTGAAGGGCGCGAGGGAGCGCCGGCATCGCCAGACGCCGGCCCCGCTTCCTCGCAGCCGCCTGCATCGGATGACCCGCATCCGTTCGACCGACCGTCGTCGGGCGAGCGCTTTCAAGGACCGGAAACCGGCGCAAGTCGCGACGCCGATCCGTTCGGTGGAAGCCGCGGATTTGAGGAAGGCCGTGGAGCCCGTCCCGGCGGGGATGATCCCTTTCGGTCCGACGCCGGAGCGGGAGGCCTTCAAGATCTGCTGGCGATGGCCGGTATGGGCTCGGTGCCCATCCACATCGCAAAGTCCTGGATCCGGGACAACCAGACCACCGCCATGCTCGGGGCCTTTGCTGCCGGAGTGTTCATCGGCGCGATCAGCCGGAAGTAAAGGCGTCACCGCACCGATTCGTATCCCGTTTCCCAGTGGCACGATCTGACATGTCCGAAGCAACCACGAACGCCAGCGATGGATCGAAGGAGCCAAACGATGACAACGTCTCCAAACACGAGACCGAGCGATCCGATGACCGAACCGACACGCTCGAGTCGGGGGAGCCGGGCTATGAAGAACTGGTCGAGGAACTCGAGCGCCTGCGTGCAGAGGTGACGCGTCTCCGGGCCCGGCAGGCCGCCGCAGAACGCGACTCTTGGTTTCACCGGCACCCCGTTCTGGCTGTTCTGGTCACGTCGACACTCGGAGCAGCAGCGGGGTACGTGGCCGGTCGAATCGGTGCGCCTTCCGACGGGTTCTCGGACCGCACGCGCCGGCAGCTTGAAAAAATTGCCGAGCAGGCGCGGGACGTGGCATCCGACGTCCAGCGGGAGATCGAATCCCGAACGGGCGCCTTTCGACAGGGAACCGAAACGGACGCCGGCGGAGACGGGGTAGCTACAGGAACAGCAACGCCCGAGATCGACGCATCGAATGGCACCGAGTCCAGTTCGGCGGTCGAATCGATGTCGGGGAAAGCCTTCGACCGACTCGCCGGGACGGCACAGGAAGCCAGTCAGTCCGTGCGGCAACGCGCGCGTTCGGCGACGCGTGACGCGGCAGCGCGTGCGGTCCGCTCGTTTTCTTCCGACGATGACGTGGTCCCCGTCGAGCTCAAGGCCCGGGCTGCCGGGATGGCGGCTACCACGCTGGGTGCCGCACTGGCCCGGAAGCTGCTTCGCTCCGCCGGCCGGATCGGGACGTCCATGCTGCTCGCCTATCTGACCAAGAAACTGGTCGACGCCATCCGCGGCCGCTGACGCACGCAACGCCGTCACCAATCCTTGGCCTGGATTTCGCACGAGCCCCCTGCGATCCGGTCGCTGCGTCCGTACGTTAACCGTGGTAGACGCGTTTTTCCTCACCCCACACCTGTAATCCGTGAGCATCCTTGCTGTAGGAACCGTCGCTTTTGATTCCATCGAGACGCCGTTCGGCCAGGCCAAGCGCGTGCTTGGTGGCAGCGCCTCCTACCTGACACTGGCAGCCCGGTACTTCTGCGAGGACGTCCGCCTCGTTGGCGTTGTCGGTGGCGACTTTCCCGATACCTACCGCCAGGTGCTTGCCGACGGAGGCGTCGATCTCGAAGGGCTCGTGGTCCGCGAGGACGAAAAGACGTTCTTCTGGCACGGACGCTATCACTACGACCTGAACGAACGCGACACGCTGGACACCCAGTTGAACGTTCTGCAGGACTTTGAGGCGAACATCCCGCCGTCCTACCGCGACAGCAACATCGTGTGTCTAGGGAATCTGGACCCGAAGATTCAGCGAGACGTACTGGCGCAGATCGATGACCCGGAGTACGTCATCTGCGATACGATGAACTTCTGGATCGAAAACACGCCGGATAGTCTTCGAGAGACACTCTCACTTGTCGACTGCCTGGTGATCAACGACGCGGAGGCGCGGGAGCTGGCAGATGAGCCAAACCTCGTCCTGGCTGCCTCGATCATTCGGAATATGGGTCCGAAGACCCTGATCATTAAGAAGGGAGAGCACGGCGCTCTTCTGTTCCACGAGGACAAGGTCTTCAGCGCACCTGCCTACCCGCTGGAGGACATCCAGGACCCGACGGGAGCGGGCGACGCGTTCGCCGGTGGACTCGCCGGTCACCTGACCCGCGAGGGACGCTTCGACGAAGACGCGCTTCGCCGCAGCATCATCTTTGGGTCTACGCTGGCGTCGTTCGCCGTTGAAGCATTCGGCCCGGACCGCCTCACCAACCTCTCGGCAATCGCAATTACAGACCGGGCCCGCGCATTCCGCGAACTCGCGGCCATTCCCAAGCTGATGGCTGTGGAGGCAGCCTGATCGGTGGACCCACGGAGCCGGTCCTCAGTCTTCCCTTTCACGGGCGTCGGTGCCGCCATCATCGGGCCGCACGCCCTTTCATCTCGGCGTTCCGCACGTTCCCAGTCTATGTCCGCACCTTCCGACACCGCCTCTTCAGACGCCGCATCCTCAGGTACCGCATCTTCGCCCGCTGCTCCTGTCTCGAACGCCGGCGCGGCCGCGCGAAAAGGAGGCACGATCGGCACCGTTCGGTTGATCAACGCCGTCTTCTACGGGCACCACGGCGTCATGCAGGAAGAGCACCGCATCGGCGGCCGGTATGAGGTGGACGTGTCCGTGGATCTCGACTTTGAGTCGGCTGCCGTCCACGACGATCTCGACGAGACGGTCAATTACGAGCAGGTCTACGCCTTCGTACGCGAACTCGTCACGGAAAACAACTTCTACCTGATCGAGAAACTCGCGTATCGCATCGCGCACAAGGTTGTGGAATGTTACCCGGACATCGAAGGGGTGGAAGTGACGGTTCGCAAGCCGAATCCGCCTGTCGGGGGGCCCTGCGATCGCGCGGAAGCGGTGTACCGTCTCACACCGGAAGAGGATGCGGCGTGACCGTGTAACGCCGCGTGTGCGGGCTCAGGTCGAAGCCGGTGCAAACATGGAGGCCATTACGAAGACCGGTCGGTCTCACCGTCATTCGATGCGGTTGCGCCGTCTTCGATGACGTAGACGCGAAGGAAGTCGCGGAGAAGGTGGTCGACTTCCGTCGTTTCGGCGAGGTCGTCCAGCACCTGCTGAAACTGATCTTCATCGGGCAGGTCCTCACGGTAGTACTCGCGGTACGCGATGAGTCGCTCCCGCTCACTTTCGGCGTCGAGTTCAGAGTGGAACTGTGTACCGTACATCGGTACGTCATCGATCCGGAAGGCCTGATTCGGCTGCTCATTTCGGGCGAGTTCGACGGCACCCGGCGGCAGCTCAGCGACCCGGTCGTGGTGACCCATGTTTGCCCGGAAGGTCGAGGGAAAGCCTGAAAACAGGGGATCCGCGGTGCCTGCGCGGGTCAGATGAACGGTGCCACACCCAAGTTCTGCGCGCGCCTGATCGTGGATGACGGTGCCGCCGAGCGCCCGGGCGATCACCTGGTGGCCCCAGCATGATCCGAACGTCGGAACGGCCTTTTTCACGCACACGCGAACCGCCTCGAGAAGCGTAGGCATCCACGGCGGATCGTCCATGGCGGAGTATTCGCCGGCTCCGCCGATCATGACGGCATCCACTTCGTCGATCCACTGCAGGCGAAGCGGCTCGCGCGCGATGTTGACGCGGGCGAACTGGTCCGTGCGAAGACCGGTCCGATCCGCAAAGCATCGCTGCTCCTGCCGCTCCATGTCGGCCGTGTTGCGGGCCTGAATCAGCAGAATACGAATCTGGTCGAATGAGCGAGCGGGCATAGAATCAACAGGGCGCGGATGGGGCAAATGTGAAACCGCCGGTCGACGGGCGTTCGGGGCGTTCGTCAGAGGGGGACAGGGACGACTGCCGACGGCACAACGCGAGGGTTAACGCGAGGGTTAGAGAAGCAGCAGGTCGCTGAAGTCTGATTTGAGCGTTGTATAGAGGCGTCTGAGCGGCAGACCCATCACGTTGTAGTAATCGCCCTCGATCCGCTCGATGTACAACGGTCCCATTCGATCCTGGATGCCGTACCCACCGGCTTTGTCCATCGGCGAACCCGAGGCAACGTACGCGTCGATTTCCGCGCTGTCCATCGCGCCGAAGGTTACGCGCGTACGCTCGTAGCAGGTCACCTCGCGGTCGGAGGCGGGATGAATGAGGGAGACGCCGGTGTAGACGTCATGCGTTGTGTTGCGAAGACGCTTCAGCATTTCAAACGCGTGCCGTTTCGACGTCGGCTTTCCGAGAATGTCGTCGTCGTGGACCACGATCGTGTCTGCTGCCAGTGTAAGCGCCGTCGGGTGCTGTGCAGCCACCGGGACGGCTTTCTGCGTAGCGATGCGCTGTGCAACCACATCTGGCGGCTCCCCCTCCGGAATCACCTCTTCCGCTGGACTGACGCGGACCGTAAACGTGAGTTCGAGTTGGTCAAGCAAGTCGCGGCGTCGGGGAGACTGCGACGCAAGGATCAGCTTGGTCGATATCTGCATGAGAAGACCGGGGGCGATCATCGGGGCGAACAGACAACGTAGCGACTGCCCTTTCGAATGTCGAGTTCACTCCATGCACTACCGGTGGATTTTGCCGCGCGCCCGGCCGGTGGGAAGGAGCAGGACCACGGCGAGAAGCAGGGCCACGGATCCGTCCATCCACGCGCCTGCCGCTCGATACCGTGTGGAGACCGGCTCCGGTACAGACACAACTTTAGCAGTCGCATCCATCCAGTTCGCGTGGATCTCAAGGCGGCCGTCCGGATGAGCCGTGAAAGAGGAGCCGCTGACGGTAGCCACGAGCATCGGGTAGCCGGTCTCCCGCGCTCGAAGCGACGTTAGGGCTCGATACTGGGGCAGGACCGACGCGTTGCCCCACCACCCGACCTGGGAGAGACCGAGGAGGATGTCCGGTTCGAGGCGGGCGACCGACCGCGCGTACGGCCGAAGAATGGTTTCGAAGCAGACAAGCGGCGCGATCCGCAGTCCGGTGTGGTCTCCGACCGGGAGAACGCTGGCGCCATTCCCCCGACGGTATCCCGCCACACCCCCGGCGGGGACGGTCAGGCGCTGGAGCATCGGCAGATCGTCAACGAAGGGGACGTGCTCCGCGAAGGGGACGAGATGGTGTTTGCTGTAGGCGTCCCGACGACCGTCTGATTGGAAAAGAAGGACGTCGTTCGTGTATTCCCGACGTTGTGATGTGGACTCGTTCGCCACCGGCCGTACGGCCCCCGTGACGAGCGGCGCACCGAGCGCGTCGACCCGGGTCTGCCAGCCTGTTGCGGTATCGCGAAAAACGAGCGGCGGCAGCGCCGTCTCCGGCCACACGATCGCGTCGACGGCACCTGGCCGGTCATGGACCTCTTCTGCGGCGGCTGTCCCTGCCCCCGACATCGCGGCTTCGGTCATCGCGGCTTCGGTCATCGCGAGCAGGCGGTCGACGGCGGCCAGGGTATCGGTACGCGCCCAGTCGAGGGGCTGCATGGCCGGCTGGACCAGCAGCAGGCGGGTGCGTTTCTGATCGGATGACGGGTGGGGCGTTGAAATGAGTGAGCCAGCCGCAATGACGACGGCGAGCGCCGCGATGGGTACGAGCGCCGGGCGCGACGGTCCGCTGCGATCCCGGTCGCCCGCGTGGTGTCCGTGGTGCGCTCCTGTTGCACCCAGGGCACGTGTCACCGCCGCATTCATGGCGATCACGATTGCGGTCAAAGCTGTTCCCCCCGCTATCGACGCGAGTTCGGCGTGCGGCATGGAGGCCTGCGTGTGCGAAAGAACCGACCATGGAACAGCCCAGGGCCCGACGCTGAGCATGTGTTCGAGCCCGAGCATTGATAGCGCCCACGTGGCCATAGCCAGACGGTAGGACGCGAGCTTCCGTACCCACGCGCCGACGGCCCAGGGGATGCTTGTGAGCAGAGCCACCACCGCCACACCGCCGACGGAGGCGAGCGCCGTCACGGGAAGGGGATGTAGAATTACCCAGTGAAAGGCAATACTGTACGCGAGAAGGTGGGTGAGGAGCGCAAGCGCGAATGCATGGCCCGGGGACCGGGGCGGTCCGCCGACCGTCACCCGCAACAGCGGCACGTAGGCGATCATAGCCAGCCATCCCTGCTCGAGCATACCCAGACCGTCAATTGGAAACGAAGCGCCGAGAAGGATACCGGACAAAATGGACGCGCGGAAAAGGCCACGTGGCACGAGCGTCGACGTCTGCGGGGAGAAAAGAGGCGAGAGGCCAGGCATCGCCGTCAACCGAAGCCTACGTCCCGGGTTCGATCGCCGCGGTCGCCGGTGGCTCAAAATGAATACGTTTACATTTGTACGACGTCGTATTTCGTCGTACGACGTAAAATCTATTCAACTGCGTGCTAGTGACGCATTTTCGGAGGTGAGCAAGAACGGTCTTGGGGACAACCGTCTTCGCGCAGGTGACGGTTAAAGAGGCGCGGCCACCGTGCCTGTCGTCTGAGGGGATGTGCATTCAGACGGGTCTGTAGAGGTTTGGGATCGTTCGGTTCGGGATCGCTTGAAATCGGACGCTTGACCTTATCGAAATCATATGGCATAGGCATTTGACACAAGCACGATAAACGCATAGTTTAAATGTGATGTGCGCTTGGACAGGCGCGCCGTGTCTCGGCCGCGTCTACCCTTTCTGATCGCGGTCTTGTTCTTGCCCTGTGTCAACGCGTGCCTGCATCCCTTAGACCCGTATCGCACGTGCAGACGTTCAGGAATGGCAACAGCCCTTTGCTCTGAACTCTCCGGTTCGATCTGAAGAACGCGGTTCGGTCGTCGCGTACATCCCCTGACTCTCTTCAACATCTCCCGCCCTGCGGCTTCGGTGCTTCATGATCGTCCTTAGTGTCTGCAACCATAAGGGAGGGACGGGCAAAACCACCTCTGTCATCCACATCGCCGCGGCGCTCGGATTGTCGGGAAAGCGCGTACTGGTGCTTGACCTGGACCCTCAGGGTTTTCTCTCCCGGACGCTGGACGTCGACGAACCTTCGCCGGAGGAGTCCGTGCTGGCGCTCTTCGACCCGAATCTGGACCCGCGGCGGATTCAGGCGCGTGAGCTGAGCGGGTTCGACCTCATCCCGTCGACCAGCCGCCTGACGAAGTTCATGCGTAGCCTCAACAAGCCGACGGATGTCCTCTGGGTGCGGGAGACGATCGAGGCGTTGAAACCCAACTACGACGCCATCATGTTCGATACGGCCGCCGCCGTGACGGTCTACAGCCTGAACGCGCTGGTGGCGAGTCAACACGTCGTCATCCCGGTCCTGCCCGAGTACCAGGGTGTCGTCGGAGCCGAGCAGACGTTCCAGACGACGAATCTCGTTCGTGACCGCCTCAACCCGAATCTTCAGACGCGGTCGATGCTTTTCACGCAGGTCGATGCGCGGAAGCGGATTCACCAGACCTATCAGCAGTACATCCGGCGGAAGTACGGCAACTACGCGATGGACAGCATCGTGCGGACGAGCACGTCGCTCGCCGAAGCCCATGACAACGGGACGACCGTTTTCGACCACGATCCGACGACCCGTGGGGCGCGAGACTACGCCAACGCGACGGACGAACTGCTTCGCCGCATTCAGAAGGGCGTAGACCTGCCGGGTCCGCCGGAAACCTCCGGCGATGCAACGGACGTCCCCGAGCCCAGCGAGCTGAAAGTGTCGTCGTAGGCGCTGTTTAAGCAACGAACCAAACGCTTCGCCGCCAATCGATCGGTGGGTCACTGTCTCTTTGTGAGGACGTCCGCCTTGATGCTGGATCGGTCCGTTACAATGCGTTTGCTGCATCGGTTGACGATGCGTTATATTCGTGTCGGCCGAGCCTAATCGGCCTAGCTCGATCCTGCGGTATTGCCCGTCCGTCCTCGCCCCCTGCGATTTCCGTATGTCCGTCCCCCGCATTCTCAAGCTTCTGCTCGCCGGCGTCGCGTCGGTCCTTCTTCTCGTTGCCGGAAACGTCGGTATTGGGCCGATGCCGCCCCTGGAGGTCCTCTTCGACCCGGCCGACGGGCTCTTTCGCGCGGCGCGACAGGCACAGCCGGTGCCGGGCGAGCACACCCTGACGATCGAGGCACTGGACGAGCCGGTCACCGTCATACGAGACGAGCGCTACGTGCCTCACATTTACGCTTCCTCGGACCGGGACGCGATCATAGCGCTCGGTTATCTCGTCGCGAAGGATCGGCTGTTTCAGCTTGACTTCGTCCCGCGCGTCGCGGCCGGAAAACTGGCGGAAGCCTTCGGTGAGGGATCGGTGGAAGCGGACCGTTTCCTCCGCTCGACGGGGATGGACTGGGGCGCGCGCCGCAATCTAGAGCGCATCCAGGAGGAGGCCGGGATCGAGCAAGAACTGGTGTCCTGGTATGCGGCAGGAGTTCGCGCCCACACGGACGGCCTGGAGCCGGAAGACCTTCCCCTCGAGTTCCGCCTTCTCGGGTACGAACCGGAGCCCTTTGATGCGCTTCAGGCGATGCGGGTCCTGCAGTACATGACCTACGATCTGACGTACAGCAGCGACGATGCTCGGTACGGCGCGCTGCAGGCCAAACTGGATTCCGCCTCTTTCCGGTCACTGTATCCGCAGAATCCGGCAGGCCTGTACGTCCCGATCATTCCGCCCTCAGAGATGGGCAGTGACACCCCCTCGGCACGGAGCGTCCTACCGGGCGGCCGTGTGACGAGGAATGGAGCCGCGGCTTCGATCCTTACGGCACGGCATGCAGCCCGCGCCGAACTGCGCGGGACCCTGGCCGAGGGATATATCCCCGGGAAAGGGTCCAACAACTGGGCCGTTCACGGTTCGCGGTCTGCGTCGGGCGCACCGATGCTTGCAGGAGACATGCACCTCGGCCTGTCCCTGCCGCCGATCTGGTATGAAGCCCATCTCGTCACGCCGACGATGAATGCCCACGGTTTGACGGTCCCCGGTGCGCCGGTGCTGGTGCAGGCGATGACGCCAAATACGGCGTGGGCATTTACCAACACCGGCTCCGATCAGATCGACCACTACGCGATGGAGGTCCGTCCCGATCGGTCCGCCTACCGGTTCGATGGCGAATGGCGCCCACTTCGCGCCGTGGTCGACACGATCCGCGTTAACGGCGGGGAAGCGGTGATCGACACCCTGTATTACAGCCACTGGGGGCCCGTTCATTTCGCGGATTCGGACGAAGAGCCTCCGGCGGGCGGGCTCGCAGACGGGCGGCTGACGGCCGTTGCCGAGCAGTGGGTGGCGCACAAGCCGAGCTCGACGCTCAGGGCGCTCTGGGGAATGGCACATGCTGACTCGCTTGCGGACTTCGAGGAGGCGCTCCGGGACTGGGACACGCCCATGCAGAACGTCCTCTACGCCGGCCGAGATGGACATATCGCGATCCGGTCGACCGGGCATCTTCCGATCCGGCGTCAGGGACACGGGCGCGGATTGCTCGATGGCACGTCGCGGGGAGGGGAGTGGGTCGATCGCGTTCCGTTCGACGAACTACCGTACAGCCGCAACCCCGATCAGGCCTACCTGTTTTCCGCAAACCAGAAGCCGACCGACGATACCTACCCGCACTACATGAATCATGACTGGCGCGACGGGTGGCGTTCGGTTCGAATCGACTCCCTGCTCGCCGGCTCGGACCGGCATTCGTTCGACGACCTTCAGGCGTATCAGTCGGACGTTGATGTTCAACAACTCGATGCATTCCGGCCTATCTTTGAGGCTACCGGTACGCTGCCGAACGATGCCGATACGCTGCGGGCGATGCTGCTCGCGTGGGACGGTGTCGCCTCCGCGGAGCGGCCCGAACCCCTCATTCTGGATGTCGTCCTCTCCGAGATTCGACGGCTCACATGGGACGAGGACGTCTTCACCGGTGAAGACCGGCCCGAGGACGCCGTTCTGGTCGACCTCGCAGTGTCTGATCCGGAAGCATCGTGGTTCGACGTGCAAGACACCCCCGAAGTGGAAACGGTTGCCGACGTGGCGCGCCGGGCGTTCGTCAGTGCGAGTGACAGCCTTCGAGCGGAGCACGGGGACGACCCCTCGGCATGGCGATGGGGCGACCACCATCGCGTAATCTTCCGCCATCTGACGCGTTCGGAGCAGCTCCGTCCTCTGTGGCGCGGCCCGATGCCCTACCCGGGTTTCGATGCGACGGTGTCGCCCGCGAGAGGCCGAGAGACGACCCACAGTGCCAGCCAGCGGCTCGTGATCGACTTTTCCGTAGATCCGCCGCGTGCCGTTGCCGTGATCCCGGGTGGACAGAGCGGCGACCCGCTGCATCCGGGCCACTACGACGACCAGCTCGACACCTACCTCCAGTTCGAGTACTATCCGGTTCGGTTTCCTTCAACGCCCTCCGAGCTGCCGGACTCGCTCGTGACCCAGCGGTCGTCTCTCCAGCCGGCGGCGCAGTAGTTCGAGGGCCAATTCGGGCCCGGTCCGGGCACCGCCGGTGGCATGTCTGGCAGCGCGTCGCTTTCTTCGTGTGTGCACCTGAGCCCGTGTCAACGGCGCAGCACCTGCGTTTTCTGCAATCAACCAGCCCCCTGTCGCATGGCTTCGTCCGATCAACCGCGATTCTCGTCCCGTCTTGGATTGATCCTGAGCGTGCTCGGGATCGCGGTCGGAACCGGCAACATCTGGCGCTTCCCGCGCATCGCGGCAACCAACGGCGGGGAGGAAGGGGCCGGGGCATTCCTCGTGGCATGGATCACCTTCCTTTTTCTGTGGAGCATTCCCCTCATCATCGCGGAGTACGCCCTGGGCCGGAAGGGACGAAGCGGCGTGGTCGGCACCTTTGTTCGCGTTGCCGGCGAGCGGTCGGCCTGGATGGGCGCATTCGTCGGGATGGTTGCATCAGCGATCATGTTTTACTACGCGGTCGTGGCGGGCTGGTGCATTTTCTATTTCGTGGAAATGCTGACTAATCCGCTGCCTCTGACGCAGGAATCTGCGCAGGGCGTGTGGGATGGATTTCAGGCGGGTTACACGCCCCTCATGTTCCACGCAGCCGCCATGGCGTTCGGAGCCTTCGCGGTATGGACCGGCGTGCGCCGCATCGAGACCGTCAACAAGGTGTTGATTCCGACGCTGCTTCTGATCGTGGTGTTCGCCCTCGGGTGGACGCTGTCCCTCGACGGGGCGGGGGACGGAATCGCGTTCCTGTTCAACCCGCAGTGGGAGCAGCTGACCCGGCCGGAGATCTGGCTTGAAGCGCTCACGCAGAACGCGTGGGACACGGGCGCCGGGTGGGGGCTGATTCTGACCTACGCCGCGTACATGCAGAGTCGACACGGCGTGGTGACAAATGCGTTCATCACGGGCATCGGCAACAACATCGTCTCGCTGATGGCCGGCATGATCATCTTCGGGACGGTCTTCGCGACGCTCGGTGCCACCATGCCGAAAGCGGAAATCCTCGGTGTCATGCAGACCAGCGGACCCGCCGGTACGGGCCTCACTTTCATCTGGATGCCACGCCTCTTCGCCGAGATGCCGCTCGGGTCGACCCTCGCCGTTCTCTTTTTTCTCGGCCTCTCCTTCGCCGCTTTCAGCTCGCTCATTTCCATGGTCGAGCTCGCGACACGAACCTTCGTGGACTTCGGTGTTGATCGGAAACACGCTATTCTCGGGGTGTGCGGATTCGGCTTCCTGTTCGGCGTGCCGTCCGCGCTCAACCTGGACATTTTCGCAAATCAGGACTTTGTGTGGGGCGTCGGGCTGCTGATCTCCGGGGCCCTCGTCGCCACCGCCGTGATATCGTACGGCGTCCGTGACTTCCGCATCGATGCCATCGCCTCCATCAAGGACGACCGCGATCCCGGGCGCGTCTGGGAGGTGCTCGTCGGCATTCTCGTGCCCTTGCAGGCCGTCGTTCTTCTCGGCTGGTGGCTGTGGCAGTCGGCAGCGGTGTACGCCCCGGATAGCTGGTTCAATCCGCTGGAGCCGTTCTCCGTCATGACCTGCCTTCTGCAGTGGGGGCTGGCGATCGTGATCTTTCTCGCCCTGAACAAGCAGATGGCTCGACGGACGCTCGGGCGCACGACCGAAGTGGAATAGCTTCCGACGCGTTTCGGCTTACCGTGCCGCACGTTTCGCCGCCGGCAGGTCGTCTCTGCGGCCCACGGCCCGACATGAGGCTCGGAGCATCCCCGTATGTGATACTTCCTCGGGGGGTGTCGCGGCTCAATTACATGCAACCGCGGCATCGAGCCTCACAAGTGCCCTGGCACATGACGTCCACCAGCCCACCGCGGGTCTTTGTGATGGTACCTTGTAGACAAAGGCACGAAATTCGCACATAAATCTGTTGGCTTCAGGTTTAGACTCTCTCGCCGGACTTTCACCCGACTGCACGTTTTATGCGTTTGCCTGACGTAGCACCCGCCACCGCACCGGCGCCGACCGCCCGCGTCTTGCCCCTGCTGATCGTTTTCGCACTGTGCCTTTCGCTCCCGCGAACCGGCACCGCGCAGGTGCAGGAGTTGCCGCTGGGCTCGGATATGCCGTCCGTGTCAGCGTCCTTCACGACGACGGATGGCGAATCGGTCGCTCTTCCGTCGCTGCTGGGCGAAACCGCGACAGTAATTGTCTTCTGGAGCAATCAGTGCCCGTGGGTGGACCGGTACGAGGAGCGTGTAATGGAGCTCGCGACAGCCGTGCAGGAGCAAGGCGTGTCGTTTGTCCTGGTTAACTCGAACGACGCGACCGCCTATCCTCAGGAGTCGGAAGAGGCGAATGCACAGCGCGCCGCGGCGAACGACTACAGCGTGACGTACATTCGCGACGACGACGCAGCGCTCGCTCGCGCCCTCGGTGCGTCCCGAGCACCGCACGTATTTCTGTTCGACGATACCTCGACGCTTGTTTATGCCGGCACGATCGACGACAGCCCGGCCTCGGCAGATAACGTAGAAAACGCATACCTCCGCGACGCGATCGAGGCTGTCATTGCGGGGGAAGACATTCCCGTCGCCCACACGAAAGCGTTCGGCTGCACCCTGAAGCTGAACGACCAGTAGGCTTCAGCTACATTCGGTAGGCTTCAGCTCCATTACGGCCGGCTGTTCGCCGGATCTGAACGCGCACTCACGGATCGTTTCCGGTGGTGCGCGTTTTACATGGGCCCGATTTTCGGTACGGGATCGAACAACACGGCGCCACCGGATCCCGATCGCTCGTACGCCCACCTGCAGGTCCACCCATTCATGACCGACGCCCCTTCATCCCCGAACGCGCCCGATTCGTCCCATCACGGCGGTGCAGTTTCCCCCGAAAACGCCGTGGAGGACGAGGAACGTGCTGCTCTGGCATCGCTTGATCCCGGCACCCGGGCGCGCATCGACGCCATCGCGCACGTCGCGCGGCACTGGTCGGAGACGGAGTACGATCGTCGAGCAGACGCCGAACAGGCCACGATCGGTGCGAACAACACGTTCACCGAGGAAGGCATCGCCTTCGCCCTCAACCAGTGGTCCTCGATCGTGACGCCCACGTCTCTCGCGGAAGCGGTGCAAGAATGGGGAGGAGGCACATCCGACACGACCGGAGCAGAGGTCACGGTATGCGTCCAACACGGTTTATCGACACCGGCGGACGGCCTTCGGGAGCTGGTGGCGGCTCTGGCCATGGGCTACCGTGTACGAAGCATCGTCCCGGACGGCTCACCGGCGATCGTACCTGCCCTGGTCCAGGACCTGACCCATCATGTTGACGGTCTAACGGTCGAGACCGTCCATGCGGGCACGGAGGACGCGTTGGGCGGAGCGGATGTGCTGGTGCTCGCTCGCGGGGAGACGAGTGAGGCGCTTCGTGAAGCGTGGCTCGCCAGGGGCGGCGATGAGGAGGCCGTCGTGCAGCGTTCGGGCGGCTACAGTGTCGGGATCATCGATGGATCGGAGCCGGAAGAGGAGCGGCACAACCTGGGCGAAGATGCGCTGCTTCATGAGGGGTACGCCCCGACCGCGCTCAAGGTGCTGTGGGCGCCCGCAGATCTGACGCCCGACCCGTTGCTGGAGGCGATGGCGGACTTTCGAGGGGTTTTCCCCGCGCACGAAGACACGCCCGGGGCACTCGAGATGCAGCGCGCATTTCTGGAAGCGCAGGACGCGTCCCACGCGTACGCTGCCGGCATGCAGTTTCTCGTGAGTCGGGGAGACCCTGAGCCGCAGCGCGGCGCTCATCTTCGCTGGAGCGAATACGAGGGGCTCGAGGACGTGGCATCCTGGATTCACGACCATCACGCCGACATCGGAGCCGTGGTCGCGCGACCAGGCGTACAGGACCGGCTGCCCGAGTCGCTCCAGCCTGGCGCCCTCCAGGACCTAGACATCGATCTTCTGGAGCCCGGCCATGTCCACCGCCGACAGCTGCTGACACGTCGGGTACGTGTGCTCCTCGATCGACTGAGCGAAGTGGGTTCGTGACAAACGCGGCGGTCGACAATCCGCTACGCAGCGTCCTCTCGATCCGCGAAGTGCTGCGTCAGGACGGCTTCAACCTTCGGCATGAGCGTTGACCACGCTTCCCCGTCCGTTCGAGAAATCGTAAGAAAGGCCGGCAGGAGTAAGACGTCTGCGATGCCGTCGATGGATAAGAGCTTGTGCGCAAGCGTATCCTCCGGCACGTCGTCGACCGATGACGCCGAGATCAGTCCCTCGGCAATAAAACGCCCCCCGTCGGTCGTAATCTTCAGGCTGTTGGGGTTCGGCGTCGTCTCGGTTTGAAAGCGGGGCATGTAGGTGAGGTGATCGATGAGCGAGAGAGATCAAGCCGGCCCATCCGTCTGGAACGGGACGACAAGAATCGGGACCGCAAGCATGGGAATCAACCGTCGCTATTTAATGCGTTCCGACGGCCGTCGGGGACGGAGCGATCGAACCGATGCTCTGCTGGATTTATTACGAGCGCGAAACGAAAGCACGAATCTGTGCGCATCGCCGCGCACGGCGTCTTGCTGACCGCATATTCACTTGCACTCCCGATCGCGCACCCTATATTATCCGTGTCGCGTCTTCCCGCCAGTAACCCCTGGATCTATGGAATCGCTTCCCGACCGCCCGGGCTCTGACCGCCCTTCGCCGCCCGTCGCGCGCAGAGGAGGAAAACTGCAGCGGATGACGGAGGAGACCAGGGGCATCGTCCAGGACCTGCGCGAATGGATTGACCTGCGGCTCGATCTTGCCGTTCGCGAGATCAATGACGAGATCGACGACGCAGCCAGTCAGGCCGTGTTCGGCGTCGTCCTTGCCATCCTCGCCTTCTTTACGGGGCTCTTCGGTCTGACGACGCTCGCGCTCGGTCTCGGGTGGGCACTCGGACAGCCCTTCTGGGGCTTCTTGATCGTCTTCGGCGTGCTCGCGATCGGCTCGTTCGTCGTGGCGACCGTCGCGAAGCGGCACCCAATCGTCGTCGAGACGAAACTCTTCCGTCGCCTTCGTGGCGACCGCTACCGATCCGACTCGGAGGCGTCCTCAGACGAGGACGAAGCTGCAGCGGGCACTGACGGCGATCCATCGACGAAAGCCTGAGCGTCCCCAATCAGTGGACGCCGGTGATCGCCTGTGTCGGCCCGGCTCGCGTTCCCTTCCTTCTGTATTCCGTTTCTCACCTCATGCCGAAAGAGCCAAGCAAGGCTGAACTCGAAGCTCGTCTGCAGTCCGTCACCGAAGCTATGAATGATCGGTTCGACTCGCTGCAGGGAGAGATCTCGTCCACGCAGGACCTGGTCCGGGATACCCTCGCGAAAAATCCGATGCTGAGCGTCGGCGGGGCCGTTGTCGCAGGGCTCGCCGTCGGGTGGTTGTTCGGCGGAAGCAAGCGCCGTCGGACGCAGCAGCGTCACCGCCAGCTGACCTCGGCGTACATCGATGCCGTTCGCGACGAGGTGCGCGAGGCCATCGGGAAAGGAGAGGACGTGGAGGAGGCCGTCCAGGGCGTGTTGAAAGAGCGCGTCCCTCTCGTAGTTTATGACGACCGGTCTGGAAGCGGTCAGTCGGCCGGCTTCATGCGAGAAGTGGTCGAAATGATCGCACGCACCGCGATTACGCTGCTCGCCCGGGACGTCATCGAGAACGTGATCGCGAACGCCAATCTGGAGGAAACGATCGAAGACAACCTGTTCTAGCGTCCGCGCTACAGGACGCAACGGTGCATCGGTGCGCGGCCGATCGCACCACCCCGAGGCGTCACGCCCCGGTCT
>JAAAOT010000149.1 GCA_009908725.1 Bacteroidota bacterium | reverse complement strand
ACAGCAGCAAGGTACACGCCGCGACGTTTGTCAACGTGACGACGACTTTAATTTCCCTCGATCCACAACGAATTTTCTCTGCGATCCTTCTGACGGATCCCGGTCAGGTCGGACAGCGCGTCAGGTGTAGAGGAAGCGAGGGACTGTGAGCGCCGCGATGAAGCACAGAATGGCAAACACGACGACTCCACCGGCGATCAGGTCGTCGTACGGTAGGAGTCCAGCGGCGCCGAGGAGCTTCCACCAGTCGTGCGTCTCGACGTCTCCGGTGATCAGCGGAAGCGCCCGCTCCTGCGCGTCGCCGATGTAGATCGCCACGTTCAAAGCATTCTGCCCCAGCGAGGCACCGCTCACCTGCACACCCGGACGATACTCCGAACGAAGAAAGGTTCAGACGAAGAGGGACGGAAGGATCAGCTGGTAGATCGACCCGCCGAGAAGGTATAGCGTCCACCCAAACGGCCGGAAAAAGAAGTGCCCGGCCTGGTGGACGATCAGCGAAGCGGTATCGAGGACGGTGTACCACCCCGCGGCGTATGCGACGAAGACGTAAATGACGAGCGGGAGGAGAGCGAGACTGAGGCCCCACTGATGGAGCGTTTCCCTCACCGTCATCCTCGCGGTCTTTCGCATCGAGTTATGTAAGTAGATCTTCCCAGGTGGGCGACGGATCGCCGACCGCCGCGTTTTTATCCGCAAGCTCAAAGCCTGCGGCCCCGAAATCGCTACGCAGCACGCGGTACATGGCGCGGCTTTCCTTCACGGTGAGTTCGGTCCCCCGACGAAGCTTCGACTGGATGGTTCTCGGGTTCAGTCCCGCCTCGCGGCACAGATACGACACATTGATAAGCTTCGACAGGAGCTGCAGCGCGTGAATGTCCAGCATGTCGAATGGGGCGTCAGTAAGAAAGAAGTGATCTACAAACGGACTCGGTTGTCCATGTTCATCATCTATTTGTCAATCATCCTGCGCACCTCGCACTCATGTGAACGAAGAATGATTCATCGTTTGCCAAAAAACTGACGCGGACGCCACATGCTTACAGGAAGACGGTTTTTTCGGCGCGGATATGAACGGAGGTGTGCGGGACGACCGCGTGCGCCGATCTCTCACAGGCCGATCAGAGCGAACATTGTAGACGGCACGGCGTGAGATATGACAGATGTCGAATCTGAATCGCCAATTCGCCGACGTGTCTACCAGAGCGGGTCTTCCCCTCCTACTATGCCTGTCTCCACGACGACGCTTCCTGCCCGACCGGATCTCGGCTGGTCGATCGGCCTTCAGGACCCCGGGACGCTGGATCAATGGCTTGATGCCATCGATCGCGGGTTCGAGACGGAAGCGTTGGACGCGCTGAAAAAGCGAATGGAGCTGTCGACCGCGGATCTTGCCCGCTGGCTCGGCACGTCGCCGCGCACCCTGAAACGCCGCGAGGCCAGCGGGCGGCTCACGGCGGAGGAGTCTGACCGACTGTTCCGGCTGGCCCGGCTGTTTGAGCGCACGGTCGAGGTGCTGGAATCGGAAGCCGATGCCCGGCACTGGCTGCAGTCCGAGCAACACGCTATCGGCGGTCGCGTCCCGCTCGACATCGCACGCTATGAACCCGGTGCAAGAGAGGTAGAGCGTCTTCTCGGACGGCTCGAACACGGGATTCCAGTGTAATCGGCGAGAGCCCGCGTCTACTCTGTGGCCCTCCGTCTCATGACCCACTGCGGAATCCCAAGGCCCCTCCCCTTCTATGGCGCTTGACACGCTCTGGCGGCTCACGAAACGCAGCTACTCCGACTCCGCCTTCAGCGGCGAGGGCGCACGTCTCTACGGCGGTCGCTTCAACCCGCCCGGACACCGAGCCGTGTATACGGCGGAATCTCTTGCGCTGGCGACGCTGGAGACGCTGACCACGCTCCCCGCGTACCGCCACCTGGAACAGTACGTGTTTTTTCGACTCGATCTGCCGGACGACACGGGTAATGACCTCATCCGCCGGCTCGACCCGTCGAGTCTCCCCTCCGGCTGGGACGCCCGCCCCCCGGGAGCCACCTCGCAGCGGATCGGCCGCGAATGGCTCAAGGACGAGGACTCCCTCGCCCTCGTCGTCCCCTCCGTGGTCGTGCCCTACAGCTGGAACGTCGTGCTCGACCCGGCCCACCCGGCCATGGACGCCATCAAGATTCACGAGCACGAACGGTTTCCTGTGGACGAACGGCTCGGCTAAATAACCCGGCTGAACGGCGGGTGCGCTATATCAGATGCTAATCCCGCTCCCCCCGTACCTGTAATCGCCTACAGGAGGCTACCACGCTTCGACGCACCATTTTCTCGTTCCTCCCGATCTGACCACGCACCGATGATGAGGTCTGCACTCTGTGCCGCCGTTTGCCTGACCGGACTCCTGCTTCTTGTACCCGCCTGCTCACCGGCTCCGGACGTCTCGTTTGGCGAGCCGGAGGTCATTGCCAGCGGTTACGAGTTCACGGAGGGGCCGCACTGGCTCGATGACGGACGTCTAATTTTCAGTGACATCCCCGCCAACCGGGTGTACCAGTGGGACGCTGCCTCCTCCGAAACCAGCGTGTTTATCGACTCTTCCGGCAGGTCCAATGGCATTGCTGAGGGGCCGGACGGGACGCTCATTCTGGCCCAGCATACCGGACGGGTGTCGCGCCTGATGGACTCCGGCGACATGGAGCCCGTCGTCACGGAGTACCAGGGAAAGCGGCTCAACAGCCCGAACGATGTGGCCGTTCGGGCTGACTCGCTTATTTTCTTCACCGACCCGACGTTTGGAGTCTCGGAGGAGAACCGCGAACTCGATTTCTCCGGCGTCTATCGCGTCGGAGCGGATGGCGAAGCGACGCTTCTCTACGACGCCTTCCAGCTCCCCAATGGCATCGCCTTTTCGTCCGATGAGTCCTATCTCTACGTCAACGACACGGAGACCGGCGACATCATGCGCTTCGAGGTGACGGAATCAGGCGACCTCAAGAACGGAATCCGCTTTGCCAACGTCGGCGCCGGCGATGATACCGGAGCGGCGGATGGAATGGTCACGGACGATGCCGGACGCCTCTACAGCACGGGTCCCGGCGGTATCATCGTGTTCAACAGCGAGGGTAACGAGGTCGGGCGACTGTCGCTGGACCAGCGTGCAACCAACCTCGCCTGGGGCGGAGACGACGGCACCACGCTTTTCATCACCAGCCCGTCGGAGGTCGTGCGGGTCGAGGTCACCACCAGCAACAATAACGAATCCTGATCACCGCCAGATAAGGCTCAGCAGATAAGGCTCAGTCCCACCTCCCAGTCCGCCCCCAAATCACACCTGCACCACCCAAGCCCCAATTCCCAATTCGAAATTCCAAATTCCGGATTCTAAATTCCGAATCCCAAATTCGACATTCGCAATTCGAAATTCCCAACCCCACATCACCCTCCCTCCGTCTGCCGCACGATAATGCCGAACCGGGCCGGTTCGACGTCCAGGCCTTTCGCCCGCTTCAGGCAGTGGCGTCGCATGAACTTGCGCCAGGCCTGCTCGACGCATGCCCGTCGTGAGCCGCTCGAGACGCGGACGTGGGCGATGACCTTACTGCCGTCGGTGTAGAACTGGCAGATGTCGACGACGACGGTATCGACGCTCAGGTTCGTCGAGCCATTCGACTTGACCTGCGTGGTTTCGTGGCCCCGGTTGAGCGCCGCGAAGGGGTCGCGGTCGCGGTCGGTCGTCAGGATCCAGGTGGCCCTGGACCGCCCTTCTTCGTCTTCTACTTCCTCTTCCAGCGTAGGTCGCCCGTCAATGACCTGCGTGTCCAGGCCGTTCGACTTCGCATACTCAAAAAATGTCTTACTCATGCGTTCTGTTGACCTCTGTCAATCAGTTGCCACTCCGAGTGCGCGTTATTCTGCAACTATATAATACCTTACACGACTATATGCGACATGTTTTCCGCTATTCTAGACTGACTATCCTTCTCCCTTTCGTGCCCAGCACTCCACCGAGGGGCGTGGCTGAGGCCCCGGTAATAGCGCACGACCTGTCAACGGTCGAAAGAAATGGCACTCCCGCCCATTGACTGATACGGAAATCCGGCGCAATCTCTATCATCTGCACGGGGAGGACATCTGGGAAAAGTAGTAAGCGATGAGCCGAACCCGGTCCAATCGAAAAATCTTGACCGGAAATAGTCACCCCTCTATAATGAGAAACGTCATTTCCGGCGCGTTCCCGAAAGCTCCCCCGGACACGCCGAACGAAGGAGCCCCCGCACGCCTGAATCCCGCATCCGCCCAGCCGCCGCTCGTGCTGAAGCGGTCTCAGCATTCGCTATCCAGAACCCGGGCGTAACGGACCACGACCGGATGCGAAACCACCGCTCTCACCGAATGACCGGATGCATTCCCCGGCAGACCGCATCCAGTTTCACTTTTTGTTAAGAACGACGGCGGCGCCCCCGTGCTGTGCTCCCCGCTTGAAAGTTATTTATATTCAGTCTAGATTCGTTTACTGTCCGTGATGCGGCGGGCAGAAGTGTGGATTTCTGGGCCTGACGGCGCCGAAGCACACCCATGACCGCCACAGCCGGGCGATGATGCCTCCTCTCCATCAATCTCCAACGTAGTACACATGCCTATCCCCTCCCTCCGGAAGACGCTCCTTTTGGTTGCGACCTTTTTGTTCGTCGCAACGCCGCTCTACGCGCAGACCGGTACCATCGCCGGCCGCGTCGTGGAGGCAAATTCGGGAGAGCCGCTCCCGGGTGCCAACATCCAGATCGAGGGCACCGACCGCGGCGTCGCAACGGACGCGTTCGGACGGTTTGTGATAAAGCGCGTACCGACGGGCTCCGCCACGGTCAACGTGTCCTTCGTCGGGTATATATCGCAAGATCAGACCGTAACGGTCGAAGCCGGCGAGCGTACCTCCGTCTCGTTTTCGCTGACGCGACGCGCGACCGAACTGGCTGAGGTTGTCGTGCGCAGCGAGAAGTTCGTCCGCAACCTCCAGGACACGCAGACCAGCGTGGGCGTCGTCACGGAGGCCGAGGCAGAGGCCATCCCCGTGCGCGACTGGGAAGACACGGCCCTTCTGGTCGGAAACGTATCGACCAGCGGCGCCGGCACCTTTACGATTCGCGGGGTAACCAACGTGGGCGTCGGCGGCGGTGGCACACCCACCGCGACGCTGTACATCGACGGCGTGCCGCAGGGACCGTTCACGACGTCGCGAACGATCCGCGGCATGTGGGACGTCGAAGCCGTCGAAGTCTTCCGCGGACCGCAGTCGACCACCTCCGGGCGCAATGCGCTCGCCGGAGCGGTCTACGTTCGATCCGCACCGCCGTCGTTTGACTGGGGAGCGGCCGCCCGCCTCCGGGGCGGTAGCCAGAATGCACAGGAAGGCGCCCTCATGGTGACGGGTCCCATCATCGAAGACCAGCTCGCCTTCCGCGTATCGGGAGAGTGGGGTACGCAGGATACCGGCATCGACTACACCAACATCGATTCCGACCAGGACGGATTCGACCGCACGAACACCATCGCCCAGCGCAATGTGCGGGCACGCCTTCTCGCCACGCCGTCCGCCCTGCCCGGCTTTTCTGCACTCCTCACCTACACCTACGGCTACGACCGGCCCAACTCGTTCGTCGGCGTCACCGACACGGACGAAAGGACAAACCGCGGAGCCATCGCGTCTTTCACCGAGACGACGCTTCACAACACGTCGCTCGAGATGAGTTACGATCTGACCTCCGCTCTGAAGCTGACATCGGTCACCGGCGCGGTTGCAAGCGACTACAGTATCGACCAGCTCTCCTACCAGGCTGAAAATCCGGACGAGCCGATCGGATTCGCCCAGCGCTCCAATACGGACGGTTTCAACATCACACAGGAGGTTCGCCTGAATCTTGACACCGACCGTACCCGCGCCGTCGTCGGCGGGTACTACGGCTCGTTCGGCTACGAACGAGACCGGTTCGATCAAGGCGACGTGTATCCCATCGTACAGCCGCAAATCGAGGAACTCCTCGGTACGACGCCGCCGGTGTTCGAGGTCAACTTCTCCTGGGACATATATAACAATGACGAAAATGAGAACACTGCCGTCTTTGGGGAAATCAATCACGAGGTGATATCCGACAGGCTCACGCTGACGGCCGGCTTCCGCTACGATCGCGAGGCGTTCGGCAGCAAAACCGTCCTCGATAACCCCGGAGTCGATGTTGAAGGAAGTCCCTTCCCGGACGCGATCAACCAGCAGATCATCAACTCGCTGCGTCGGACCATCGGCACGGGCGAGCCGGAGAGGCTGTACACGGAATACGAAGCGTTCCTTCCGAAGGTCGGTGCAACGGTGGACGTGACCGATGACGTTTCCATTGGCGCGACGGTCCAACGAGGCTACCGTGCCGGTGGGTCGGAGGCCCTCCCGGTCGGCGGGACGAACGTGTACGATCCCGAGTTCACCTGGAACTACGAGATCGCCCTGCGCAGTCGCTGGCTCGACGGCCGCCTCCTCGCCAACGCTAACGTCTTCTACACGGACTGGCGCGACCAGCAGGTGAGTGTCCCGATCGAGGGCACGTCCGGCCTCTTCCGGACGGAGAATGCCGGCGAATCAACGTTGTACGGCGGCGAGCTGGAGCTTCGCGCCATCCCGGCGACCGGTCTCACGGTTTATAGCTCGCTCGGCTACACGCTCACCGAGTTTGACGACTTCGCCTCCCCCGCGCCCGGCAACCCGGATCGCAAC
>JAAAOT010000185.1 GCA_009908725.1 Bacteroidota bacterium | reverse complement strand
CGGAGGCCGGAGACGGCGCTGGCGGACCATTGAGCGGACACGCAACGACGGCTCAGACGGACAGCGACAGCGCGCTGCGGCTCCAGGGGAACGCGCAGAATTCCAGCTCTCGCTGCGGCACCGATGGGGCGGCGGGCAGAAACGACGCGGACGTCGTACCGGGACGGGTACGGTGACGTGCTACGGACCAAGTGGCTGAGCCGACCAGAGCGTCCGCAGAAGATGGCCCCACGTATGAGACGAACGGTCGTGCGGGGCGAGAACCGACACTGCTGCTGCCTGGAGCGGGACGTGCGGCGCGGGCGGTGTGCCGGCTACGCGAGGCGACCCCGTCGGTACGGGCGCTGACGGTGTGGCCTGGTACCTCGGCAAAACGGCGGGCGGCGTTCCCTGCATCGCCCGGTACCGGAGGTGCGAGAAGAGGGTAGCGGCCTCGACGTCGGTTGCTTTGAAAAGTGCACTCAACGTCGGAAGCGCCGGCGCGTCCGGCGAGGCGACCAGCTGCTCGTACGTCTTCGCAAATACATGCGTGTAGGCACGGAGCGTGTGAGGTGCTTCCTTCGCAGCAACGTCCAGCGCCCGGTCAACCGCAGTAGACGCGGGGACGCTCAACTGCTGGGACACGTGCGAGCGCAGCCATGCAGCGTGCTCATCCGACCGCTGCGACCGCTCCGGCATATGAACCGCGAGAAGCGGCACCATCGCCGCGACCAGAACGGTCACGACGACGCGGCTAAGCCATGTGGAGCGCAGGTGGTGCATCGAGCGCAGAGATTGGTCGCAGAGCGAATCCCTCATAGCGAGACGACAGGTCTCGCAGGAACAGTTGCAGGAATAACGTATCGATCACGATTGTTCCTCTCAAGCTGCTCAGATGAAATGCCTGGGGAACGCACGCGGCATCGCCACGGGCATCGCCCCGCCCGTCGGAGCACCATTACCGATTCCACTGCACGATCTCGTCGAACTCTTTCCGGGACAGGTCGGGCACCTCAACGCCCTCTGCCGGAAAGCCAATCGGGAAGAGAATGTACGGTCGCTCATTGTCGGGCCGATTCAGGATATCGCCCAGAAATCGCATCGGCGCCGGTGTATGCGTGAGCGTGGCCAGGCCCATGTGATGCAGCGCGGTGATAAACATGCCGCAGGCGATGCCGACGCTCTCCTGCACGTAGTAGTGCTTCACCTTCTCTCCGTCCACATCCACTCCGTAGTTCTGCGCAAAGCACACGACGATCCACGGCACGGTTTCGAGGAACGGCTTCTGCCAGTCGGTCCCGATCGGGTGAAGTGCCTCCAGCCACTCGTCGGTCATCCGCTCGTCATAGTTTTTCTTTTCCTCCTCCTCCACCGCCGCTCGAATCTCACCTTTCAACGAATCATCGTTCACCGCGACGAATGTCCACGGCTGCCGGTGGGCGCCGCTCGGGGCCGTGCTCGCCGTCCGGATCGCGTACTCGATCAACTCTCGCGGTACGTCGCGATCGGAAAAGTCCCGGACGGAGCGTCGGCGATTCATTTCTTCGAAGAAGGACCGGGCACGCTCATGCATCTCGTCCGGAGTGTAGGTCTCAAAATCGAGCGGTTCCGGCGTGTAGGGCATGGAGGCAGCGGTACGTTAACCGGCATCATTGAAAAAGAAGAAGGAATGGTTCGGCAGGTGCGTCGTGCAGTGTCCCGGCGCGTTACAGAAACCCGCGCCGTCCCGAGTCGATACGCCGACTTGTTCGTGCCGAAGAGTACCGGGGCGACCCGCAGTTGCAGAAGTCGGTCCGACTTCTGAACATAGGGATCGCGTCCACACAAAGTCGATCTTCTCCTCCGTCCGCAATCTCATGCCCGTCCCCCCTCGCATCCCGCCGGATAACCTGCAGAGCCTGATGACGGCCGACGGGTTGCACCTTGTCACGAAGCACTGGGCCTGCTCCGCCCCACGAGGTGCCGTTCTGCTCGTGCACGGTTACGGCGAGCACAGCGGACGTTACGGGCACGTGGCCCGGGCCATGACCGAGCATAACGTGGACGTCTATGCGTACGACCAGCGGGGTTACGGTCGCTCGGAGGGCCCTCGGGCTTACGTGGACTCCTTCGACGCGTACGTTGACGACCTGGATCTGGCGATCGGTCACGTCCGCCGCCGGATTGGAGACCGGCCGCTGCACCTGTTCGGGCACAGCATGGGCGGCGCTGTCGTGCTGCTATACGCGCTGGAACGACAGATCCGAGACGTGGCTGGCCTTCTTCTCAGCAGCCCCGCCATCGAGGTCGATCCCGACATAGCACCCTTCCTCAGGAAAATCGCTCGCTTCGTCGGAGCCGTCCTGCCTCGCCTCCCGGTGGTAGCGTCTCCCGAGGGCCGCATTTCCCGGGACCAGGACGTGGTCGACGAAGCCGAGCAGGACCCGCTCAACTATCACGGCCGCATCCAGGCGCGCACCGGGGCGGAGATCCTGCGCGCGAACCAGCGGATCCAGCAGCAACTCTCCTCGCTCGAGCTTCCCTTCCTCGTGTTTCACGGGACGGCCGACGTCGTGACGAGCGCGGAGGCCAGCCGGCGCCTGTACGACCAGGCAGCCTCGGACGACAAGACGCTGCACCTGTACGACGGCCTCTACCACGAAACCTTTAATGAGCCGGAGCGCGACGACGTCATCGCCGACATCTGCAGCTGGCTCGATCACCGGCTCCCGAAGGTCGCAGAGAACGTCGCGTGAGTCCTTCCATCGCGTCCGCCCGCGTCCGGCTGACCGGATCGTGGGAATCGATAGGCCTCTCCGGGCTTATCGAAGCTCGAAGGTCACCTGCACGGTCGCTTCGACCGTGATGCGGCCGGCAGCGAACGCCTCCGGCTCGCCGGACTCTTCGCTAGACTTGACGGCCATCGCGTCGAGCGAGAAAGACGCCCGAGGCTGCGGAGCCGAGTACTGTTGTTCGCGAATCTGCTGGACCGGCCCGAGCGACGCGCCGAGCGTCGACGCAAGCAGGTCGGCTTTGCCCCGGGCCGCCTCCGCCGCCTTGCGAAGGGCCTCGTTTCGAACCGTCGTTCGATCCTCGATATCGTACTGGACGCCGTCCAGTCGATTGGCACCCTGCTCCACGACGCGGGCGATGAGGTCCGGCAGGCGGTCGAGATCACTAACCTCCACGCGAATGCGCCGCGTGGCTTCGTAGCCAAGCTCCTCCGTTTCGCCCGTCTGACGGTTGTATCGACGCTGCGGCTGGAGCGTCAGAGACTGCATCTGGATGTCCCCCTCGTCGATGTCGAGCGCACGCACGGCATTCATCGCTCTCTGGGCGGCATCGGCGTTATCGGATCGGGCGGCCTTCGCCGTCTCCGCCCGCGAGACGATGGCGAATCGAACGGTCGCCCTATCCGGCTCCGCCGAGGCTTCCCCTTCCCCGCTCACCGTGATCGTTCGTTGCGGAGACGCAGGCGCGTCAGACTGAGCCATGGCAGGCAGCGGAAAAGACAGTATTAAGGCGAGTAGCGCGACAAACCGGAGATAGCGATGGCGCAGGCAGCGGTGACGCATGGCACATCGAAGGGTCGAATTCGAAGAAAGGCGAAGTACGTGCGGAAACGCTGCGTCGCCCCCGTCGGCGGCACGTCGTCCACGGAGGTCATCGTCGGGGGCACCAAACGTGCGCGGGTCGCGGATTCGTATTCTCTCAGAGACGCACCGCACTAAGCTCTTACCGCGGTGACCTCTTACTACGGGGTCTACCACCAGTGGCGATCGAACTTTCCGTCGAGAGGAAGACTGGCCGTTACGCGAAGGTACGAGAGTTCGTCCCGGTCGGTCACGGAGGAGGCGACAACGTTGGCATAGTCGATCTGCACGTAGACAAGGTCAAGCCCAACCCCGGCGACCGTCTCGCTCACGATGAACGTGTCGTCAACGAAATTGCGTCCCACTCGAACGGACACGACGTCAAGAGCGGTCACTTCCATGCCGACGTGCTTCTGCAACTGGCCCCATGCCCCGACGGAGGTCTGGCGGATAACCCCGTCCGCATCCCGTGTCCTTTCCGTGTCGGCAGGTTTCCAGGACTGAATCAGCGCAGCGAACGGATTCGCTGCATCGCGTCCATTCGGCCCCTCCTCGATCCTAACCATTTCTTTGGTGAGCCCCAGGTGGCCGGTCAGGCGGAGCGCCGGCCGACCAAAGGGCTCCGCGCCGACTTCGTACACCAGTGCGGTGCCGGCGTGAAGTCGCGTCGGAGTCGCCACCTCGACGTAGCCGGGACTTCTGAAACCGGGCGTCTCCCCTTCCCCGTCGACGATCGTGCTGTTCGTGCCGAAATCTGTGAGCGACAATCCGACGCTGGGCTGGAGCCGGCCGCCCGATTCGAGCGTCCGCTCCCATTCCCCGTGAACGCCGAGATCGATCGTCAGGCTTCGGGCATCGTCCACATCCGGCTGTGCGTACCCTTCCGCCGAATAACCGATCGCCGCGCCGACGGTCCACGTTTCCGAGACGTCGTATGCGCCGAATGCCTTGACGGTGCGATGGCGCTTTTCGACCGTTCCGAGGGACCGGCCACTCGGCGAGAATTGCTCGAACTCACCGTAGGAGAATTGGATGAACTGAAGACCTGCCGCCCATCGGTTCGACTTGATGGTGATAAACGGACTGGTGATCGTCTGACCGAAGATGAAATCGGACTCGAGGAACGGATCCAGGCCGGCATCGACCCCCGCCTGGATACGCCAATCCTGCCCGATCGCCGCCGGGTTTACATCCACGGCTCCCGGACGGCCCCGAAGCGCCACCGTGCCGCCCCCATGGCATACTGGCCGGGATCGTTTGTGACGAAGAGTCCTGCGTACGTTAACGATCGGTTGCTGAATGTGGACTCACCGGACTGGGCCGTGACCACGTTCGCGGGCAGCACCAGAAAGAGACAGAGGACGAGTGATGCAAAGAATCGAGGCATGGAAAGCGGGAGGGCAAGACGGACTGGAGGGCAAGTGATGGCTTCAATGTGACACAGGCATGAACCACGCACCACACGGGTATTGACGGCAAATCGTTACGCAAAGCCGGACGTGGGCGAAACGGTCATCCGTCCATTCGCAATTGAAATCACGGAGGCACATCTGACAGGATAAAGAAAGGTTTTTGGGGCTGAAATGCATGAATCATGCTTCGAAATGCACCGGTCACGCGTATCTTGCGGCGAATTCATCCGGTGCGTTTACTGTAGGAGAGGCTCGTGCCTCCCCCTAACTGGCCCCGCCCCCTTTCATCACAGACGCACATGAAACAGAGATACCGCTTTTCCCTGATTGGTATTGCCACCTTCCTCATTTTATTTTTGCCCTCCTTCACCCAGCCCGCTGCTGCGCAGTGCGCGAATGCCACGATCAGCGAGGACGTTGAGAACGTTAGCCGGAGCGAATTGACGAACAGCGGCTGGGAGATCTTCGGTACGTCCATTTCGACCACGGATCCGATCGGCGGTCAGCAGAGCTTCCGGACGAGTGGTGCGAACGGCAACGATCCGAACGACAACCGGGTCGTGCGAAGTCCTTACGTGACGATCGACGGTGACGTATGCGTTGAGTTCGAGTATCTACCCAACAGTCCCGGGAGCAACACATTTTTGCGAATCGCACTCATAACGAGGGACGACTCGTATTACCCTCTGGACGAGATCAGTCTGAGTGGCGTAACGACGCTTCAGGCCTATCAGCGGACGTTTACCGCTGCCGAAATTTCGAACGCCGTCGGAGGCACGATCGACCGGGCCCGTATCGCGATCGAATTTAACGGCGACAATGCAGGTGGACGCACGCTCAAAATCGACAACATTGCCATCACAGAAACCCCCGTCTACGATCGCGGCACGGACGACTACAGCAATCGGGCCCCGACGGTGACCGACGAGTCGTACACGACGACATGGGGCGAATCGGTGCAGGGCAACGTGCTCGACAACGATTCCGACCCGGACATCGTGGACGGATTCGACGACGGGCCGCTGAACGCGACAGTAACGACTCAACCGACCAGCGGCACACTGACCTTCAACAGCGACGGGTCCTTCGAATACGCACCGACATCGGACGGAACGGACAGCTTCGAGTACGAAGTCTGCGACGACGGCTACGACCCTGCGTGCGCCACCGGCACCGCGGAGTTCAATACCGCGATTCCCGTCGAACTCGGCGCGTTTACGGCAACGGCAGACGGACGGTCGGTCGTACTGCGGTGGACGACCCTGTCGGAAACGAACAATCAAGGCTTTGATGTCGAGCACCGGTCCGATGCCGGCTTCAACGCGGTCGGCTTCGTCGAAGGGCAGCACACGACGACGGAGTCTACCACGTACCGCTTCGCGATCGACGACCTGGCGCCCGGCACGCACACCTTTCGCCTGCGCCAGATCGATGTGGACGGGGACGAGGAGTACTCACCGGAGGTCACGGCCCGCATCGAGATCGGGCAGGCCCTGACGCTGAATCTGTCCGGGCAGAACCCCTTCTGGTCGCAGAGTTCGATCACCTACGGCGTGGAATCCGCGGAGACGCTCGTGATCGACCTGTTCGACGTGCTCGGTCGCCGCATCCGGACGCTGTACCGCGGCACACCGGCGCCGGGCCGCCTCCACACGATGAACGTGTCTGCCGACGGACTCGCACCGGGCCGATACCTTATCCGTGCCCGAACGGCCTCTCGCCAGGTCACGCAGCCCGTCACCGTGCTTCAGTAATTCGCATCCCTACAGCCCTGGCAATGACCGGGGCACGACCGCTAAACAAA
>JAAAOT010000290.1 GCA_009908725.1 Bacteroidota bacterium | reverse complement strand
GGAGTGGACGATGGAGGGGGCGTGTGAGACGTCTTCTTTGGTGTCGTCATGGTTCCTAACGTCGGGATGAGGAGATCGCCCCTACCCTCATACACAAAATCTGTTGCAGTCTCCGCGGCCTGTCGCCCTCCCTCCGACCCAATCCGACCCACCATCCCCGACCCACGACACGCCACCATTCGCCCTTCACCACTCGCCCTTCGCCATTCGCCATTCGAACTTCGCCATTCGAACTTCACCACTCGCCCTTCACCATTCGCCCTTCGCCATTCGCCCTTCGCCATTCAACCGAATGATTTCCCCTACGAACGATATGGGGAGTTCCTGACGGGCAGGTCGGACCTGAGCATACGACGTCATGACCGTCTGTGTCGGACCTTTGGGGTCCATGCCTCCCGGACTGGACTTTCGGTGATCGATATGATCAAGTTTCTTGCAGCACCTGACGATGTCATCGCCATCAAATTGGACCAGACCATTGATGCGGACGAACTAAAAACCGTTACCAACCGCATTGACGAGCGACTCGACCAGCATGAGTCCATCGCGATGTATCTCGATCTGCGCGGACTGGAGCGTCTGACGCTCGCGGCCCTGCTTGACGACCTGCGATACAGTCTGAGGCACATCCGCGACCTGACGCGCATCCGGCGTGTCGCCATCGTGACGCGTGCCCGTTGGATCGACGTCGTCGCCTCGTGGGAGAATCGCCTTCTGCCAGGAATGGACATCCGCGTGTTCGATCCCGAGCACCGGACGCAGGGGCTGGACTGGGCGTCGGAAGAGGTCGAACCGCCGGCGCCGAACCTCCACCGCATCGCCACGGATCGAGACAGCGTCCGGGCCTTCGCCCTGACCGGTCCTCTTCGCGCTGCCGACATTCGGTTGCTTTCCGACGACCTTGACGCCGCGTACGCACGCCATGGCACGGTCCGTCTCCTCCTGCGCGTCGAACACTACGGCCTTCGGCCAAGCGTTTTCACGCAGAACATCGTCAAGATGAAGCTCCGCGCCCTGCAACACGTCGGGGCGTACGCCCTCGTCGGCGGGCCGGACTGGATGGCGGGGATCGCCTCGCTTCTGAACCCGCTCATGGCGATGGAGGTGCGGCACTTCGATCTCGAGGACGAAGCCGGTGCCTGGGAATGGATCGGCGCCGCCCCGGTCGACACGTCCGCCGGCGTCGTTGCCTGATCCACTCGACCGGCCCGTTTTATTAGAGACACAACAAAAAGCGGCAGCTCCGGCGTGATGTGCCGGGGCTGCCGCCTTGATGTACAGATCAACCGTCGGAATCAGCGTACGACCGTGATCGATTCGGTGGTCGAGAAGGCGTCCCCTTCAATCCGGAGGAAATACCTGCCACTGCCGAGCGTCGACGCATCCAGCGTCAGGTCGTTCTTTCCGGCCGTCATCGGACCGTCATGGACCGTCTGCACAGCTCGCCCCAGCACGTCGTACACCACGGCCTGAACCGTCTGCGCCTCCTGCAGCACGAGCGTACCCCGGGCGGACGTGCGAACCGGGTTCGGCCCGATCGTCAGGTCGAACGCCGTCCCGAGACGCACCTGAAGCGTCCGCTCGTCAAGGACCGTATCGGTCCCATCCACATCGATCTGGCGAAGCCGGAACGTGTGCGTGCCGACGGCCAGGTCGGTCAGTGATAATTCGTAGCGTTGCGGCTCGGTCGTCGTGCCCGCGCCCTGGACCGTTCCCGCTGCTGCGAACGCCGTTGCATCCGGTGCGCGGTGCTCGATCTCGAAGCGGTCGTTGTTCTCCTCCGACACCGTCTGCCACGTCAACTGCGCGCCCCGGTCGCCCGTCGGGATGACGTCGAAGGACGCAAGCTCCACTGGCAACTCCTGCGCCGGACTCAGGAATTCGCTCGTGCTCGGGTCTTCCCGATCCGGCGAACTCGCGGAAAAGTCCGTTGTCGTGAGGAAAAGGTACTGGTCGCACAGATTCGCCGCTGAGGCCGTGACGGTCTGGTTCGTAAACCCGTTCAGGTAATTGTCCGTGGTCAGATACTCCTCCACGATTCCCGGCGCGCTCCCCGCATACAGATCGACCAGGATCCCGTCGGTGTCGTCAAAGTTGGCGTTGCCGCTTGTTGTGCGGACGCGGTAGGTCAGCGTAAGGTTGTCTGCGGTGAGGCCCGGCTGACAGTCAAAGCTGACGATTTCCGGTGTATTCAGGAGCTTGTTCGGCCCGGTATCGGCGTCACCGTCCGCTCCGTCATTGGCCGTGTTGCCGTCATCGCCGAGGTCGATCATGGGCCCGCCGTTGCTGCGGAACTGGTTAAAGCGAATCTGAATGCGCGAATCGTCCCCCGTGACGGCCACCCCTGGACCGCCGTTGAACCCGATTAGATTGCCGTCGCTGGGTGGATCCGAGGAAAAGCGCGGCGCGACGTACCCCGATACGGCGTCTGTGAAACGGATACCGGCATCGCCATTTCCGATGTCTGCGCCTGGCGGTGTCGCGCCGATGGAGTTCCTCTGGATGATCGGGCCGTCGAGCACTTCGGTCCCGTTGCTGATGAGAATACCGTTCTGCGTCGCGTTGCCGATGACGTTATCCTCGATGAACGTAGCGGAGAAGCTCGGCTCATTGTAGTAAATACCGTTTCCATCAATCGGATGGGCGGAGCCGTCGTCCAGCACACCAATCAGGTTGTTGGAGATCGTCTGACGACCAATTTTTTCTTGCGGTATGGAGATGGCTGCGTCCTCCGGTCCGCCACCGCCGATATTTCCGAAGACGTTTGCGGCGATGGTGAGCGAATCCGCAAACATAGTGTAGACGCCAGCACTGCCGAGCGGAACGCTATTTCCACCCGGTGTGACGCCGAAGAAGTTGCCCCGGATGTCTTCGCTGTCGGCTCGCTGGTCGCTCGTGTCGTCCATTCCCGCGCGGATGCCATAGTCGTACCCGCCGAACACGTTGCCTTTGCCGCTCGACCTATCCTCGCCGGAGTTGAAGCCGATGGTATTGTTCTGAAGTCGCGATGGACGGGTCAGCAGAATGGCCTCTTGTCCCGGCGCAAGCGTAGACGACGTGGACGAGGCATCCGCCGTGATGCCGAAATAATTGGCCGCCACCTCCGTGCCGTTGGTGTTCAGGAAAATCGCACCCGACCCGTTTCCGGCAAAGTAATTCCGGTAAGTGTCGCCGCCCGATGTCACACGGCCGATGTAGTTTTCCCGCGCATAGTCGATCTTGACGCCGTAGAGACCGTTGCCGCGGGGCGTGGTGCCGTCGGGTAGAAGGCCGATGTAGTTGTTGCCCATCGCCACGCCGGTCCGCTGCTGAGATGAACTAGCGCTCTCGGAGTGTTCGAGGTAAATGCCGTAGTCAGCATTTGCGCCAATAACGTTCTCTCCGCCTTCGGTGAATCGAAGGAGGAAGTCGTCAAACCCGTTGGGCGGATTGGACCCGACGGCCCCGATTACGACACGGCTCGGCCGGTTCATGTCGATCCCCGCCCGTTGCTCTGAAAAAAGTGCAGCAATGGTACCATTCCCATTTGCTGATCCGTCCGGATCGATTCCAATCCAACAGTACTGAATGGACATATACAAAACGGCGTCGTTGGTGCTGCTAATCAGGTTGATGCCGTCATCGGGAAACCCGACAATTCCCAGCCCGACGATCGATGATGTATCCGCGTCGGACCTGACTTCCAGTCCATCGACCGCACTGGACGACAGATTCGTTCCGTCGATGTAAACCACAGGGGGATCACCGGCCTGCCAACCGGGCGCGGTGTCTCCGCGGATCTCAACGCGCGAGCCGTTCAGGTCTAGCTCGCCCGTCGCGACGATACGCGCGACCTGGCGACCGTTTTCGGTTGTGGTAGGGATCTGGGAGAAGTCGATCACCCACCGTTCCTGGATGATCTCATCGTTCACTTCATCGAGGGCAGCTCGCAGCGTACATTCGCCCGACGACGTGGCACACACTTTATCTCCGATGTTCGCGTCGCCGTCATCCGCGACGCTGTTTACGTTTAGTGTGTATTCCTGCGCGTGAACACCGGGCGTGAGGTACAGAGAGCTCACCAACAGACAGGCGAAAAGGAGGAAGGGTAACCGAAGATTCGTAGCGTTGAACATGGCATCCGATGGTCTAAGGGGAGGGCAAACGACCAACTCCCTCGCTGCTCATGGCAGCAATACCGAGGGAACCACATGGAGTCTTTCTCTACATAGCGCAATTCTGCCGTCGGGCAGGCCATCGTGGCGCAGATCCATCGACATCGTGCCCACGGACACGATTCGCGGCCGCGAGAACTACAGTTTGTGCCATGATAGCCCGGATCCTACGCAAACCGTCCCGCCGCTGATCTGCGGCAGTTCTCCCCTTCCAGCATCGGCGACGGACCGCTCTTCCCCGGTCGCGCAGCCCGCATCTGGTGGATCCGCCATTCTCTTATTACCATGTACGTCCCGCAACACAAGGGTAACAGACCCGAAACACCCCGACCCGGCTCGCATCACTGGATTGATGGAGCGGGCGACCCTTGCGTCCGTCTGGTGACCCGACCGTTTTTTTCCTGATTCGCCCGCCCCACGATGTCAGCCAATCGCTTCTCGAATCTCGTCGAAGCGCTATTCGAAGACGCTCTCGATCGTCCGGAGGCGGAGCGGGAAGCGTTCGTCCGGTCGGTCACCGACGACCCGAAGGTTCAAGAACACGTGTTTGATCTGCTCGACCGGTTCGACGAAATCGACGCGTTTCTCGAAACGCCGGCGGTCGAGGCGGCTGATTTTCTAGATGAAATGGAGGGTCCGACAGCCGATCCTCCGGACCGAAGCGGCGAACGAATCGGTCCGTTTGAAATCAAGGAGCAGGTCGGACGCGGCGGGTCCGGCGTTGTATACCGGGCGGAGCGCACGGACACGTTCGACCAGGAGGTTGCCATCAAGCTGTTGACTCGGCCGGCAGATGCGGGCGCCGTTCTCGATCGCTTTGCGCACGAACAGCAGGTCCTGGCTGCCCTCACGCATCCCCGGGTGGCCCGCATTTTCGATGGCGGCGCGACGTCCGACGGACAGCCCTACTTCGTCATGGAATACGTCGCGGGTCACCCGCTGGACGCGTACTGCGACGACGAGCGGCTGTCGATCGAGCAGCGACTCGAGCTGTTCGTCACGGTCGCTGACGCCGTGCATCATGCCCACCAGAACCTCGTCGTCCACCGAGACCTGAAGCCGTCGAACATTCTCGTCACGCCAGACGGGCAGCCCAAACTTCTCGACTTCGGCATCGCGAAAATCATCGGGGAAGACGCGACGGGCCTGACCCGGACGGGCGAGCGATGGATGACGCCGGAATACGCGGCACCGGAGCAGATTCGCGGTGAGTCGATTTCGACGGCGACCGATGTCTACCAGCTTGGGGTCGTGCTCTATGAGTTGCTGACCGGTCGGCGTCCGTATCACCCGAACGCACGGTCGCTTTTCGCGATCGAACAGGCTGTATGCGAGGAGACGCCCACCCGCCCGAGTACCGCGGTCACCCGATCGACGGAGCACGCGGCGCCGGACGAAATCAGTAGAACGCGTCGCACGCATCCGGCGGCGCTTCGCAGCACCCTGCGAGGGGATCTCGATGCGATCGTGATGAAGGCCCTCCGCAAGGAGCCCGGTCAGCGATACGGATCGGCGGAAGCGATGGCGGCCGATATCCGTCGGTTTCTGAACGAAGAACCCGTTCACGCTCGCGACGGTCAGTGGTCCTACCGTGCGAATAAATTCGTCCGCCGACATGCGCGCCCCATCCTCGCGGCGACAGCCGTCCTGCTCATTCTTACGGCCGGTGCGATCGCCTACACGATGCAGATTACCGAGGAACGGGACCGGGCCCGGCTCGCCGAGCAGCAGGCAACCACCGTCACCGAATTCCTGGCCAACCTCTTCAATGAAAACACGCCCCGCAATACGGCGGGGGCGACGCTCACGGCACGAGACCTGTTAAACCGGGGCGAAGCGCGGGTCGCTACGCTTGACGCCGGCCCCCGCGTCCGACTCCGATTGTTGCTTGTCCTGGCAGGCGTTCGTGCAGATTTAAACCACACCTCCCGGGCCGACAGCCTCATTTCCCGGGCGTGGGTCCTCGCGAATCAGATCGATGACCTGTCTCCATTGGAGCGGAGTCGCGTCATTTTCAGGCGTGGAGAAGTCGCACGCCGAAAAGGGGAATATCCCACCGCAGACTCCCTCTTCCGCGTCGCTCAAGAGGTGTATGACCGCTCAGAACGATCTGCACCCGACGACCTGACGAACATTCTGAACGCACGGATGGAAACGATCCGGGCCGTGGGCAACCTTCAGGCCGCCGACTCGGTTCTGCAGCAGCTACTCCCCTTGAGCGAGGATGTCTACGGCCCTCGCAGCCCCGAACACGCGACCATCCTGCAAAACGCGGCGTCGGCCTACGTCGAACTGGGGCAGATCGACCGGGCGGAAACGGCTGCTCGAACCGCGGTCGAGATTCGCCAGGCGCACTATTCGGCGCCACACATCGACCTTGCGTACGCAAAAGAGAACCTTGGAACGGTTCTGAAACGGCAAGACCGCCTGGAAGAGGCACAGCCGCTTCTCGAGAATGCAGTGCGCCAGAGTAAGCAGGTACTGGACCCGGACAACGGCCGCCTCGACAATTTCAAGATCAGCCTTGCGCTGCTTTACACCGACAGGAAGCGGTACAACGAAGCCGAAGAGCTCTACATGGAGGTCATCGATCGCCGCGAACGCATCAACCCGGACGGCCTGACGGT
>JAAAOT010000171.1 GCA_009908725.1 Bacteroidota bacterium | reverse complement strand
AGGCAAAACCTGGGATTTCGCTCGAAGTGGCAGGCGTACTGTTCGCACTCCAGCGAGGGAGTTGACTTCGTGGTCTTGACGGCAGACGTTTCACTACCGGGTTACGGCCCGATGTCCACCCTGCTCGCCGCTCGATCCAATACGATGCGCACGAATCTCCATCAGTTTGTCTCCGTGGCTATTTCCGTCCTGGTCGCTGTCGCGGCGTTGGCGGCACCGCACGGCGCAGTGGCGCAGGTCGATGGCATGACCCTGGAGGCGAAGACGGACCGTCCCGGCGCCGACTACCGGTCGATTGAGATTGAGGGCCCTCCGGAACAGTGTGCCCGGCGGTGCGCAGCCGAGTCCGAGTGCGCTGCGTTCACATACGTGAAGCCGGGCGTGCAGGGCGAAAAAGCTCGTTGCTGGCTAAAAACAAGCGTGCCGGATGCCCAGCCCAACCCCAACACGGTGTCCGGGGTGAAGCAGTCACGGAGCTGGCCGGAGAACTGGTCGCAGCCGAGATTTACCACCCGGGATACGGTACTGGCGGACCTCGTGGTACGGGTCGGCGACATCGACAACCTGGGCTTCGGGTGGCCGTGGGGCTTTAGCCCTTTTTCGGGACGTTCGACGCCGCCGCATGCCTACCCGTTTGAGCCGGGAGAGCGGGACCCGGCCGGCACCGATCGTATTCTGATCGGCACAGGATACGACGGCTCCCCGCCCGATGGAGGAGACGGCTATTCGGAAGTGGCAGAGCCCACCGAAACCATCGAGATGACGGCGGACCTGAGCGGCATCGACGTCGAAACCGTGGCGTTGATGCTTTTTCTCGACGACTTTCAGGCCCCGCGTTT
Source organism: Bacteroidota bacterium (assembly GCA_009908725.1). Taxonomy (GTDB): domain Bacteria; phylum Bacteroidota; class Rhodothermia; order Rhodothermales; family Salinibacteraceae; genus Longibacter. The sequence continues at coordinate 5,967 of JAAAOT010000171.1, read as the reverse complement.
CGGGTCCAGATACCAGGTGACGCTCGACGGGGAGCGGTACCCGGTGATGGAAGAAGTGCTGAACGCGCTCAATCAAACCGGTCCCATCGGCAAGCTCGTCACCGTCGAGATTCTGCCCGGCTACCACGATCTGCTGGACGACGGGCGTCTCGCCCTGCGGATCGACGACCCGACAACAGGAGCTGGTGACGGGTTTGCGATCGACTTTGTCCAGCTGCTCGTAAACCCCGGCACGTTTCCTTCGACGGGAACGATCCGGGGTCAGGTGACACATGCAGCGTCTGGTGTCCCGGTGCCGGGCGTGCTGGTCTCCTCCGCACTCGATGCAGGTGAAACAGACGATCAGGGGCGCTACACGATTACCGATGCCCCGGCCGGGTTGGTGGTGGTGCGTGCAGCGAAACCGGGGTTCTCCTCGGCCTCGGAACCGGTCGATCTGGAAGCAGGGACGGAGGTTACGGTCGATCTGCAACTTGCACCCCAGAATGAAACGTCTCAGATCGAAGAAAACCTGAACACCGAGGGCCGCGTCCGCCTGCGCAACATCCTGTTCGATACCGGTTCGGCGACCCTTCAGGCTGAATCCGAGTCGACCCTACAGGCCGTCCGACGCGTCATGGAGAACCGGCCCGACGCGCGCTTTGTCATCGAGGGCCACACAGACAGCGAGGGGCGTGCTGAATTCAACCGGACACTCTCCCGGGATCGTGCCGAGGCCGTTAAACGCTGGCTGACTGAGAACGGCGTTGAGGCCGATCGGCTCGACACGGTGGGCTACGGGGAGACGCGGCCGGTCGCGAGCAACGAGTCGGAGGCCGGGCGCCGCCTCAATCGGCGCGTCGAAATCGCTGTTGCAGAGTGACGGCGGTCAAACATCCACGCCGGTCGGCGCATTCATTACGCGTTCTGCGCAGGACATAGGCCGCGCGATTCCCGACGTCTCAACCGTCCGATCTGCCATGACACAGACTGATTCCACCGATCGATCCGCTCTCGTGCTCTTTTCCGGGGGACAGGACTCGACGACGTGCCTGTTCTGGGCGCTCGATCGCTTCCGGTCGGTTCGGGCGCTCGGCTTCCACTACGGGCAAAAACACGCCGTCGAGACGGAGCAGGCGCATGCGATCGCGGAGAAGGCGGGTGTCCCGTTCGAGGTGATCGACATGGAGGGGACGCTCTCCGGCTCTGCGCTCACGGAGCACGACAAAGACATGAGCGTCGCGCACGAGAAGAATGAGAGCCTGCCCGCGAGCTTCGTCCCGGGGCGAAATGCCCTCTTCCTGAGCACGGCTGCCAGCTACGCATACAACCGGGGCATCCATGACCTCGTCGGCGGGATGTGCCAGACGGACTACAGCGGATATCCCGACTGCCGACGCGTGTTCATCGACTCGATGCAGACGAGCCTGTCGCTGGCGATGGACGAAGACCTACGGGTCCATACCCCGCTCATGTATCTGACGAAGGCGGAGACCTGGAAGCTCGCCGCGGACCTGGGGACGGTGGCGGACTGCGACGTGCTGGAGACCGTGCGCGTGATGAGCCACACGGATTACAACGGTGATCGCAGCCAGCTGAACGAGTGGGGCTACGGACGCCTAGATAATCCGGCGTCGAAGCTACGGGCCCGGGGGTACGAGGAGGCGAAAGAGAAGGGCTGGGTGTAAGCGGCTGCGGGCCGGTTTCGTCGATCCTGGGGGCGATCACGGATCGCATCCAGATCTTCGAAATTAGGGTGGAGGCTATCGGTGTGGTCGGAACCCTCCATATCAACGTGCATTTCTACTAATCGCTATCGACGCAGCCCCGTGTCGATGCACCGATGGTGACGTGGCCGAGGGGTTAGGCAGAGGCCTGCAAAGCCTCGTACGGCGGTTCGAATCCGCCCGTCACCTCCAACATATGAGTCGACACAGAACGCGCCCCGGAAGCCGATTCCGACGGGCGCGTTTTCCGTTTGGGTGGCGCACGCGTATGTTGAGCGTGGTGCAACGAACCTCACCCCCCGGACCGTCGCTAATCGCTCGTCCACACCGTCTCATGTCGCCTCCGACGCTAACCATTGACCGTGTGCGAGAGGTCGTCGTCCCGGCGCTGCGTCCCTTTGCTTCACGCATTTCACTGTACGGGTCTGTCGCTCCCCAGGAGTACGACGCTAACAGTGATGTCGATGTACTCGTCGATTTGCGCCCCACGTCGGAGCGTCCCGCTATCGGGTGAGCTTGAGCACGAATTGTTGGAGACGCTGGGAGCTCGCGTGGAGCTCGTGACGGAACGCTCCGTCAGCCCCCACATCCGGCCCTACCTAGAAAAAGATCGAGTTGTGCTCTATGAAGACAGATCAGGTGTGCGTGGAGCACATCATGGACGCAATCCATCAGATTGAAGAGTACACTCGCGGTGTCGACCGAGACACCGTTGAAGAGAGCCGTATGCTCCAGGATGCGACGGTTCGGCAGATCGAGATTATCGGAGAGGCAGGCCGCCAGCTATCGGAGTCTTTTCGTACATAGGTTAGCGACGTACCGTGGCGTGCTGTTCTCGGAATGCGGAACCGCATCGCGAATGACTACCTCAACATTGATCTGGACATTGTCTGGGAAGTTGTCCAGAATGACGTTCCCCTGCTGAAAGATCGGCTTTCTCGAGAGGGTTGATCGCGGCAATACGGAAGCCTAATGGTCGTGTCCGGATGCCCTACCTCGGATATGGGGGCGACTCGATCAAAAAGGTAAGAGACGTAGGAATCAACGTTTTGTGGTACCTTCAAGCCTGCGAAACGCTTCCGAAGACGATCGTGACCCCGACATTGCGGATCGCAACCGACCGGGCGCGCCGTTGCCCCTTCTATCGGTGCTCCGGATTCGGATGATCGAACCGGCAACCGGCCTCCCATTCCGACCGTTGGTTGCCATAGGCGGGAACGCCTCCGCTCTCCTTCAGCCGGTAGGCCGTGTGCATGAGGTTCCACGTCATGAACGTGGTATTGCGCTGGGTGAACTCATTGTCGAACCCGACCCGCGCGCCGTCGTCCAGTTCGTCGCCATAGCTCGGTCCGGGACCGGCTTCTCCGATCCATCCGGCGTCGGCCTGGGGCGGAATTGTATAGCCGAGATGCTGGAGGGCGTAAAGGATCCCCATCGAGCAGTGCTTGATCCCGTCCTCGTTCCCGGTGATGAGGCAGCCGCCGACGCGCCCGTAGTAGGCATACTGGCCGCGATCGTTAAGATCCGACGAGTTGGCGTAGAGACGTTCGATGACCTGCTGGCAGACGGAGGACTTCTCCCCAAGCCAGATGGGTGATCCGAGAACGAGGATGTCTGCCTCCAACACCGTCTTATAGAGGGCGGGCCAGTCGTCCGTCTCGAACCCGTGGTCGGTCATGTCGCCGTATACGCCGGGTGCGAGGTCGAGATCGACGGGACGGACGATCTCCACGTCCACGTCGTTCTCTTCCATGATTGCGGCCGAGACGTCGATCAGCGATCGCGTGTGCGACGGATGGGGAGACGGCTTGAGCGTGCAGTTGAGGAAAAGCGCCGAGAGGTCGGAGTAGTCGTAGGGCGAATCGTCGCAAAGCCGTTGCTGTTTGTCGCTGAGCGTCATAGATATGCGGGAAGATCTGGAAGGAGGACGTTAGTTCCAATGAACAAAGGGGCGGCGCGGCCCCGGTCGGCGGCTGCCGGTCCGGTACTCACCGTCCCGAGAGGTCTTCGACGGTCGGGCCGGCGCGGCGGTCGACGGTAAACACGGTCCCGTTAGGGACGGCGCTCCAGCCTTCATCGGTGATGCGCTCGGAGGCGAGGACGGAAGCGCGGTAGGATGCATCGCCCGGCGGATGCGCGTGCTCCTGTCCGCAGATCGAGCAGGTGGGAACGGTGTCCCGTTCGAGAAGCCAGAGCGTCCGGTTCAGGCGGGATCCGGCGAGGACGGTGCCGTCTGTCCACAGCAGGTTCAAGCCCAGGATGTCGACAAGATCCTCGTGGGGGAGCGCCTGCAGATCGGCGTCCGTCGGCTCTACGGTTGCACCCGACCGCGCGTCGCGGACCCAGGCCTGGAGGTGCTGAATGGCCGATTGGGTGACGTCGCGGAGGGAGGCCTCGGGACGTTCGTCCCGGAGCTGGAGGAGAAGAGCCAGCACGTGCTCGCTATCCGTCGTTCCCTGAATGAGCCGTTCGCGATCGGCTTCGATCCGCTCGAGGAGGTGAGGACGCACTGCGTCGAACGCCGGCACGTGTCCGTTGTGAATGAGAAGGGCGTTCCCGTGACGAAAGGGGTGCGTGTTCATCGGGTCTGGCGACCCGACCGTGGCGCGCCGCACATGGGCGAGGACCGTCGTCCCCTCCGCCGCCAGCGCCCGTTCGCGGTAGTCCGCACTCTCGCCGGCGGGCTTCACCTGACGGGCGCATCCGGTCGCGCTGTCAACGATGTGCCCCACGCCCCAGCCGTGTGGATTCGACAGCCCGCGGGCGTCCTCGCGGCTTTGCCGGATGAGTGCGTTCTGGGCGTCGAGCAGCTCGCACGCGGCGGTCGTTGGATGTGTAGCTTGCAGGCCGTAGAGTCGACACATACGGAAGGGGACGAAGCTGGGAAAAGCCGACGAACGGGACCCATCCGTTTCCTCACGCACCTCGGCGTTACGGTGCCCCCGCTGCCGACCCTCACGCCGGGCTCAGACGTTGTATCTGCGGGTTCTCGTCGTCTCGTCGGCGCAGACAACGGCCTCTCCCCGGTCCTACCGATAGTCGGCCGGGTCGACACCGAGACGGTCCATGCGCGACAGCAGCGTGGTTCGGTTCATATCAAGGAGCCGCGCAGCCCCTTCCCCGCCACCGACGACCCCACCGGTCTGCACCAGCGCTTCGATGATGTGCTGCCGCTGTACCTCTTCCAGAGAACGGAATCCGTCGCTTCCGGAGGCTTCATCGCTCCGAATCGACAGGTGCTCGGCCCGGACAATATCTTCTCGTGTGAGGATGACGGCCCGCTCGATGATGTTCGCCAACTCGCGGACGTTCCCGGGCCAGTCGTACCGCTGCAGGACGGTCATGGCTCCGGCGCTCAATCCGTTGACGTCCTTGCCTGTCTGCCCGGCGAACTTCTCGACGAAATGATTCGCCAGAAGCGGCACGTCGCCGTCCCGATCGCGGAGGGGCGGCACTTCGATTGGAAAGATGTTGAGGCGGTAGTACACGTCTGCCCGGAAGCGCCCGGCCTCGACATCCGTCTCCAGATCTCGGTTCGTGGCCGCGAGAATGCGGGTGTCTACCTCGATCGTCTCGCTTCCGCCGACGCGTTCGAACTCCTGCTCTTGCAGGACGCGCAGCAGCTTCACCTGTGTCTCGAGCGGGAGTTCGCCGATCTCATCCAGGAAAACCGTCCCTCCGTCCGCTAGCTCGAAGCGACCGACACGCTGCTCGGTCGCCCCCGTGAAGGCTCCCTTCTCGTGGCCGAACAGCTCGCTCTCGATCAGATTGCTTGGGAGGGCGGCGCAGTTGACCTTCACCAGCATGGCGTCGCCGCGGTGGCTCCGGCGGTGCACCGCGCGAGCAACCAGTTCTTTGCCCGTACCTGTTTCGCCGCGGACGAGCACGGTTGCGTCCGTCTCGGCCACCTGGTCGATCGCGTCGAAGACCGACTGCACGGCGTCGGACTGCCCGACAATTTCCTCGAAATTGTATTCGCTCTCGATTTCCTCCCGCAGGTAGACCTTTTCGGACTGAAGCTGCGTGAGCTGCTCCTCCGCCTGCTTCATCTCCTCCACATCCCGCAGGATGAGCAGGTAGCGCCGGTCGTCCGAAGCATGGATGCGACCGATCGTGGCCTCTACGCAGAAGGTGGATCCGTCCGGTCGGCGTGCCCGAAAGCCCTCGGCGGCGGCGAGATACCGTCCAGCATCGGCCGGGTCGAAGTCGCCGGGTAGGGGCGTTCGGTCGTGGGTATCGACATAGTCTTCGACGACGGCGG
>JAAAOT010000354.1 GCA_009908725.1 Bacteroidota bacterium | reverse complement strand
CAGCTTCGCACCTCCGACGCGGAGATAACCCTTATCGGGACCAGCATCCAGGCGGTCGGCACCGAGCATCGCTGGGAAAAATGGGCCGATGTGCCTGCCGAGCGGGAACGGCTCTTCGACACGATCCGCCGGACAGGCACTCCCGGCGTGATTCTCATCAGCGGCGATCGCCACCGCGGAGAGCTCTCCCGACATGACGGCGCCATCGGGTATCCGCTCTACGAGCTAACGTCGAGCGGCATGACGCACGCAACACCCGCACCCGGCGAAACCAATCGGCACCGCGTCGGCTCACTGGTCGAGTTACTCCACTTCGGACGGATCGACATCGCCTTCGACGCGCCTGCGCCCCACGTCATGCTCGAATTGCGGGGACGCGAGAACGAGGTCCTCCTCCAGCACCGTGTGGACCTCCGCAGCCTGCATCCGGAGAACACGGGGGAGGACGGGAATAGCCAGGATTTCGAACCCGCTGCGAAGATTTCCCACGACGGCCCGGCAAAGGGGACCGCCCGCTGAGTCCTGGTCGTTGTAGCGACGTCTGATGGACGAATTTCCCCGAACCACCTGCCCCTCCTCGACCTCTCCTGTCATGTCGCTTTTCTTCGCCTGGCGCATGAGCGCCATCATCGAAGGGATTTCCTACCTCCTGCTGCTTTTCGTCGCAATGCCGATGAAATACATGTACGGCATGCCGGAGGCCGTGAGCATCGTGGGCTCCGCACACGGCCTCCTCTTCGTCGTCTTCATGGTGCTACTCGCGATCGTCTACCTGCGCGAAACCATGACGTTTAAGCAGTGCGTGGTGGCGTTTATTGCATCGGTCATCCCGTTCGGCGCGTTCGTGTTCGACCACTACATCCGCCAGCGCATTCCGGCGTAGGCCGATTATCTCCGGGCGGGTATGCAGACGGTGCCCTGCACACTATCGTCGCAGGTCAGCCTCGGTGATCGGGATGATCTCCGGGTTCATGCGGACCGTCACGTTCTTCATGAGCCGCTCGATCTCGGTCCGGAACGCTTCCTGTACGCGCTCCTCCATCAGGGCAGCCTTCGCCTCCTCCGTTTCCAGCGGTGCAGGCGCCTCTGTGAGCTGTATGACGTGAAAGCCGTACTCGGTACGGACCGGTTCCGGATAGACGTCGGAGCTGTCTTCCATCGAAAAGGCGGCGTCGGCGAACGGCTCCACCATCCGGTCCCGCGTAAATGTGCCAAGGTCGCCGCCGCGCGCCCCGGTCGGGCCGTCGCTGTACGTCTCCGCGAGCCGCGCAAAGTCAACACCTGCCTGCACGCTGTCGATCAACGATGCGGCAAGGGACTGTAGCGAGTCTTCCACTGCCTGCGTTGCGCCCGGCTCAATCTGAAGCAGGATGTGCCGCGCCCCGACCGTTCCCTGGTCCTGCGCGTAGGCGGAGACGCGATCGGCCGGAGGCGCGTCAAGGGCCTGCGACACAGAGTCGCGGTAGGCACTCATCCGCAGGCTCGCCGAAATCATCGACCGCAGCGAATCCGGCGATAGGCCCGCCTGCGACAGCGCATCCGCAAAGGCGGTGCTGTCGGCGAATCGTGCCTGCTGCTGGCGGTACTGCTCGCCCACGGCAGCGGTGTCGACGTCGATGCGCTGAATCTCGTCCGCGTGGCTCGTCGTCATGCGGATCGCCTGCCCGAGCACGGCCTGGCGGTGAACGGCCGTTTCCTGCCCCGGCGGGATTGGGCGGCCCTGCGTTACGGACTGAAGTGCGCGGTCGTAGGCTTCCGCGGCGACCGTCCGCGTCGCGTCGCCATACGTCAGGATCAGCGCGGTCGACGAGTCGGCCACCGGCTCCCCGACGGTAAACGGCAGATCACCGTCCGTAACGACGGTCCCGGGCGTCTGCGCGTTGACGGCACCGGCGCTAAACAGGAGGACGGCGAGAACGCCGAAGAGAAACGATGGGACGGATGCGAATCGGGTCATGATCGGCAGGAGACAAGTGGAAACATCGGTGCGCGTGGCACGGCACGTGCGCGACGGTGTTTCTCCGCCCGGGAGCATTCGTTGGTCCTTCGGTCATCCAGGCCTTCCGATCCGGTGTAATCCACTGACAGAATGGCAACTTTAGGGACCGGAGCACGCGTATCGATTGATCCCCACACGGACTCGTCCCACCACTCGATCAGGTACCATGCCTACCATCGATTTCGACCTTCATCCGCTTGCGCTGGCGTTTGGAATCATCTGTTTCCTCGTTACATCCGGCCTCCTCGCGACGTTCTTCTACGTTGCTATCCGCGGAACGTCGGAGGTGCCGGAATCGGACGCTACGGACTTCGTCCCGACGCACGCGCGGGACATCGATCTTTCATTCCGGCGTCCCGACGCCTTTACCGCACCCGCCTACGATCGCGAAACGGGTGCAAACATCGAGCGGGAGATGTCGGACGAGGAAGAAATGGTGTCCTCCTGAGAGGAATGCAGGGCCCCGGGGGCTCCCCCGGTCGATAGAGCAGAGAAAAGCCGGCCGGTTCGGGCCGGCTTTTTTCATGTACCGCCCATCAATTCTGGGCTACATTCTGGGCGCGTCACGCGCCACGTGAGTCGCTAATATGCGCACTGCTATCACGCGCACTTTCAGCGGCGCCCGGTCATTCCCGACAGACGTCACGCTGCACCGGGCAGATCCCACGGGCGTGGACTGGTGCTCGCCGTCCCGGTCGAAGGGAATCGAAGGCCGGGGTCCACGAACCGATCTGTTGCGAAAGACGAACGGAGGAAGGCCGGCAACGTACCTTGACCATTGATCTTCCAGATGTAACCCGGCCTCTCTCACCCTCACCTCCATCGTGCCCCATGACCCGACCGTGCCGATCCCGATCAGCGATTTCAGCCCTTGCGCTCGCAGCATTTCTACTGACCCTCGCTGCAGCCATTGGCGGGTGCACCGCCGATCAGGAGGCGAATCGCCCAATGCCGGTCGACTCCGTGTACAGTCCGGGCACGCCCTATACGACGGACGTACCGTATGTGGCCACCCCGCAGAAGGTCGTTGAGCGAATGCTGGAAATGGCGGATGTCGGGGAGGATGACGTCGTCTATGACCTCGGTAGCGGCGACGGACGGATGGTGATCACCGCCGCCCAGCAGTACGGGGCGCGGGGTGTCGGCATCGAGATCGTTCCGGAACTGGTTGAGCAGTCTCGCTCCTACGCCCGCCTCGCCGGTGTCACCGACCGCGTCGATTTTTACCGGGCCAACCTCTTCGACACCGACCTGAGTGAGGCGACGGTCCTTTCCATCTACCTGTTGCCGGAGGTCATCGATAAACTGCTTCCGAAGATCCGGCGGGAGATGGATCCCGGCGATCGCGTCGTTTCTCACAACTACGGCGACACCATCTGGCCGCCGGACCGAAGCGAGCGTCTCGGCCCGGATCACGTGATTCATCTCTGGACGATTCGGGACTCCACATCCGTTCCGTTGCCTCCGACGTCAACGTCCACCGACGAGCCGGATACGGGCCCTTCCGGCCGGTAGCTTCACGGTTGTAACATCGGTTTTGAACCGGCAAAGGACCTGAAACCCCCGCTGCCGCCGGCGTACAACGGAGCATCCGGAACGGGATGTCGTCACGGATTGGTTGCCGTGATGACGACGAATCCCGGCCGGGGTCATTTATCGATCGAGCAGACCCTCGACCGTTTCTCTATGCCGATGAATACACTGAAGGTTGGCGTTTTACTGACCGTTCTCACCCTCTCCTTCGTAGCGATTGGCGGCTGGCTCGGTGGAACCGGCGGGATGATCGTCGCTCTCGGCCTCGCCGTCGCGATGAACGTTGGGTCCTATTGGTTCAGCGACCGCATCGTGCTGCGCATGACCGGGGCGGAGCCGCTGGATCCCCGGCAGGCGCCCGATCTGCACGCGATGACGCGCCGTCTCGCCCGCAACGCCGGCATCCCCGCGCCGGCAGTATACCTCATCCGCGACCCCCAGCCGAACGCGTTCGCGACCGGCCGAAACCCGGAAAAGGGCGTCGTCGCCGTCAACCAGGGACTTCTCGACCTGCTTTCACCGGAAGAAATCGAGGCCGTGATCGCGCATGAAATCGCCCACATCAAGCATCGCGACACGCTCACGATGACGATTACTGCCTCCCTGGCCGGGGCGATTATGACATTGATCAACATTGCGCAATGGTCGACCATCTTTTCCTCCAGTGACGAGGACGGGCCCGGGCTTCTGCCGTTGCTCGTAGCGGAACTGGTGGCCCCGATCGCGGCGGCTCTGGTTCAGATGGCGGTCTCCCGCGTAAGGGAGTACGAAGCCGATCGTCGCGCCGTGGAGCTGACCGGGTCACCGGACGGACTCATCGGCGCGCTGGAACGACTGGAGTTTGCGGCACAGCGCGTCCCGTCCCGTAGTATGCAACAGGAAACGGCCCACCTCTGCATCGTCAATCCGCTCAACGGAGGCCAGCGGTTTGCCCGGCTGTTCTCGACCCATCCCCCGTTGGACGAGCGCATCGCCGCCCTCCGCGCTCTCGCGCCCCACGGCTCTACCGGCCGGCGCGTGTCCATCGCATAAGACCTGGCCTCCGTCGCCGTGCGCCCTCGCGGGGAGAAGCCAGACATTTCCAGATTAAACCAGGTGCCGCTCGACTCGTCGAGACGGCACCTTTTTTTGCCCCGTGAGGACATGTGCAGCAGCTGAACAGTCGTGCACGGAGCCTCGACGACGTGCATCGGTTAGCGGTGGATGATCGCCCTCCGTGCACACCCGCCCTCGACTCATGCCGTCGCTTTCGATTCTTGCCCTCGCCGCCATGTTCACCGCCGCGGGCATAGCGCACTTCATCTGGCCCGCGATGTTTGCGCGAATCGTTCCGCCCTACCTACCGGCACCGATGGCGCTCGTCTATATCAGCGGGGCGTTTGAGATTGCCGGCGGCATCGGCGTGCTGTTCCCGCAGGTCCGGTTCTGGGCAGGATGGGGTCTGATCCTCCTACTCCTGGCTGTCTTTCCCGCCAACATCCACATGGCGCTCAACCCGGAAGCATTCAGCCGCATTCCCGGATGGAGCCTGTGGGCACGCCTGCCGCTTCAATTCGTCCTGATCGCGTGGGTATACGTCGCCGCCTGCCGACCGTGAGGTGGACCGGACGAATCACATCGAGCGCGGCAGAACCACGGGAACGCACTCTCTCCCCTACTCCGTTTCGATCGTAATGGCGCCGCCAAAGTATCGGCGCCGCCGGAACGGTACGGACTGAAACATCCCGCCCATCGGGGATGAGCGGGATGACGGGACTTCACCACGTCCGGGCCGATCTACCGGGTACATCAGAGATTCTGGAGGTCCACCCGGTCCTTGATCTTCTTATACAAATCCCACGATATCAGGACGGCCTGGGGATCGTTGTTCCGCTGAATCATGATTCCGCGCTTGCTTCCCTGTACCTGATCGATGAGCTCAGAGGTCTGGCTCCGAACCTCGGTAATGGTCGCAATGGCGTCTACACCTTCCGTCTTGTACATGGTCGACCGCTGCTTGAGTGGAAGAATGGCGAGCGCTTCCCCGCTACATACCATAAATATAGATATATAATCAGGAGGAGTCAACTTTTATTGTGTCGTCATAGACTACGCCTTTAGTTAATGATCGAGTAAGACGTCGGTCACGCCACCCCGGAGCAACCGGCGCGTGTACGGAAGATCAGACAGAAATAATACGGCGCGAGCGCCCGGGATTCACCCGCATCAGGCAGAGGACGCACGCTCGAGCCCGCCGGCCCAACGAAAACTCCGTGCTTGCCTCTGCAGCGGGTGGCCGGCCTCCCTCGGGGACGGTGAGGCTTCACCGGGACCCGGCGGCACCCATTTCCGACCAATCGCTCGGCGGGCAGCGAAGTATCCGAATGGAGATTCGGCCGGCCACGGCAACAATGTCTCTGAAGCGCAGGAAACGGCTGCTCCAGAAGCAGGAATCAATGATTCACCGTCTCTTCCCAGATCATGCCGTGTTTTTCTGCAGTCTATTCACTGCATGAAACGCCGATTTAAGGATGACACGTGTACCTTTGTTGACAAAGGTAAAGGGCTGTGCCCTCTCACGTTTCCACAGATAGAAGACCCAACCAACGGATATGTACCATACTGAAGGCGTCGATTCGGTCGCAACGATCACAGAGCTGCGGGCCGAGACGTCCGATCTGATTGATCACGTTCGGGACTCCAAGACCGGCGTGTTGATTCAGAAAAATAACGAGCCGCACGCGGTGCTGATTTCGTGGGAGATGTACAAGTCCATCAAGGAAGAAGTCAACCTGGACCAACTGTAGAGCACAACCCGACGTCGGCCCCCTATTTACGGATCGCGCGAGTCTGCGTGTCGAATCGTACGGGCCTGTTTGTGTCGTCGCGCGGGGACGCATGCGTTCTGGCACACGCACGTCTTCATAACACGCACGACGGACGTAGCGTCGACGCCTCGCTCGTCTGGGGCGCGTTCCCGACGGGACGCGTCCTTTTCTCGTAGACCCGTTCCTGTCGCCCCGTTTTCGTCGACCTGCTATTCTGGCCCAGCGGGTGCGTCATCAGTCGCGTCCTGACGTCACGAGCGGCGGAACCGGGAGGCACTGCGTTGCTATACCTTTGTCGACATTGATGCACCGATGAATTTACGCCGTCTCGTCTCAACGAGGCCCCTGGTAGCATCGTGATGCATCGTGCCTCCCGTTCTGCCGACCGGTGGATGCTCAGAACGATACGTCATGCGTCGGTCGACGGAGCCATTCGCACCGGCGCGGTACGAAAACCGACGCCTTGACCGTTTACGGTCTAGATGATCTTCCCGTCGCCATCCGGCGCCGGCCGACCGCTTCCTCCC
>JAAAOT010000058.1:20000-28629 GCA_009908725.1 Bacteroidota bacterium | reverse complement strand
TGCTTCAAGGCGAAAAACCGGGACATCCGGTGCCATCAGTGCGAGAAGATCGCGGAGGCTCGAAACTGGACGGCCGAAACCGAGGAGGAGACGGAGCCGCGTCAACCCGCTGCGGCCTGAAACGCCCCCTTCCGACCGACCCCCGCCCGCGCCATGGCGGACTCGTCGCGCGTGATCGAACCCGGAACGCTCCGCATCGCTGCCCTCGTGGTGGCGGTGACGGGGCTTCCGTTCGTCTATTTCCGAGACACGTGGATGATCGCAGCCGTGGTCACCCTCAGCGGGGCTCTTTTGCTGCTTGCGCAGGGCGAAGCGGAGGATGACGACCGGCAACGGCGATACGCCTACGTGGGACTCTCGCTTGCTGTCGTCTTCATGGGGATCGACGTGATTACCCAGGTGGCCGGGATGCCGTAGCAGCCACGGCCGAAGTGAAATGCAGCGGATCGGGCCACATCAAGGACGATTCGGTGCGGTCCATTGCCCATCCTTGCGCACCGTCGGCCCGGGCCTTCATCGGAACTCCATCTGGTATCTGTCCGTCGATAGATTCCGAATCGAAGGTGCACCTGGGTGCGCCGTCGACTGTCACAGATCCTTCCGGGCCCATGTCTGAGCCTCCTCCTGCACCGGCGCGTGAACCGGAAACCGCGCCTATGACGTCCGTTTCTCCGCTGCCCCTCACCGCAGGCCTTTCTCTGCTGTGCCTGTCGGGGGTTTTAGCGATCCTCGGCGACATCGGTCTTGCGTCGCTGAGCGTTCTTCTCGCTGCCGGCATTCTGCTCGTCGGCGCCGCCGGTGACCGCCGTCCCCATATCATGCGTCTTGGCGTGGCGTGTACCGCGCTTGCGGGCGTAGCATCATTCGTTCACATCCTGCTGCGCGTGCTCGGGCCGTAGGCTGCCGCGAGCCCCGCGCTCCGCCGACTACGGAGAGGTGTTTTCGTGACCGGGGAGCCGCAACGTCATCGTGACCGCGCAATGATCCGACGGCGGAGCCTCAGACGGCCCGCAGTCGATGCGCGCCCCGATCGGAGTGATACGGTCCGGCGCGTAGAAGATATGATCGATCAATCGCTGCGGGTCGTCGCCCGGGTAGGTGCCGGCGTGCTGCGTTGTATCGGGCATCGCTCGCTTCACGGAAAGGCCGGACGTGACGCGGCGAAGCGTCTCATCGTCGGAGTCGCCGGGTACTGCGTTGAAGTCCCCGACGAGCAATACCGGACGGCCGGACGCAAGAAGTGGCTCCACCAGCTGTCGGACCTCCCTCGCCTGCGTCTCCCGCACCGGTTGCTCGAACGCTTCGAGGTGAACGTTGACAATGCTGAGGGTGTCGCTGCCGATCACGATATCGGCCACCTGGGCGAGGCGATCCAGATAAAACACGCGGCTCACGTAGGGCCTGGACGTTTTTGCCAGCACGTGGCGACGGTGGTCCACGATCGGGTAGCGGCTCAGAAACGCCTGACCGGAAAGCACCCGCCCGAAGTGGACGCTCGGCCAGCCGTACGGAAACGGGAGATATCGGACGTCCCAGTTTACAGCCTGCGCGGCGCTCGCGTATGACAGGCGCTGCGCAAGCGTGTCGAGTTGGTCAACGTGAAAGGAGCGGGCGGCGTCGAAGTCGATTTCCTGAAAGGCAATCACGTCCGGGTCGACCCTGTCTATCATCGCGATCGCCGACGCGAGATTGCTGTCGAAGAGGGCGCGATCCCGCTCCACCGGCAGATTGTTCGTCATCCCCGACAGGTAGCCGATGTTGTAGGTCATCACCGAGAGCGTGTCCGACACCGAATCGGCTTCCGCGTACGTGCGCGTTTGCGCGAGTCCGTCGCTGGAGAGCGTCCCGGACGAGGCCCAGAACCAGAATCCGACCGCGACGGCCACCAGGGCCAGGACCAGGAGGAGAAAGCGACGGAAGACGCGAGCCATGTCGACGTGCGGGACGGATGCGGTGGGAGGGAAGCAGGGAACCAGCGGTCCGGGTTCTACCAGGACGTTTCGAACGGGCGCGTGTAGTCGCGCGGTGCGGGAAGAACGGCGATGCGCACGCGCCGATTCGCACGGCGGCCCGCAGCCGTCTCGTTACTTGCGACCGGACGAGTGGCGCCGTATCCCACGGCCACGAACTGATCGGCGTCCAGACCGCTCAGATCAACGAGCGCGCGAACGATGGCCGATGCGCGCGCCGTTGAAAGCTCCCAGTTGCTCGGATAGGTCTCCTTCATCGACTCGCCGAGCGGGGTATCGTCAGAGTGCCCTTCAACCCGAACCTCGCGCTCGGGATACGCCTGCCGGAGCTGGGCGGCGACCGGTTTGAGTGCGTCGCGCCCGGCCTCGGTGAGGGTCGCGGACGCCGGCTCGAAGAGTTGATCGACGCGCTCTTCCGATAGCGTCCGTCCGCCGTCCCGGAGCGCATCCAGTTCGTAGGTCATCCGCGCCATCTGGTCTCGAAGGGCTCGCTGTTCGCGGTAGTACTGGCCGGAGTCCACGTCGTCGTAAAACTGCAGCGAGTCGCGCAGCGTGCGGACCTCATCCCGAAGGCGTACCACCTCGGTCTGAAGCGAATCCTTCGTGTCGGGCGACCGGGCAGTGGACGAACCGGCTGTCCCGCCGGCCGAACATCCTGCACCGATGACGAGAGCGGCGGCGGCGAGGAGGGGGAGCAGCAGACGCATGGGCGGCGATACGTCGTGGAAAGAGGGATTCAGGGGTCCAGAGGCCGGAGGCTCCAACATAGGGGATGGCGCCGAAAAAATCGGCACCAGGATCCCGGGACACGCAGCCGATCATGCACCTGCACTTGCTTCCGCTCGATGGGCGCGGCGGGACCACCAGATGAGGGCCATCACCGCGACGAACCCGGCCAGGCAGAGAGCTATGACCGGAGCAATTGGTTCACCCTCAGCGGGACCGCGGAGGCTGTTGTCGGGCGTGACGTATGGCCAGAGGGCACGCAATGCGCCGGCGATCAGGCCGAGAAGCGCGGCCATCGTAATGTCATGCCGGTGCGCGAGGAGCCAGTCCAGTAGCTTTGCGAAAGAACCCAGACCGACGACCGCTCCGGCGCCGAATGTTAAAACGTACGGCAGATGCGAAGCGTTGAGCTCGATTACGCCGTTCAGGGCTTCCAGCGTTGGCTCGTAGATGCCCAGGGCTTTCAGGAGAAATGCGCCGCTGATGCCCGGAAGGATCATCGCGCAGATCGCGACCGCAGCCGACGCGAAGACGCGGAGCAGGCCGGGGTTTTCCGCTCCGAAAACGGGCAGGCCGACCAGAAAGAAGGTGACGACGCCGAAGGCAGCCGCTGTCACAGCATACACCGGGCGAAACTCCTTGATGCGGAGGGCCGGAATCACCAGCGACGCCGCGACGAGCCCGAGGAATAGCCCGTTCATCTGCTGGGGGTATGCCTCCATGAGCGGCGGAATGGTTCGCGCGCCTACGGCGGCGGCGACCAGTATACCGGCTCCGAGCGGTAGCACGAGGATCCACGGAATGGCCCGAGCATGATTGCGGGCTTCGTCCACGTTGAAGCGGGCCAGCGCCACTGCCAGCGACGTCGCTGACGACACCGCCGCGACGAGGCGTTCGTACACGCCGACAATCAACGCCATTGTCCCGCCGCTGACGCCCGGAATGATGTCGGCACCGCCCATGAGAAGGCCGGAGGCGAAAAAGCGGAGCAGCGTACGGATCATGGTAAAGCGGGCGGGGAAAGAAAGCGGCGTGGAGACATGGAAAAAGGCCGGTGCGAGCGGGCACCGGCCTATCGATTGCGACGTGAACGCGGGAGCGACGGCCCCGTCACGGGACGGACTCAGCGTCGCTCCAGCCCCAGCATCTGGCGAACCTGGTCGTTGCGGTAGAGGTCGGGATAGGCGAAACGGAATTCCTCCTTGGTTGCCGGATCCAACCGGAAGGCGGTTTTCAGCGAGCGGATCGTTTCATCAGCTCGTCCGAGGGCAAGCAGGGCTTTGGCCTGGCGGAAGTACGTACCGGCGGAGTCCGGGGCCAGTTGCAGCGCCTGACGATAGGCTTCGAGCGCTTTCTCCGGGCGTTCCGACTCGAAAAGCGTTTCTGCATATCCGACCCAGGCATGCTCGTTGGTATCGTCGAGGTCGACCGCATTCCGATATGCATCGAGCGCCGCATTTACGCGGCCGGCCTTGTAGGCGGAATCCGCCTTCGCCCGCCAGAACTTCGGCGATCCGGGATCCAGCTCGATGGACCGCTCGAAGCAGTCGATCGCCGAGTCGAACTGACCGTAGGCGTCGTAGCAGCTGCCGAGGCCGTACCAGGCCTCCGGATAGGTCGATTCCTCGTCGAGGGCCTGTTCGTAGTAGTCAAAGGCCTCGTCGAAGGCTTCCTGCTCTTCGTACGCGAGCGCGATATTATAATACGTCGCCGCATCCGGTCCTTCCAGTTCGAGAACCCGCTGATAGCTGTCGACGGCCTCTTCCAGCGCGCCCAGGTTGGCGAGTGCATTTCCCCGATTGTAGTGCGCGGACGCGAAGTCGTCCTGGATGGCGATCGCCATTTCGTAACTCGAGACGGCGTCCTCGAATCGGCCCATGCGGTTGAGCACGATCCCCCGGTTGTACCAGGCATCCTGGGAGTACGGGTCGACGTCCAGGTGCTGATCATAGCAGTCGACGCTCTGCTCGTCGTGCTCGAGCCGGTCGTAGCAGTAGCCGAGTTCGTACCACACCTCCGGATGCTCCGGATCAAGGTCTGCGCAGGCCCGGAACGCCTCCACGGCGTCTTCGAGCCGGTCATTCCGCTCCAGGGTAATGCCGCGATTGAAGAGCGCTTCGCTGTGGCGGGGGTTGATCGAGAGGGCTTCGTCGTACGACGCAAGCGCTTCGTCGGTGCGACCGAGACTATCGAGCGTGATGCCCTGGTTGATGAGCGTTTCCGTGTCGACGGGATTCAGCGAAAGCGCTTCGCGATAGGCTTCGAGCGCTTCCTCATGCCGGCCCAGGTTGTTCAGCAGAATGCCGCGACGCATCCACCCATCGGAGGTATACGAGTGCAGATGCAAGAGGTGGTCGATCACCTCCAGGGCCTTTTCCAGTTTCCCGCGCTCGAAATAGTACGACGCAATGTCCTCGAGAGCACTGGAGTCGAAGTAGGAATCCGGGTCGTCCTCGTAGGACGCGACGAGTTCACGCACATGGGACTCGTAGGCCGAGTCCTCGTGATCGTCGAAGCCGAAGTCGAACATGCTCATGTCGCGCCGGTTGCTGGTTCGTCGGGGGAGCACGTTGTGCGGAGGGCCGCCAGACCGGTCAGGACCGGCCGGGGGCGTGGAGTTGCTTCATTATACTGCGCACGTCCGTTCAGTTGCAAGAAGAGACCATGCGTCTGAACATCGTCTTTTCGTTGTGAATGTGTGCGCACCGGACGCGTGCCCGGTAGGGTTTTCGGAGGACGTGGAACGACGGTTTCGCTGGAAAGTGCCGTGTGGTGAACCTCAAGACCCCTTCATGGAAAGGCGTTACCTCCGGATCAGAACAGCGTTCCGTATCGCTCGGGCTCTGGCGCCCCGTTGGGCCCGCTTCATGTACGAATACCGACTCTATAGTGCTGATATCATTCGAGGGAATCGACGGAAGTGGAAAGAGCACGCAGGCCCGTCTGCTACACGACTACCTGTCGGAGGCGGGGCAGAACCCGCTCATGGTGCGGGAGCCGGGCGGAACCGATCTGTCGGAAAAGATTCGGTCTCTGCTTCTGAATGAGGACGTGCAGGTCGAGCCGATGGCCGAGTTGCTGCTCTTCTCCGCGGCCCGGGCGCAGCTCTGCCGGGAAAAGATCCGGCCGGCGCTCAACGAAGGCCGCATCGTCATCTGCGACCGGTTCTACGATTCGAGCACCGCATACCAGGGGGCGGGCCGGGATGTCGCCGTGGAAGACGTGGACATCGACTGGCTGAACAGTCTTCATCAGCGTGCGACCGGGGGGCTCGTTCCAGACCGCACGTACCTCGTCGAGGTCGACGCCGGAACCGCGCTTGCGCGCCGAAACCGCTCCGACGCCGGTCCGGATCGCATGGAGGGAGCCTCGGATGGCTTCTACGAGCGGGTCGCTGCGGCATATGATCGCCTCGCCCGGCAGGAGCCCGACCGGTTTCTTCGGCTGGACGGAACAGCGTCGATTTCGGCCATCCAGGCTCGCGTTCAGTCGGACGTAAACAGGCTGCTTGCAGCCGCCAGGACGGAGGGCTGAGCAGGAACCCCATGTTCGAGCACCGGTTCACCCGACACGGATCTCGGGCGGCGTAGATGGCCGGCCCCGGCCCGTCTATTTTTGCTACTCCAGGTTTCACACGGACGCTCATGTCGACGTTGCCGCAGCAAAAGCTCGACGAAGTGCGATCGATCTTCGAGGCTTTTCTCAAAAAGCGGAATAAGCGCCAGACGCCCGAGCGCTTCTCGGTGCTCGAGGAGATCTATAAGACGGACGATCACATCGATGCCGATGAACTGTACCTGCGGCTCAAGCAGGACGGCACCCGCGTGAGCCGAGCAACCGTGTACAACACACTGGAACTGCTGATGGAGTGCGAGCTTGTCGTTCGCCACCAGTTCGGCAAGAATCAGGCGAAGTATGAGCGGGCGTACAGCTACTGGCAGCACGACCACCTGATCTGCATGGATTGCAATGAGCTCTTCGAGTTCTGCGATCCGCGCCTGCAGAGCATTCAAGAGATGGTCGCCGAGATCTACGAGTTCGAGATCAAGCACCACTCGCTGAACATGTACGGCCACTGCATTCGGGAGAACTGTCCGAACCGTGCTAGCGACGATGAGCCGGAGCCCGCTGAGGCCTCGGGGTCGTAGGAAACTCGCTTGCGCGTGCCCATCTCTCACCCCATCCGTCCTGCCCGTCGTAGTTCATGCCGAACGTCGAGATCATGTCGCCCCGGCGCATCCGCCGGACGCTCCGCCGCCTCGCGTACGAAATCGTCGAACGAAACCGGGGAGCAGGCACGCTTGAACTGTTCGGCATTCGCGAAAGCGGCGTTCCCCTCGCAGAGGCCCTCGCAGAGGAAATCGCGGAGATCGAAGGCCATGACGTTCCAGTGCACGACCTCGACACGACGCCATATCGCGATGATCAACCGGATGGCGCCGAGCGGCCGGCAGCGTCGAAGGAAGGTACCGACGTCGACGGACGCGACGTGATCCTCGTGGACGATGTGCTGTTTACCGGGCGAACGGCCCGCGCCGCGCTCGATGCGGTGATTCAGTACGGCCGACCCTCCTCCATCCAGCTGGTCGTTCTGGTGGATCGCGGGCATCGCGAGTATCCCATCCAGCCCGATTACACGGGGCGCCTGATTCAGACAAAGCACGACGAACAGGTACAGGTCGCTACCGACGGCGACTTTCGCGTCTCTATTCAGGACCAATAGCAGGACCAATAGACGGTACGCGCGGGCGAAGATGCAGACCCGCTAGTCTCCGGCCGCCGACGTGCACGATCAGAGAAGCCAGAGAGAAGGGCCGTTCCCGGTGGGGAAGCGGCCCTTTCACTTTGTTCTACTATGGTGGCTCCGTATTAGAAGGACAGATCGTCCTCGTTTTGGGACGCCTCTGCTTCTGTCGTATCGGCCGACGGGGCCGAGGGCGTCTCGCTCGGAGCCGGAACCGCCGTGGAGTCCGGCGTCACAAAGAGGCGCACCTCCGTACCGCTACGCACGCGAACGCCCGGATCGAGTCCCTGCTGCCGAACCCAGAGGCGAGATTTGGGGTCTTCTTCCACTTCGGCCTCCTGATCGGTACCGGTCTCAGATTCTTCCGGTGCGGTCCCGTCATCTTCGTCGGCCGGCGTCGGATCGATCACGACGCTACGGAGTCGCTGTCGAAGGAGTCGTGCTTCCGCGGAATCAACGCGCAAGCCACGAACGTTCGGCACGGGTACGCGCTCGTCGCCGAGACCGCGACTGTACCAGATATCGACGGACGACCCCTTCTTGAGCGAATCGCCGGGTTCGGGCGCCTGGCGGGTGACAGTCCGCGCGTACGGCGAGGGGATGGAGTCCACCTGCTCCTCCCCGACGTCGAGGCCCAGACTCATGAGCCGATTTCGGGCCTCTCGCAGCGACGTACCCGTCAGATCCGGGACAGACACGGTCGGCGCCGTGCCGCTATTGACGGTGAGATACACCCGGCGTCCGGGCTTCACGTTGGAACTGGCCGGCGGGTTTTGATCGACGACGTGGTCCTGCGGAACGCGCGGATTGAATCTCCCCACCTGGCGCTCAACGGCAAGATCGTGTCGAAGGAGCGTCTCTTTTGCCTCCGTAAAGGGAAGATCCATCACGTCCGGCACCTGTATCGCCGCATCATGCCGGGTGTAGGATGGCATGAGTAAGGCGTTGAACAGAAAGTAGACGCCGGTGGCAACGACGACGAGTCCGCCCAGGCCGGACCAGAAATAGGGATTCCGGGCGAGCGACCGAAGCCAGTCCGAAGTGCGGGAGAAGAACGACGAAGAAGACATATGAAGAACGAGCGTGTCGCAGGCCAAGGAACGAAGGAGGAGGCGGGGGAGAGCCTCTAAAGGCGCTTCCCGGAGCCGGGGTCCGTCCTTCGCGGAAACTCAATGCCAGAGAGGGGAAA
>JAAAOT010000058.1:0-12500 GCA_009908725.1 Bacteroidota bacterium | reverse complement strand
CTCAGGCGAAGCGCGTCGTATGTGCCGTCGGCGTCAGTGTCGAGGTACGTGGTGCTGGTGAGTCCGACGCCGACATTGTCGCCGACCTCGATGATGCTGGAGGCTTCGCCCGCAACGCCGTTGATGCTGATGGCGCGGAAGTACCAGGCGACCGGCTCGTAATCGCTACCGTCGTCGCCGTAGAAGGGCGAACCGGTGGCGCTATTGGTCGCAGTGATCACGCCGAACGAGGTGTTCGTGGCACTCACGGTTGTGACGAGCTCAAAGTCGTCGTCACCGACGCCCGGCGCGTCGTCCGTGTCGGCCGTGCGGCGGTAGATCTCGTACTCGCGGACGGGAACGGAATTGTCGCCGGGCGTGAACTCGAGACGCGCCGTCACGCTACCGCTGAAGTAGTCGCGATCCTCCGGCGTCACGTCAGTGACGCTAACGTTCGGCGCATCCGGCGTATCGGTATTGATGCCGATGGAGAAGTTGATTTCGGCACCGCCGGGGAGGCGATCTATGCCGCGACCGTATTCGTCCACGAAGCCTGCACTGTCATTGAAGAGGCCACCGACATCGAGCTGGTACTCGGTCCCGTCCTGGAGTGGGTCGACGGGCGTGATCGTCAGGGTATCCCGTGTGCTGTTGAAGGCGACGTTGACGGCAATCTCATCGTCGGTGCGGCGGGCCTTCGGAGTCGGCCCCTCGCTACCGGTACCGTCGATGAAGATGTCGTCGGTGATGTTGGCCGGACCGCTCGTTGACAACGGGTCACCCGGTGTCGTATATGCGTTTGCAGCCACCGGCCGATTGAATGCGATGATGAACTCGGGTTCTGCGGTGTCGACGTCTGCCCTGCGGTTTGGGGACACGAGTGTCGCCGTAAAGTCCGGGATCGTCGAGGACACGTCGATCGGTTCGAACGTGCGCGACGGGTTCTCGCCTGGATCGAGGGTGCCGGAGCGGAGCTGCTGTCCGGGGGCGCCGTCGAAGGCGAGCTCGATGTCGTAGCTGGCGGCTTCCTCGACGTTGTCGAAGGAGAAGGAGCCGTCGGTGCCCGTACGCGTCGACGCAACGCGAACGCGGTCGCTGTCAACGCCGCTGCCGTCGGCGGTATACCGGAGGTCAAGGTCTTGATAGAGCACAACCTCCTGGTCGATCAGGGGAAGCTCATCGCCGTTAAAGTCGGAGACCGTGAAAAGCGAGCCGGTGAGCGACCCGTTGAGTTTCGAGAGCGGAAAGGTTACGCTGGCGCCGAGGTTGGTCCCCGGCCCCGAACCAATCTCGCCGTTGCCTGCCCCCCCGAAGACGAGCTCGACTTCGGCGGTGTAGAACTCACGGTAGGGACTGCCTGTCGGGGTGGCCACGTGGAGGTTGTATGTGCCCGATGCCGTCGACCCACCCTCCGAGCGCGTGGCGGGTAGACCGGAAATCGAAAATGCACCACCGCTCCCGGTCCGAGCGCTGAGCGTTTCCTGTGCGTCGACGCGGATCAGCGCACCGGAGACAGGCACGGACGTGACCCGGTCAATGACGCGCCCGGAGAGCGTGCCGGTGGCGTCGAAAGGTTGTTCGGGTGTCGTGGTTTCATTGACGGTGGTGTCGCAACCGGAGAGGAAAAGAGCGGAAATGGCAAAAAGCACGAGGAGCGTACCGCTCATCCTCGTGCGCCAGAAGCGGGTCTCGTGATGCATGTAAAAACGGGCGTTGTGTAGAAATAAGTGAAGGGGGCAAGATTGCTCGAACGATGTACACCGGCCCAAAAGACGTCAGACCGGCGGAAGATCGCTGTCGACTAAAACGGAAGGTAGATGCGGAGACGGAGCGCCACGCTGCTACCGCCGAAACCGTCGTCGGTCAAACGCGCGAAACGCAGCGACGCGTTCTCCTTCACTACGTTCGACAGGTCACGGGCGTAGGACATTTCTGGTGCCACCACCAGGCCGGAAACACCGGGTACGGGCACGTCCACGCCAATGCCCACCTGGGCCGAAGCGACGATGTCTTCGAGTATCGTATCAAGGTCGCGTTCACCGCGAAGAATCGACACGCGCGGTCCGGCGAATGCGTAGGGCTGTACCCGCTGAAAGGCGTCGTACGCGTACAGCAGGGTAAGCGGCACGTCGAACGCGTAGATCGTGAAGGATCGGCCATTCAGAAGCCGTGCCGATGGATCGGACGGGACCCGACCGTGAAACGTGTATGCACCCACCCGGCGGAAAACGACACCGGAACCCACCGACAGGACGGCCGGCCCGACATTGAACGATCGATCATAAAACCCACCGAGATGATACCCCGTCGCCGCTTCCATGTCCGCGGCCGATGATAGGTCATCGAGGCGGTGTACGGTTGCGCCCGCGGCGATGCTGAAGCGGCCGGGATCCAGAATGCGGAACTGAGCGTCCGCAGGTGCTGACGAGAGCATGATTGCCAGCAGCGCCATGCCACCGACGATGCGTGGTAGCCAGGCGCTGGGCGCCGAAAAAAGAACGTCGGGGCGATCCATCCAGGAAAATGTGCGTGACCAGGGGTTCTAATTTCCAAAAAGATACATAGCCTCTTCTGTATATACGTGGAAACGGGGGATGCATTTAAGGTGGGGGGCGGGCAGGTCGGGCCGTTTTCACGGTAACGCGGCCGACTGCGCCGCCCGTCTGCCTGGTCTCGCGCTTCATGGATTGTTTGTCTCGGAAGCTTCCGTTCCTTTGCGTACCTCGCGATCCGTACCTATCCTGTGGGTATCCCCTGCAGTCTTCGACCGTCGTCGAAGGCATTGTCGCCACTTTCCTGCACGTTCGACCTTTTTGCACATGGCTGAATCGACCCCGCACGTTCCAGACGTGGATCTTGACCTTGCGATCGAGCATGGTCTCACGGAAGAGGAATACAACTGGATCGTCGACGCACTGGGCCGCACGCCGACGTTCGTCGAGCTCGGCATTTACTCGGTCATGTGGAGCGAGCACTGCTCCTACAAGAACTCGCTTGCGCTCCTGAAGACGCTTCCGAACGAGGGCGACCAGCTACTCGTGGAAGCGGGAGAAGAGAATGCGGGCCTCGTGGACATCGGGGAAGGGCTCGGCGTCGCGTTCAAGATTGAGTCGCACAACCACCCGTCGGCTGTCGAGCCGTACCAGGGGGCCGCAACGGGAGTCGGCGGCATTCACCGGGACATCTTCACGATGGGCGCCCGGCCCATCTGCGCGCTCAACTCCCTGCGATTCGGGTCGCTGGAGGAACCGCGTGTGCGCTACCTGTTCGACGGCGTCGTGCGCGGAATCGGCGACTACGGCAACTCCTTCGGCGTACCCACCGTGGCGGGCGAGGTATACTTCGACGACGCGTACGAGGGGAATCCCCTGGTCAATGCGATGAGCGTCGGGATCGTCGACTCGGATCGGATCGCCAGCGCCGCCGCAGACGAAGCAGGGTGCCAGGTCTACATCGTCGGCTCGTCGACGGGCCGCGACGGCATTCACGGCGCTACCTTCGCGTCGGAGGAGATCTCGGAGGAAAGCGAGGAGAAACGCCCCAGCGTCCAGGTTGGAGACCCCTTTCAGGAAAAGCTCCTTCTGGAGGCGACGCTCGAAGCCCTGAAGGCGGAGGTCGTGGCCGGCATCCAAGACATGGGTGCCGCCGGGATCACCAGTTCTTCCTTCGAAATGACGGCCTCCTCCGGCACGGGGATGGACCTACACCTCGACCGGGTGCCGGTGCGGGAGAGCAAGATGACGCCGTACGAGATCATGCTCTCCGAGAGCCAGGAGCGCATGCTGATCGTTTGCAAGAAGGGACGCGAGGAGGAACTGAAGGCAATTTTCGAGAAATGGGACCTGAACGCGCAGCACATCGGTGAGGTGACCGACACCGATCGCGTGCGCGTATTCTGGCACGGTGACGTCGTCGCCGACCTGGATCCGCATCACCTGGCGGCGGGAGAGGGTGCCCCGGTGTACGAACGGGAGACGGAAGAGCCGAACTACCTCGCCGCGACCCGCGCCTTCGACGCCTCGAGCGTGGAGGACGTGACGGCCGAAACGGCCGAAGACGCATTGGTCGGGCTTCTGGCGGCTCCAAATATTGCATCAAAGCGATGGGTGTTCGAGCAATACGATACGATGGTTCGCACGAACACGGTGGTCGGCCCGGGACCGAGTGATGCTGCGGTCGTGCGCGTGAAAGGAACCGACCGCGGTCTGGCTGTAAAAACGGACTGCAACGGCCGGTACGTGTACCTGAATCCGCGACGCGGTGCCCAGATTGCCGTCGCCGAAGCCGCTCGAAACGTAACCTGCGCCGGCGGACGCCCGATGGCGATCACGAACTGCCTGAACTTTGGCAATCCGTACAAGCCGGAAGTCTACTGGACATTCGAGCAGGCCATCCGGGGAATGAGTGACGCGTGCGAAGCGCTGGAAACGCCGGTGACCGGCGGCAACGTGTCGTTTTACAACGAACATCCGGAGGGCGCCGTCTTCCCGACCCCGACAATCGGCATGCTGGGCATTGTCGACGATGTCACCGAGCACAGCACGACATCCGCATTCCAGGACGAGGGCGACGTTCTCTTCCTGCTGACGCCGGACGCCTGGACGCACCGCGATGACATCGGTGGGTCGGAGTACCTGGCCTCCCTCCACGGGATGACCACCGGCGACGCACCGCACCTCAACCTGGAGGAAGAACGAGCGGTGCAGGACGCCATGTTGACTCTAATTCGGGATGGCTGCGTACATCACGCCCACGACGTATCCGACGGGGGTCTTGCCGTGGCCCTCGCCGAGTCGGCGATCCACGGCGGCGTGGGGGCGAAAGTTGACCTCGGAACCGCCGACGACCTCCGAACCGATGCGGTTCTTTTCGGCGAGGCGCAGTCCCGCATCGCGTTCTCCACAACGGCGGACGACGCCGATCGGGCTGAACGCCTCCTTGCCGAACACCCGGGCATCGGCGTGCATCGCGTCGGAACGGTCGGCGGCGATCACCTGCGGATGGAGCTCGGCGGTGCGACCCTTCTCAACGTGCCAGTAGATCGCCTCGCGAGCACCTACGAATCCGCCATCCCGGACAAAATGAACGCGTAACCCGCCAATTCCGTCGGGTTTCCGCTTCCGCTCTGCCAGCGGGCTGTCGGAGTGGCATGAACAGATGCGCGCAGCACGCAGCCGGGGATGCGGCACGCTCCTTGTTCATCGTATAAATGCGATAAATGTCGGGTGCGGAAGAAACCGTTGTTGAGCAACGGAGGTTCATGCATACGCTATCCGGCCCGACTTCTTTCTCTGCAAGTGAAACTGAAACTATGGCTGACAATCCGAACGTCGTAACGCTGACAGACGATAATTTCGAAGACGAAGTACTGAACGCTGACCAGCCCGTTCTGGTCGACTTCTGGGCGACGTGGTGCGGACCCTGCCGCCAGATCGCGCCGATCATTGAAGACCTGGCCGACGACTTTGAAGGCCGGGCGAAGGTTGGGAAACTGGACGTGGACAACAACCCGAAGATCGCCCAGGAGTACGGCGTTCGCTCGATTCCGACGCTTCTCTTCTTCAAGAACGGCGAAGTCGAAGAGCAGCTCGTCGGCGCGATGGGCAAGAGCGCGCTCGCGAAGAAGCTCGAAGCGCTCAGCGGTCAGCCTGCTTAACGGCCCGCGCGACAACGCATAAGACGGACCGTCCCCGGATGCCGGTGCCTGCCTCCATGCTCGCACCGGCGTTCCGGTGTCTGTCCGCCGGCAAACCACGATTCAGACGACTCCCATCATGGCTGTCACTTCAGACCCCAACGCCACCACAAACGGAACCACCGGAGATGGCGCGCCCATCACGCCCGATCTGTCAGCATTCGACGGTATCGATTTCGCGGACGCCGAGATGCACGACGTCGTGATCATCGGGACGGGCCCGGCGGGATGGACCGCCGCGATTTATGCCGCCCGCGCCGACCTCGAGCCGCTCGTGTACATGGGGCCGCAGCCCGGCGGACAGCTTACTACCACCACGGACGTGGAGAACTACCCGGGTTTCCCGGACGGCATCCTCGGCCCGGAGATGATGGAGCGGTTCCAGGAACAGGCCGAGCGCTTCGGCACGGACGCTCGCTACGGCACCGTTACGCACGTCGACTTTTCGGAGCGGCCGTTTCGCCTGCTGGTTGATGAGGAAACGCCCGTTTACGCGCAGACCGTCATCATTTCGACGGGAGCATCCGCCCGGTACCTCGGGCTCGAAAACGAGCAGCGACTCATCGGGAAGGGCGTGACAGCCTGCGCTACGTGCGATGGTTCGTTCTTCCGCGGCGAAACGGTAGCTGTCGTTGGCGGAGGGGACAGCGCGATGGAAGAATCCACGTTCCTGACGAAGTTCGCCGAGAAGGTATACGTACTCCACCGCCGGGACGAACTCCGCGCTTCGAAGATCATGCAGGAGCGCGCCTTCGAAAATGAAAAGATTGAGTTCGTCTGGAATACCGAAGTCGTCGATGTCCTCGGCGAGAACCAGGTTGAAGGCATCGAGGTCATCAATAATGAAACGGGCGAAACCCGCGTCATGGATGAGGTGACCGGGCTGTTCCTGGCCATCGGGCACACGCCGAATACCGATCCCTTCACGGGCTGGCTCGATACGGACGATAACGGCTACATCATCACGCGACCGGATTCGACCTACACCAACGTTCCCGGTGTATTTGCGTCCGGGGATGCCCAGGACCACGAGTACCGCCAGGCCGTGACCGCCGCCGGCACCGGCTGCATGGCCGCCATTGATGCGGAGCGCTGGCTCGCCGAAAACGGGCGCGTAGAGCCGGAGTCGGCCCGAACGGCTTCCCAGCCAGCGACAGCGAAACCTTAAAAGCTCGTGTGAGATGGGAAAACGGGTAGATTTGCACGAGATTTGCTCTTACCTTCGGTACTCCCACGGTTTCACTTCGCACGCCCCCTTCTTCATGCGTTTGACGTCGTTCCCCCCCTTCGCCGCCACGGCCTGCTTGCTCGTCGCTCTCTTAACCGGATGCGAGTTCGACTCGGAGACGCTCCAGCCGCCGCCCGCCCCGGACCCGGAGACGGCACTGAGTGCACCGGAGCCATCCACGCAGGCCGTTGATGCCGAGCGCGTTCAGCCCGCCAAGATGATCAATGCCTCCGCGCGGTCGCTCGAGCAGCGTCTCTCGGACGCGAGCACGGAAGCGCGCGTGGTACAGGCGTTGGCCAAGCAAGATGACCTCCGCCTGTTTGACTTCCAGGCGACCGTCCGAAGCGGCCGTCTGACGCTTTCGGGAGATGTCAACACGACGGACCAGCACCGGCTCATCGATCGGGTCCTGGCGCGCACACGCGGACTTCGTGCCGTCACGAATCGTGTGACCGTCGCGGGGCGGTCCGCCGAAGCTGCACGAGGGATGATTGCCGAGGCCGACTCGGAGGAGGCGTCGAAAGGAGCCTACTACACCGTGCGGTCGGGGGACACCCTGTGGAAGATCGCCCGGAGTCACCGGGCGTCAGTGGAGCGGATCAAGAACCTCAACGAGATTCGTGGGTCGAGCCTCCAGCCGGGCCAGCGCATCCGCGTTCGGTAGGCAGATCCGTCGCGGGTGGATTCAGCCGAGACATGTAAAGTGAATCCAGCCGCGACATAGAAAGATGTAAGGGCCGCCACGTCTGACACATGGTCGGCCCTTTTTCACTTCACTGGGTCGCAGGAAGAGAACAGCACGACAGTCCCGGCGAGTCCCTCTGCATCGCACGTTACGTTTCTGTCTCACGTGAGACGCTCCCCCACGGAACGGACGCGTGGTCCGGCCATGCTGCCTGTTGCGCCGTCACGAACGGAACAGGTTGCGGAGGATAAAGAACACGTTCTCCTTGCGTTCACGGAGCCGTCGGTAGAAGTACGGAAACCATTCCGTGCCGTAGGGTACGTAGACCATCATGTTGTAGCCCTGCGCCGCCATGTCTTCCTGCGTCTCCGGGCGGAGTCCGTAGAGCATCTGGAACTCGAACGTTTCCGGTGAGATGTCTTGCCGGACTGCGAACGCCTTCGTGGCGTCGATGAGCTGGTCGTCGTGCGTGGCGATGCCTGAATAGTCTGTGTGCTCCAGCAGCCGCTCCATGTAGTCGATGAAGCGAGCCCGGATGACATCCATTTCCTGGTAGGCGACGGATGCCGGCTCGCCGTATGCGCCTTTGCAGAGCCGTACGCTCGCGCCAAGCTCGCACATGCGGTCGATGTCCTGATCCGTCCGTTTCAGCATCGCCTGTAGGACCGGGCCAACGTGGTTCGGATAATCCGGGTAAACCGTCTCGAAGATGTCGAGGGTCGACTGCACCAGGTCGGAGTCCTCCATGTCGAGCCGGACGAAAATGTCCTTTGACGACGCAATGTCGAGGAGCCGGCGCAGGTTGTCGAGGCAGAACGATTCGTCGATCATCTGCCCCATCATCGACAGCTTGATCGAGATCCGGTTGCGCAGATTCGCTGTCGGCAGCTCCGCCATCGTGTTTACCAGGTCGATGTACGCGTCGCGTGCGCGGAGAGCCTTGTCCCGGTCGTGAATGTGCTCTCCCAGAAGGTCGAGAGCGACGTGAAGGCCTTTCGCGTTCAACTCATCGACGACGGGCAGGGCCGATTCCAGCGTTTCGCCGGCGACAAATCGGCTGGCCAGCACGAACGGCAGTTTCATAACTCACGGGAGCTGTTCTGCGGTAGATGCGATGCCGGCAATCCGAAAATACCGGCGCACCGCATGTTAACCTAATACAAAGTGGAAGGTTGGGGAGAATCGGTAAATGCTGAAAAGCGGGGGAGGAGCGATGGATGTGGATGTGCAATTGCATCGCGAATTTCCGACCCTACACATCCCATCTTCACGACTTCTGCCCGCTTTGTGCTCGTATGCGTTCTTATTTCTACCCCTGTCCCCGTATCGGCGCTGCGGAGGGCGGCCGTGATCCGGTGGTTCGATACCGGGTTGCGCCTCTGCTCGCTGGAGTGCTCTTCCTCATCATCATGATGGCTTGCAATCAGGGCCAGGTGGCCCCGCCGAGCGGCGCACGCTTTGAAGTTACTGTTGCCGACACCATCCCCGACAACGCCGACATCTATATCGCCGGTACGTTCAACGACTGGGAACCGGGCGAAACCGAATATCGCCTTTCCGAGCAGGACGACGGGACGTACGAGATCACCCTGTCCGACCTGCCGTCCGGCCCGGTGCAGTTCAAGTTTACTCTCGGCTCATGGGAATACGTCGAGGTCGACGAAGCGGGGGACGACCTCGGAAATCGGGAGGTGACCGTTCCGGAGGATGGCGGCGTAACCTACGCTTCCACCATCGTGGGTTGGCGCAATCCGGATCGACCGTGGCCGTTTCCCAACTCGACGGCGACCGGCTCCGTCTCGGTCCTCGATCGGGCGATGCGCATGACGCCGCTGGACCGAGAGCGCCGCGTGTGGATCTACCTCCCCCCGGGCTACGACGACTCCGAACGGAGGTATCCGGTGCTCTACATGCACGACGGTCAGAACCTGTTCGACGCCGCCACAAGTTACGCGGGCGAGTGGGGCATCGATGAGACGCTCGATTCATTGCACGCCGCGGGGGATCCCGGCATTATCGTCGTCGGGATCGACAACGGCGGCGACCGGCGGATGGATGAGTACTCGCCCTGGGTGAACGATTCGTTGGATGCGGGCGGGGAAGGCGACGCGTACGTACGGTTTCTGGTCGAAACCCTGAAGCCGCGGATTGACTCCACGTATCGGACGAAGCCGGCACGCAGGCACACGGGCATCATGGGATCAAGCATGGGCGGGTTGATATCAACCTATGCCATGTTCGAATACCCGGACGTGTTCGGAAAGGCCGGTATATTCTCGCCGGCGTACTGGTTTGCCCCGGAGGTATACGACGAGATCCCGAGAGATCGGCCCGTGGCGTCCGACACGCGCATCTACATGATGAGCGGAGCCCTGGAGACGGTGGGCGACGACCCGGACAGCGTCTACGTGAAGGATCACCGCCGGATGGTTAACGATCTGGAGGAGGCCGGCTTCGACCGAGGGACTCACCTCGTATCCCACATTCGGGCAGACGGCCAGCATGCCGAGTGGTTCTGGCGGCGCGAGTTTGCAGCGGCCTATCAGTGGTTGTTCGACCGGAGGGGATCGGACGAGGAATGAGCCAGACGGTCGACACATCCGATTGGGTTGCCGGGCTGGACGGGTTTCGTTCGGGCTGGTTCGCCGTCTTCTACCGACCGGCCGATGGCACCTGCCGGCGGCGCATCGTTCCCACCCTCGAAGCGGCCCTGGACGCCCCGGAGGCGCCCGGCTTCGTCGGGGTCGACATGGTCATCGGGTTGCCGGACCGTGCGGCGTCGGGCGGCCGTGCGTGCGACCGGGCGGCGCGCGCCCTTCTCGGCTATCCACGGAGTAGCAGCGTGTTCTCCGCGCCGGCGTACGCCGCACTCGATGCCGAAACGTACGACGAGGCCCGTGCGCTCCACACGGGCACCGCCGATGATGCGCCGGGGATCACCATCCAGGCTTTTCATCTGTTACCCAAGATGCGAGAGGTCGCCTCGACGGTTACGCCGGAGCGACAGCAGCGCGTCCGAGAGGTTCACCCGGAGCTCGCCTTCTACGAAATGAACGGCGGGACCTCGGTTGAGGCGAGCAAACACGATGAGGACGGGCGACGAATCAGACGGGAGCTGCTCGCGGACCAACTCTATCCCGACATCGGTGAGGCCGTCGAACGATATGCCGGCGGAGACGTCGGCGTGGACGACGTGCTGGACGCGCATGCCGTCTGCTGGAGCGCCGCCCGGATGATGTCCGGCACGGCGCGCCGCGTACCGGAGGACGATCCCCCGGTGAACGGTCGGGGCCTCCGCATGGAGATCTGGTGGTAGGAGGGGACGCGCACGGGAACGGAGCGTCAGGGTGTGTCTTCGCTCGGACATACGTGCGATCCTTGCAACGACCGGGGTGGAAAGAAACGGTCGCCTCGCGCGGGTCGTTGAGCCGATCCACCCTCTTTACGACACCAACGACGCACGCATGAGCATAGCGGATCTGCGACAGGAATACGCCAAGCACGAACTCGATCGCGAGCACGTACGGGCGGAGCCCATCGAGCAATTTGAAACGTGGTTCGACGAAGCGCTGGAGGCGGAAGTCGAGGAGCCGAACGCGATGACGCTCGCCACGACCGATGAGCTCGGTCGCCCGGCGGCACGGATCGTTCTGCTGAAGGGAGTGGACGAACGAGGATTCGTGTTCTACAGCAACTACGAAAGCCAGAAAGGCCGCCAGATCAGTTCGAATCCGCACGCGGCGCTCGTCTTCTGGTGGGAACCGCTGGAGCGCCAGGTACGGATCGAGGGTGAAGTCGAGAAGCTACCAGAGGAGGAGTCCACCGACTACTTTGACAGCCGCCCGCACGGCAGCCAGCTCGGTGCGTGGGCGTCCCCCCAGAGCCGGGTCATTGACAGCCGAGAGGTCCTTGAGAAGCGCCTGGAGCTAGTGTCAGGCGAATACAGCGAGGGGGAAGTGCCGCGACCGCCTCACTGGGGCGGCTACGTCGTTAAGCCACGAACCGTCGAGTTCTGGCAGGGACGCCCCAACCGCCTCCACGATCGTCTTCGCTACCGCCGGGATGACAACGGATGGACCCTCGAACGCCTTGCGCCCTGAGCGACTGACGAAGGAAGGAGCGAGGAAGTACTCTTGGGGTGCGCCCTGAGCGACTGACGAAGGAAGGAGCGAGGAAGTACTCTTGGGGTGCGCCCTGAGCGACTGACGAAGAAAGGAGTGAGGAAGTACTCTTGGGCGCGCCCTGAGTGAGCGATGAGAGAGCCGGTTCGCGCCCTCTACCGCGCCGAGGTCCGCGCTCGGAGTCCACGCCCCCGGCCGGCACGCTCCCCGGCACGCCTCCCACCGGGCCATTCGGCGTGAACCAGAGGCGGAGGAACAGTGCAAAATCGGAAAAACCGGCGTGCCCCTGTAATAATTTTCCCTACATCCACGTTGTGTGAGTGTGGGAAGGAGGGCTCGACGGGAGTACGCCGTCAGGCATCCGCCTTCGATGGTCACCGTGGGGTCCTCTGGTGAAACCGATGAGTATCGCGCCGTCTGTCTGTGGGAGACAGGCGGCGCTTTTTTTATTCGGGCGCATCGGGAGCCGGGCTGGCAGCGACGTCGCCGGTGTCGGTACTCCGGTCCGGTGCGGAGAAGCGGTAGCGACGATCGGTTAGTTCTCGAACGTCTGTTTTCGTTACGGCCCGCCAGTACGGGGAGCTCAAGCGGCCGCTCTCCGATCGGCGAAAGGTGACCCGCAGGAACAGCTCTTTCGATCCGCGGCCTCCCGGGTGCGAGAAGGCGCCCCAGTGGATAATCCAGTACACCCGGGCCGGGTCGATCCGGAAGGTTCTGCCGACCCGGTCGGCCAGGTAGCGGACGTCGTCCAGCGTGGACGGTCCCCGGTTGTCGGCGAGTTCGCGGACGACG
>JAAAOT010000051.1 GCA_009908725.1 Bacteroidota bacterium | reverse complement strand
TTCGGATGCAGCAATACGCCCGGGGAACGGGCGTCAGGGCGGCCGCGATGCAATAGTACGGGCCAGACGAGAACGAGGACCGTCCACATGGACCCGGCCCTCGCGGACATGCACTGGTTGAACCCTTTGTGTACGGGCGCTACGCTCCCCTGCGAGCGAGATCCGCGATGCGGGCCGGTCCCACATCAGCGATTGCGGCTTTCACCTCCTCCATAGTCAGGTTTCGCCCTTCGACCTTCAGGTAGAACCGGCCCTCCACGACCATCTGCACGTCACTCCGAATCGACGTGTCGCGAGTGCGCATCGTCTCCTTGGCCGGATAGCCTTGGATCTCCGTCGTTCGCTCGTAGCCGCTTTCGCTTTCCTTTTCGACATCATACATCATCCAGGCGGCTCCGGGAAGGACGCCACCGGGTGTGAGGATCTGGGCGTAATCGATGACTTCGACTGAGAGGCGCTTGTCGCCGCCAGTGTATGTCGCCGCGGCGCGCAGGAGCGATCGATTTTCAGCCATCGGCTGCTTCTGAGAACGGATTTCCGCACGGTCGAGACCGGCGAGCGTCGTGGGGAGAAGGGCCTTCAGCTCCGCTGCCTCCACGGGTGCTATTGGTTCGGGTGACGTGTCGCCGGGCGCGGCCTGTTTCCTTTCTTCGGCCTCGCGAAACTCGGCGTACATATCTGCCACCTCCTGCTGTTTGCCGTCGTCGACGCCCACGCCCTCGTCCTTCATCGCCGTTAGCGCGTCGATGTCAACCGCTTCCCCGGCTGCCTTCAGCCGATCCATCGGCACA
The DNA here is from genome assembly GCA_009908725.1 of Bacteroidota bacterium. Lineage (GTDB taxonomy): Bacteria > Bacteroidota > Rhodothermia > Rhodothermales > Salinibacteraceae > Longibacter. The sequence goes on along the minus strand of JAAAOT010000051.1, from coordinate 6,194 downwards.
TTCCGGCCGTCCACCTCCACCTGAAATCGGTCGGCCACGAGAAACTGGAGCCGGCCCGTGGACCCGCCGGTTTCATACGACCGGAACGTTTCACGCCCATCATAGCCCGCAATCGTGGTTCCGCGGTCGTAGCCGGTCGTGCTTTCCGTTTCGCTCTCGGTCCAGGCGCTCACCCGACTCGACAGGGACGTCAGACCACTCATGGAGCCCATGTCGGTCACGGTGACAGTGATCCGCTCGCGCCGCTCCCCGTCGGCGCGGTACACCGCCTCGGCCTTCGACGTGCTCATCCCCATCTGACTGCTACGGGACCCGGTCACGTCCCCGGTCTGCATTCCGTCGAGCGTGCCGGGCAGAACGGGTTTTAGCTTGCGAAAATCGATAGCCTGTACGACGGTGCCACCGCCGGCCGTTTCCCGCAGCTTCTGAAAGGCCTGTCCCATGCGCTCCCCGGCCTCCTCCGAGTTGGCGGCACTTTGAGCGTCCTCCAGCGCCCGGGATGCGTCCTCCGCAGCCTGTTTCATGTCAGACACCTTCTGGCATCCGCTACTGGTGACACCGACGAAAACGAGAGCAGCCGATAAGAAAAACAGCCAGGCGGGGCGGGCGGAGAATGATTTCCTGGACGTCGGGTTGGATCGATACATGTTGTGAACGGGCGGTCAGAGGTTGAGGCAACGGGATGTCCTGTCTTTGATAGCGAAAAGTCGGGACCGAACCGGCCACGGCAAATTCTGAGTTCAGGGGTTTGGGTGTTCGCTGTTTGGGTGTCGTGGGTCGGTTTTGGTGGGTCGGTTTTGGTGGGTCGGATTGGGTCGGGTGGACGGCGATACCAGGCGAAACGACAAATCCAATCCCCACCCTCGGCCCAGCCGTCAACGATCAACGGTCCAAAGATCCAACGGTCCAATGCCATAACGTCCCATCGCCCTAACGAAAAAAGGGCCGCCGTTACCGGCAGCCCTTCCGTGAATCCTACCTTTTCACCCGGTTCGCTTTACACGTTCACCGCACCATCGCCGCCCGGCTCGGCGGTTTCGGCTGCGGCCTCCGCGCCATCGGCGCCCGGGGAGACGGCTTCAAACGTGAGGTGATCGTTTTCGTCGGCCAGGTCAATCCGGACGGTATCGCCATCTTCGACTGAACCGTCGAGCAACTCCTTCGACAGCTGGTTGGAGACCTGCCGCTGCATGACTCGCTTGAGCGGACGGGCGCCGAAGGCCGGATCGAACCCGCGGTCGGCAAGCCAGTCCTTCGCGGCATCGGATAGATGTAGCGTGAGATTGTGGCTCTTCTTCGCGATGCCTGCGATGCGGTCGAACTGAAGCTCGACGATCTGGCGGATGTGCGTCCGGCTCAGCGAACGGAACGTCACGACCTCATCGATCCGGTTCAGGAACTCCGGCCGCAGCCGCTTGCGAAGCATCTTGAGAAGATGATCTTCCAGCTCCTGGCGCTCACGATCCGACAAATACCCGCCGTCCACGCTGTCCATCTTCTCCGTGATGACCTCCGAACCCATGTTGGAGGTCATGATGATGATCGTGTTCGTAAAGTCAACCGTGCGCCCCTGATTGTCCGTGAGGCGGCCATCGTCGAGCACCTGCAACAGGACGTTGAAGATTTCCGGGTGCGCCTTTTCAATCTCATCCAGTAGTACCACCGAATACGGCTTCCGCCGGACGGCCTCCGTGAGCTGTCCGCCTTCCTCATACCCGACGTAGCCAGGCGCGGCGCCGATCAGGCGACTGGCGGTGTGCTTCTCCTGATACTCGCTCATGTCGATGCGAACCATCGCGTCCTCATCGTTGAACAGGAACGCGGCCAGGGTTTTTGCGAGTTCGGTCTTGCCGACCCCGGTCGTGCCGAGGAACAGGAAGGAGCCGATGGGCCGGTTTTCTTCCTGCAGCCCGGTGCGCCCGCGACGTACGGCGTCGGACACTACCTCGATGGCTTCCGGCTGACCCACGACGCGCTGCGACAATTCCTCCTCCATGCGGACGAGCTTCTGCCGCTCGCTCTCCAGCATCTTAGAGACCGGAATGCCGGTCCAGTTGGACACGATCTCGGCGATGTCCTCACCATCGACTTCCTCTTTCAGCAGCGCACCGTCCTCCTGCACCGCCTGCAGTTTCTCGTTCGCCTCTTCGGCCTGTTTTTCCAGATCCGGGATGTCGCCATACCGGATTTCGGCAACGCGATCGTACTTGCCTTCACGTTCCAGATTTTCAGCCTCGACGCGGAGCTCATCGATCTGCTCCTTCGCCTGCCGGGCGGTCTGGATCAGATCCTTCTCTTCCTTCCAGCGCGTCTTGAGTGCGTCACGCTCGTCTTCCAGGCTGGCGATGCGATGGTTGATGTCTTCGAGCTTCTCGTCGTCGTCATCGCGCTTGATCGCCTCGCGCTCAATCTCCAGCTGGCGGATCTCGCGGTCCAGCTGGTCGAGGTCGGCGGGCATCGAGTCGATCTCGATTCGCAGGCGAGCAGCCGCTTCATCGATCAGGTCAATCGCCTTGTCCGGGAGCTGCCGGTCCGTGATGTAGCGATTGGAGAGGTCGGCCGCGCTGATGATGGCGCTGTCCTGGATCCGAACGCCGTGGTGCACCTCGTACCGCTCCTTCAGGCCGCGAAGGATCGAAATCGTGTCGTCCACCGACGGTTCGTCGACGACCACCTTCTGGAAACGGCGCTCCAGGGCACGGTCGTCTTCGATGTGCTTGTACTCGTCGAGGGTCGTCGCACCGATCGCGCGGAGTTCTCCGCGGGCCAGCGCCGGCTTCAGGATGTTGGCGGCGTCCATGGCACCTTCCGCCGCACCGGCACCGATCAGCGTGTGAAGCTCGTCGATGAAGAGAATCAGCTCCCCGTCCGATTCCGACACCTCCTTCACGACGGCCTTCAGCCGATCCTCAAACTCGCCGCGGTACTTCGCTCCGGCCACGAGCGCGCCCATGTCGAGCGCCACGATGCGCTTCGACTTCATGCTCTCGGGAACGTCGCCCTGCACAATCCGGGTGGCGATTCCCTCGGCAATAGCCGTCTTTCCGACCCCGGCTTCCCCGACCAGCACCGGATTGTTCTTCGTCCGGCGCGAAAGAATCTGCAGGACGCGCCGAATCTCCTGGTCGCGCCCGATCACGGGGTCAATCTTGCCTCGGCGCGCTAGGTCGTTCAGGTCGCGGGCGAACCGGTCGAGGGCTTCGTACCGGCTTTCTGCATGTGGGTCGTCCGCGCTCTGCCCGCCGCGCACGTCCTCCAGCACGTCACGGACCTGCGACTTCGACGCGCCCTGATCGCGCAGGGCCTGTCCGACCTCTCCCTTGCTCTCCACGAGGCCGATCAGCAGGTGCTCGGTCGACACGTATTCGTCGTTCATCAGATCCGCCTCCGCACGCGCCCGGTCGAAGACCTTCTTGAGCTCGTCCCCGAGGTACTGACCGGAGACGCTGGCACCCGTCACTTTCGGCAACTTCTCGAGCGCGGCGTCGGTCCGCTGGCGAAGGGTATCGAGCGATGCACCAATCCGCCGCAAGATCGACGTGGTGATGCCTTCGGTATCCGTCAAAAATGCGCTGAGCAGGTGCGCGGGCTGAACGCCCTGATGATTGCTGGACGCCGCGCGCTCCATGGCCGACTGCACGGCCTCCTGCGCTTTCACCGTAAACTTCTGCAGATTCATGTTCGGTCGGGACCTGATTCGCAATAGCAAGCGGCGCGAGTTATCGCCGCCGGGCTGCTCGTTGTAGGTGCGAAAGCGATGCCACAGCACGCCTTCCTGACAAAGTGACACCAGCTCTATCTCTGAATGGCATCCGTTAAACGACTCAGGAGGTGGTTGTATCAAGGGAGAATGAATATATTAAAATGACACGGTGCGTCAAGGCCTCCGGGAACCTATGACGCGATGCGTTATTTATGTATGTGACGAATCCGGAATCTGTGCTGGCGCGCATCGACTGCTGCCGGCCTCTGGCGTCACCCGATCGTGCCCCGGCGGGATGACCCGCCCGGATGAGCACACGCCTGTACGCACATTGCCCTCTCGAACTGACGAGCAGAGGACCTTATGAGCACCAAAGACACCGCTGTAGAGAAGAAGAAAATTGACCTGTCGAACCTGCCGAACGAGCTGACCGAGCGGGGACGGGAAATCTGGCTTGCCGGCCTCGGCGCGCTCTCGCGCGTGGAAGAGGAAGGCGACAAGGTGTTCAAGACCCTGGTCGAACGGGGCCGCGACTATGAAGACAAGCGCCGGCAGCAGATCGACGACGCGACCAGCAGCCTGAAGAAGCGGCAGGACGCTCTCACGAGTGACGTCAGCCAGCGCATCGACGACGCGACGAAGACGGTTGAAGACGTCGTCAACCGCACGGTGAACAGCACGCTCGGCCGCATCGGCGTTCCCACGCGCCATGAAGTGCAGGGACTCTCTGACAAGGTCGGCGAACTGTCTCGCAAGCTCGACGCACTGGGCGCCATGCTGGTAACGCAGGTCCAGGACGCCGAGGGCGAAGTTGTCTACCACGTCTCGCCCCATGAAGAAGGCTGGGCCGTGATCCGTGAAGGAGCCGAGCGCGCCACGAAGCTCTTCGGTACGAAGAAAGAAGCCGTAAGCGCCGGACGCGACATCGCGAAGAAGCACATCCCGAGCCAGCTGGTCGTGCACAAGCAGGACCGCTCGGTGCAGGAAAGCTTCTCCTACGACGAAGAAGACGACGCCTAACCACGGCACCCCGGCCCGCTACCGCCCCGTTCCCCCGGTAGCGCCAACCCAACGAGCCCGCTTCCAGCGATGGAGGCGGGCTCTTTTTAGTTCAGGGTTCAGGATGAACCACCGTCGCACGGCCGCGCGACGGTGGCTCTGCAGGCTTCCCCACACCGCGCTTCAGGCTCATCGCCCGTCCCGGAGGGATTCGACCGCATCCTCTCGGTTGCCGTCGCGGAACTGCAGGGCGGCGAGGTCGCGGTAGAGGCCGTCCCGGGCGAAGAGCTCGTCGTGGGTCCCACGCTGCACGATCCGGCCGTCGTCGAACACGAGAATGCGATCCGCGTCCTGGACTGTCGACAGCCGGTGGGCGATGATCAGCGTCGTGCGCCCTTCCATCAACCGCTCCAGCGCCTCCTGAACGAGCGCCTCCGAAGCGGAATCCAGGGACGACGTCGCCTCGTCGAGCAGAAGAATCTTCGCGTCCCGGAGCAGCGCCCGGGCGATGGCGATGCGCTGACGCTGACCGCCGGACAGCTTCACGCCCCGCTCTCCGACTTCCGCCTCGTAGCCGTCCGGCAGCGCAGCAATGAAGTCGTGCGCATTTGCCGCCCGGGCGGCCCGCTCTACCTCGTCGTCCGTCGCCTCGAGGCGGCCGTAGCGAATGTTTTCAGCGATGGTCGTATTGAATAGCTGCACGTCCTGCGATACCGCCGCCACCTGCGATCGAACCGACTGGACGGTGACCGAGCGCAGGTCGTGCCCATCGATCAGGACGCAGCCCTCCTGCGGGTCGTAGAAGCGCGGAATGAGGCTGATGGCGGTCGACTTCCCAGCGCCGCTTGGCCCCACGAACGCCACCGTCTCGCCGGCGGCCACCTCCAGCGAGAGATCCTTCAGCACGGGCTCCTGCTCATAGGCGAAGGTGACGTGGTCAAATGCGATGTCGCCGCGGAGATCGGTGAGTGGCTTCGCATCGGGGGCATCCTGAATCTCCGGGTCCGTATCGAGCAGGCCGAACAGCCGCTCTGTCGCCCCGGCGGCGGAGTTGAACGTGGAATAGAGGCGGGACATGCCGCCCACGCTCCGCGCGATGTTGAAGGCGTAGAAAATGAACGCCACGAGGTCGCCGGTCGTCAGCCGGCCGGCCAGTACCTCCGTGCCGCCGTACCAGAAGATGGCTGTAAGCGCAGAAAAGAACAGCAGGCCGACGAGCGAGGAGAATGTCGCGGACACCAGCACCCGGACTCGCGACTCCTCAAAGAGCTCTTCGACGGCGTCGTTGTATCGGTCCACCTCGTAGCCCGAGCGGGCGAACGATTTCACGAGGCGGATGGCGGACAGCGCCTCCTCGGCGATGGCGGTCGTATCGGCGAGCCGATCCTGGATATTGCGCGCGAGCGACCGGATCTTTCGCCCGAAGTAGATCGCTATGATCGTGACCACGGGCACGACCAGGAAGATGATGAGGCTGAGCCGCCAGTTCAGC
>JAAAOT010000140.1 GCA_009908725.1 Bacteroidota bacterium | reverse complement strand
AGGTTTCCGGCGACGGCGGCCGGGTCGGATGGAGGTGCGGGCAGACCTCCGACCGAACGCTCTCCGGCAAGGCGTCGATAGACTCGATGCGAGCCCGCAGTAGATCCACCTCGGACGGGGTGAGCACACCGTCGGCCCAGGCAACGTACAACATGGGCAGCAGCGCCAGGGCATCGGGCGATTCCGGAAGGGAAGGTGTCGACACGGTCGAAGTACTCATGGGAAACCGTCAGATGGGTCATCGTGAGTGGACAGGAGGTCGAACCTGCACCCGCAGCGTGCGATCCGTTTGCGCGCTAATCATCACATCCTAAAGACAAGTCGCCCCGCACCGTCTGAGTAACTGCAACCCCGCGGGACATACCGTCGGGTGATCCGGAGTGAAAATTTCAGATTGCCTCGGATCGTTGCATGTGCACTGAATCCACGTGCTGATCCCGCTGTTCTCACGACCCTGGCTTCCGTTTTCATTCCCCGTGACACCGTGTACGATCCGACCATCAAACGCCTGAAGCGTGGCAACGACGTTGTCGTTGACGCCGGTAATTTCACGGTCACGCAGCTTATGATGCTTGCCCGGGCTGCGCATGCCCACCGGGCCAGATTGCGCATCGCCAATGGGCCGTTTCGGGTCGAGGACGCGATGGCAATTCGCCGGGCTGGCCGGGGTCACGTGAGCTATGTCGGGCCGCACGCTGCATGAGGCCGATCATCGTAGACCATGCAGTCCGTGGGCGCCGGCTTCGCTGCACGTCTCGCCCGTGATACATAAAACGCCCGATCGGAAGCTACCGACCGGGCGTGGCTGTATGGGTTGACTGTATGGATTGAGCGCGCCCGCGGGGTCAGACGCCGCGCATCTGCTCGGAGACCTCGTGTACGCTGTCGACGAAGATCCGGGCGTGCTCCGGGTCGTGGTCCGGGTGCATGCCATGGCCAAGATTGGCGATGTGCCGGTGGCTACCGAATCCGGCGAGCATGTCCTGAACAGCTCGGCGAATGGTTTCGCCGTCGCCGTAGAGGGTGCAGGGGTCGAGGTTTCCCTGAAGCGTCGCCCGCTCCCCGACGACAAGGCGCGCGGCCTTCGGATCCATCGTCCAGTCGAGCCCGATTATCTCGTATTCGGTTTCGACCAGGTCTTCCAGGGCGTAGTGCGCACCCTTGGCGAAGACGACCATGGGCACATCCGGGCACTCCTTCTTCACCCGCTCGGCAATCTGTTTCAGGTACGGAAGAGCAAACGTCCGGAAGGTCTGCGGGCCAAAGAGTCCCGCCCAGGAATCGAAGACCTGAAGCATCTGTGCGCCGGCGCGGACCTGGCCGATGAGATAATCGACGATGACGTCGGTCGTCTGCTGGAGAAGGGAATGCGCGGCATCCGGTGCTTCATACAGCCACGCCCGCGCTCGCTTGTAATTTTTGCTTCCGCCCCCTTCGATCATGTAAGCCATCAGGGTCCAGGGAGCCCCGCTAAATCCGATCAGGGGCACGCGTCCATCGAGTTCGTGCCGCGTAAGCGTGAGCGCGTCGTAGACATGACCGAGTTCTTCGTCCACGTCCGGCTCTTCGGTCAGACGGGACATGTCCGACGGTGACCGGAGCGGCTCCGGGAAGTGCGGGCCTTTCCCCTTCACCATCTGGACCTCCAACCCGAGAGCCTGCGGAATGACGAGGATGTCGGAGAATATGATGGCAGCATCCAGATCGAACCGATCGATCGGCTGAATCGTCACTTCTGCCGCGAGCTCAGGCGTACCGACGACGTCGAAGAACTCGTGCTTGGACCGAACTTTCTGGTACTCGGGAAGATACCGGCCGGCCTGCCGCATCATCCAAACGGGTGTCCGCTTCGTCGATTCGCCGCGCGCGACACGCAGAATGAGATCGTTTTTCAGAGGAGGAAAGTCGGGCATCCAGGGTCTATTTCGTTCGAAAAGAAGGGCAAGTGGAGCAACGGGCCCTGACAGGTTTTTTCTACAGGGCAGATTCGTATCGGGCTGTACGTGTGCGACGGGCGGTCGATCCGTTCACGCAGGCTCCGTACGGGCGCTGTAGCATACTTTTCGACGTTCCGCCATGGAACCCGGATCAGGAATCGTCATCACCGGTCGCATCGCCTGCCTCGGTGCCGTACAGCTGCTGCTCTAGAAAGGCCGTCGTCCGGTCCCACGCATCGGCAGCCGCCTCGGGCTGGTAATTCCTGCCCGACGGGTTGGCGAATGCATGGCCGGCATCCTCGTAGATGTAGACGTCGATCTCATTGCCCACCTCTTGCATGGTATTCTCAAACTCACGCACCGATGATACAGGGATGCTTCCGTCATCCGCTCCGAAAAACCCGATCATGGGAAACGAGATCGGTGCAAGTTCCTCGGCTGCGACGTCGGATACGCGTCCGTAGTACACGACAGCGCCGGCATACCCCTCCGGCTGCGTGATGGCGGCGGTCAGCGTCATGGCTCCGCCGAAGCACCAGCCCATCACGGCGGTCCGTGGCGCGCGGGCCTCTTGCTGCAGGTATGCATTCGCGGAGGCGATATTGTCTGCCAGGCGATCCGGTGCTCCCATCGCCTCCTGCATGAGCCCTCGCGCGGTATCCGGCGTCTCTGCCACGCTCCCGCCGTACAGGTCCACGGCCAGAACGCGGTATCCTTCCCCTGCCACGCGTCGAGCTGCCGTCCGAATGTTTTCGTTCAGTCCCCACCATTCGTGAATGAGAATAACACCTGGCAGCCTTTCTCTCTCAGCATCCATTCCCCGCGCCGCGAGGATGGAATCCGGATTCTGCGGCACCGCCATATAGCCGGTGATCTCCTCCCCGGCATCGGTCGTAAAATAGGAGACGGTGCTGGTGTCGACCGGAATCAGCGGCTCACGGGCGGCGTCCGTTGCCTCGGGCGTGTCGGCCGCATGTTCCTCAGCCATATCGTCCGTGTACGAATCCGCCGTGTCATCCCCGCTGCACCCGGCGAATAGACCGACAAATAGAACGGCGAACATGACAGACAAGGCGAGCGTCCGAGCGAGGGTCATAGCTTGAAAGAAAGACGGTGAGTGCGAGAACCGAGGCGAACGGTAACGTACAACGACGGCGGGAAAGTTTTGGGCCGTGGCGCGGGCGTCGCAACATCGTGATACCCCGCGTACCGGAGGCTGGCGAACTTCCGAATGGGACACAGGTTTTCGCCTCCGACCGTCCCTCTGCAACCCATCTCTTCCCATGTCCGACGCGTCGACGGCTCCGCCACCCCCTCCCTCCTCTCCATCACCGCGGGATCCGGAGCGGCCGTTCGGCTATCAGGCAGAACTGAAGCGCAAGGCGCTGCACCTGCTCGCCCTCGTGGTTCCGCTCGGCATGTACCTGCTGGGGCGGGACGCCGCGCTGTGGATTCTGGTGCCGGTGACATCGATGGCCGTCGGAGCGGACGTCCTGCGGGCGTACTGGAAACCGTTCAACCGGAAGATTCGGTCGATTTTCGGGCCGCTCATGCGCACGGAGGAATTGCCGGACGTCGGAGCCGGTGTCGTGATCAACGGAGCGACAAGCGTGCTGATCGGCGGCACCTTGTTGACCCTGTTCGTTCCCCTCCGAATTGCGGTCCCCGTGTTCGTCATGACGATGATCGCGGATGCGGCCGCGGCGCTGGTCGGTCGCGCGATCGGGCGGCATCGGTGGCCCGGCCGGTCGCACACGGTGGAGGGAAGCCTTGCCTTCGTCGCTGCCGGACTGCTCGTTCTCGCCTTTTTCCCGTTGAGCTGGACCGCGCGACTTACCGCAACACTCTCCGCTGCCGTGGCGGAAGCCGCGCCTTTGCCGGTGAACGACAATATCGCCGTTCCCCTCATCGCCGCTGCCGCCGTCTGGAGCGTCGGCGTCTAGAAACGACGCGTGGAGCTTTCACAGGCCAACCGGCGGCGCTGGATCGCGACTCCATCTGGAATTTCATGACACGTGCTTGACCGTCCGGCGCGCACTTGATACGGTAAGGATCCGATCCAATCCACTCGATTGACAGCCAATGTCCGATACACTTCGTGACCGCATCGAATCGCTCGTTAAACAGGGAGACGAGGTCGCCCGTGGCTCCGCAGGAAACGCCGTCGCCGATCTTGTCCGTGCGCTCAACCGGGGAGACGTGCGCGCGGCATCCCGGCAGGAAGACGGTACGTGGGCGGCTCATGCCTGGGTGAAACAGGGGATCCTTCTTGGCTTTCGGATCGGGCAAATCGTGGATTACTCGACGGAACGGTTTCCGTATTTTGACAAGAACACGTTTCCCCCCCGCCCCGTCCTCAAGTCGGAGAATGTCCGGATCGTCCCGGGGGGCTCCGCGGTCCGCACCGGCTCCTACCTTGCGTCCGGCGTGGTCTGCATGCCGCCGATGTACATTAACGTGGGAGCCTACGTAGATGAAGACACCATGGTAGACTCCCACGCCCTGGTCGGAAGCTGTGCGCAGATCGGCAAGCGCGTGCACCTGTCGGCAGCCGCGCAGATCGGCGGCGTCTTGGAGCCGATCAACGCCGCACCGGTCGTGATCGAAGACGACGTGTTCGTCGGCGGCGGTTGCGGCGTGTACGAAGGATGCGTCGTTCGTGAGGGGGCGGTTCTCGCCTCTGGAGTGACGCTTACGGCGTCAACCCGGCTGTACGACACGGTGAACGAAACCGTGATTCGGGGCAGCGGCGACAACCCGCTCGAGGTGCCGGAGGGCGCCGTCGTTGTGCCGGGGTCCCGGTCCGTCGACTCCACATTCGGGGATGAGCACGGACTGTCGGTCTATGCGCCGATCATCGTCAAGTACCGGGACGCGAAGACGGATGCCGCCACCGTCCTGGAGGACGCCCTCCGGTAGAACCGGCCCACCTTTCAACTCTGGACGGCTCGAAACCGCACGTCTGCATACCACATGTGGCGTGCGGTTTGTTCATACGTATTTTTGCTTTGCCCTCCCCTCCCTCGCCGCATCGCACCGCATGCCTGACGACTCCGAGTTCCGGCAGGACGCCATCACGAAGCAGTGGGTCATCTGCGCTCCGGCCCGAAGCGACCGACCAAAGCACTTCGATGACGCGGACGCACCGCTGGAAGGCGAGGAGCCGGTCGACGGCTGCCCCTTCTGCCCCGGCCACGAAGACCTGCTTCCCACCGTCTTGTTTGAGAAAGGACGGGACCGTGGAGACGGTGCACCAGAGAACCCGGGACAGGCAAGCTGGGACGTGCGAGCCGTGCCGAACAAGTTTCCAGCGCTATCGGCCGACGTCGAACCGGCATCGGCATCGTGCCTCATGTTCGACTGGGCAAGTGGGCACGGCAAGCAGGAGGTCATCATTGCGACGCCGCGGCACCACCAGACCATCGCACAGATGCCCGTTGAGCAGGTTGAGTCGCTGATTGCAACCTACCGCGCCCGGTACGATGTCCTTCGACAGGAAGGGCTTATCCCGTTCATCTTTCACAATCACGGCTCGGACGCCGGCGCGTCCCTCCCGCATCCTCATAGCCAGATTATTGCGCCGTCGATCGAACCGCCGAACGTGGCCGACGAGCAGCTGCGGGCAAAGCGGCGATACGATGAAACCGGACGATGCCCGTACTGCGAGATGATCGACGAAGAACGTTCTGCGGGCGTCCGCATCGTGTGCGAGACCGACGCGTATGTCGCGTTCGTCCCATATGCGGCCCACGCGCCATACGAGGTCTGGATCCTGCCGACCCTTCACGAGCCGGAGTTCGGCCGGCGCAACGGGCACGAACGTGTCCTGGCAAGACTACTTCGGGACGTGCTCCGGGCGCTCCGCCGTGCGCTCGGTGGCCCCGATTTCAACTTCTTCGTCCGGTCGGCTCTCGAGCATCGGTCGGACGCCCCCCATCTCCACTGGAGCCTCCGTATTCGTCCCCGCATCTCCATCGACGCCGGCTTTGAGATCGGGACGGGGATGAAAATCAATCCGTCCCTGCCGGAACGCGATGCGGGCGTTCTTCGAGACGCGTTGTCTTAAACAGCGTGACCGTAGACGTCGTGACCGTAGACGGCATGGCCGTAGACGGCGGGTGCGATTTTATTCCGCCGTCGTATCTGCGGGCGGCTCTTCCTGCTGCGGAATCGGATCCGCGGAGAGCGAGCGAATACGTATGAGGCCCGTCCCGCTAAGCCGGAGTCCGACGGTGCCGGCCGAAGCGGGCGTGTCGCTACCTGTTACGACCATCTGGTCTCCCACGAATGCGCGCCGCTGGGTGCGGTCCGCGATCAACCGGTAGGAGCGCCAGCCCTGCAGGCCGTAATCCGCCGCATCTTGTACGCGAACGGCACTTCCCTCCCGACGTGCCAGGCGAATTTGATTGCCTTCGAGCTGGAGGTAATCGTAAAACGCGGCACCGCGTACGTTGTGGACGAGCTGCACGCTACCGTCGAATGCGTCCACATTCAGGGTCGCCCGCACGTCGGCTGTTCTCATCTCCATCGGCGGCGTAAACAGGACCGTCTGATCCCGAATGTACAGCGCGAGTCCGCGCGTCACATCCCCTTCCGGTTCAAACATAAAGCTCTGAACGTCTGTGGGGGCGCCGTCCACCCACGTCATCACTCCTTTCCATGCACCGGGAGACGTCGGCGTCCAGCTCCACGAGTCCGACCGCTCGACGTACCCCTGCGGCTCCTCTTCCTGACTCGCGGCCCGCTCCTGGCGCATCTCCGCCACCGGGTCCACCCCAACGCCGTAATTGTACACGAGTTCGGCGCGGGCGGACGTCGTCTGCCAGGAGAGATAGATTCCACCGGCCGCGACCAGAACGAGCAGAACCTGCGTGACCATCAGCTCCTGCACAGCGGGGACAAGCAAAAGACCAAGGCGGATGAGCCCGTAGACCGCTGCGAACAACATCGTATACCAGCGGAAGGTGACGTGCTCGTCGAAGACCGACGCAACACCATCGACCTGATAAAGGCTGGCTACTGCGTCCGGGCCGGCCAGGTAAATGATAACCGCTGAGATGCCCGCGGCAACGTACACCGTCGTGGCGGCGTCCGGGCCGGACTTCCACTTCGGCCGAAGCAACGTTAGGAGATCAAC
>JAAAOT010000231.1 GCA_009908725.1 Bacteroidota bacterium | reverse complement strand
CTCTGCCAATGGACGGACCGGACGACTGCGCACGTCACTGAGCGTCGGGCCGGAGAGCCGCTATGGAACAATCGTGACCCGGTTCGGACTGGGGTTCGTGTTTGCGCCAAATAGATAGGGGCTGTCCGACCGTCAGGCCTACCACCGCGTAGCGTTGACAGCCGTGCTGGCAACGGCGTCGGGGGATGGGATTCGAACCCACCGGAATTCCACTTACACACGTCCCTCGTTCAGCGATGGTACCGGAATTCCGGCGACGAGAGTATGAGGACGCGTGTCATCCGTCCTGCGCATGCGGCTCGTCGTCGACCGGCGTGCCCTGGGGCGTACCGGCGGCCAGTTCGGGCGTCGTCGATGACGGCTCCGTACCGTCGTCGGATGCGGCCTCGGGTGCTTCGTTCACAACGTCGGAGAGCGTTCCGGCAAGGCGTTGCAGTACCGTCGTGACGTGCTCGGTGTCGGCCGTCGCCGAGTCCCGCATCTGGTGGAGTTCATCAGCAAGGGCGAGGGCCGTGATCACGGCCGTCGTCAGCTCTGCCTGCTCCGGGTGGGCATCTTTGAACGCCTCCATGCGCCGGTTGACAAGCGCGGCCATGGATCGGGTGTGCTCTTCATCTTCCTCTTCGACGCGGAGCGCGTACTCCCGTCCCAGGATGTGGACCCGGATGGACTTTGTACTCGATTCTGCCATGAGCAGGACGTCTGAACGGGCAAGTGAGGCGGGGGATGCCGCCGGTCGGGTCGCGGCGACCGGCGATGCTACGGACGGCGCCGGGACGAACGTCGCGGCTGAAGGCCGGGCGGGACGGTCCGCGGCTCGGACGTGTAGTCGTCGCGACACGGGCTTCGCTTCGACACCGGAGCGCTATCCTCTTCCGCGTCGTCGTCCGGCACCTCGACCTGGAAGTCGCGATCGTCCGGCAATCCGTCCTGCAACATCGGAGGATCGGACTCGGCGTCATCGTTTTCGTCGGACGCGGCGTTGTTCACCGCCTCGGACCCGCCCGCCGCCCCGTCTTCAGAGGCATCGGCGGGAGCCAAAGCACCGTCGGCGTCGGACGCTTCATCCGGGACCTGCGGTGCCTCCGGTGGATTCTCCGGCCACTCGGAGGCAATCCCGGACTCCGGCGAAGTCGCCAGGTGGTCGTCGATCGCATTGATAAACCGCTGAATGCGATCGCGAAGCTGGGCTCGCTTGCCCTCAAGCAGAATGAAGGCGTCATCTTCGGACACGTCTGGACGCTCCGACAGCACGTCGATGCGCTGCCGCAGTCGCGCGTTCTCCGCGCGAAGATCGCGGATCGTCTCAGCAGCAGCCTCCACTTCCTTACGCAGCGCGTCAACGGCCTCTCGGAACGGCTCGGGGACATCGAGGTCGTCCGCACCGGTCGACGGTGAGGCCGCGCCGGTCGCCTCGTCGGGCGACACGGGGCCGTCCGATTCGGACGATGGAGGCAGCGATGGGCGATGCGAGTCGGTCATGATCGCGATGGCGAGACGATTCGCCGGATCGGTGAGTCGTACGCAGACCGGGCGTGCTCATGTCCGCGGGGCCGCATGCAGGTGGCGCTCACACGCGGACGGTCGGGGCATGAATGTGCGGCCTGAATGCAGCCGGGCCGACGCTGCAACCTCCCTCGATCCATGGTCACGAATCGGGGATGCGTGCCCCTCACGAGATAAAGAGCGGGAAAACGTCGGTTCTGTACAATAGGGCTTACGAGACGACAACTCAAGTTCTGTATCGGATTCGCCGCGTTGAATCGCCCGTAGCGCTGAACAGGTGCGACGCCGGGATCCGGTCGAAGGCGCTATTCCCGGAGCTCCGCACCGAAACGACGCGCCAGTTCCTTCATCGCGGCATCCATCTTCGTGTCGACCTCGGCGTCGGTGAGCGTGCGATCAGCGCCGAAGCGTAGCGTGAAGGCAACGCTCTTCCGGCCGTCGCCCACGCCTTCGCCCCGGTAAATGTCGAACACGTCGGCGTCTTTTAGAAGCGGCGCGGCCGCCGTGCGAATGGCATCCATCATCGGGCCGACCGGCTGGTCGCTCGTCACGAGGACGGCCAGGTCGCGGTCCACGACCGGGAATCGGCTGACGGGACGGTATGCTGTGCGCGCATTCGGATCGACTACCTCGACGAGCGCATCTACGTTCAACTCGGCAACGTAGACGGCGTCTTCCAGATCAATCTCTCCGGTTATGGAGGGGTGGACCTGCGAAAGCGTGCCGAGGAAACAGTCGCCCGCGTGGATATCGAGTCGGTGGATCGTCGGCCCGGCGTCCGTGCCCGGTTCCTCCGTCTCGCGCTGCGTCATCGATACGTTGTCCAGATGCAGGTCGTCGAGAAGCATTTCCACGACGCCTTTCAGATCGAAATAATCAGACGCCCGGACGTCGGTGTCCCAGCCGCCCGGAGCATGCGGACCCGTCATCGCCAAGAGCAGGGCTTCGTGCTCGCTGAACCCGTCCACGAGCGGCGTTTCGTCCTTCTCCGCGCGCCGGAAGACGTGGCCGGTCTCGAAGAGGCGTAGGGCCTCCTGTCCGTGGTTTCGATTGTACTGCATGACGCGGAGGGCACCGGGGAGGAGGCGAGGCCGGAGGGCGGCCATCTCCTGAGAGATCGGATTCCGTGTTTCGACAACGGTAACAGGTGCGTCGCGACCGGGCGTAACCGCGAAGCGCTCGGCTTCCTCTGTCCGGAGCATGCTGTTGGTGTAAATCTCGCGGAAGCCGCGGCCTTTCAGGAGCGTCCGCACGCGCTGACGGAGCGTCTCTTCCGGTCGGCGTCCCGGCGTGATGTTCGGGATGGGCACGCGCGCCGGTTCGGGGATGGCGTTGTAGCCGTGGAGCCGGGCGACTTCCTCGATCAGGTCCTCTTCGATGGAAACATCCGGCCGCCAGGTCGGGATCTCGCAGACCAGGGCCGTACCCTCCTCGGAGACGGAGAAGCCGACGGACTCGAGGTACTCGGTCGCTTCGTCTTGAGCCAGTTCGACGCCGAGAACGCGTGCGAGTCGGTCCATGCGGAGCGTGGCAGTGCGGGTGGCCGGCGGGTTCGGGTGGGCATCGACGCAGCCCGGCACGATTCTGCCCCCGCCGAGCTCGGCAATGAGTTGTGCCGCCCGGGCAGCCGCCCAGCGTTGCCCATCGCGGTCGACGCCCCGCTCGAACCGGTACGACGAATCCGTCTGAAGCGACAGTGCCTTGGCGGTCTTGCGGATGGTCGACGGATCGAAGTACGCACTTTCGATGAGCACATCGGTCGTCTCCTCCGACACTTCGGTGTCGGCACCGCCCATCACGCCGGCCACGGCGACGCTCCGTTCGGCATCGCAAATCAGGAGAGTGCCTTCGGGCAGCGTTCGTTCCTTATCGTCGAGGGTCGTGAACGTCTCTTCTCGGTCAGACGATCGGACGACGATTCGATTGCCGGCAAGGGCATCCAGGTCGAAGGCATGTAGCGGCTGACCGACCTCGTGCAGGACGAAGTTGGTGATGTCCACGACGTTGTTGCGAGGGCGAAGGCCGATCGCAGAGAGGCGGCGCTTCAACCAGAGCGGCGACTCTTTCACCTCGACGTCGCGCACGACCATGGCCACGTACCGCTCGCAGCCGTCGGGGTCCTGGATGTCGACGCTGACCTGCTCAGAGGCGGCGCCCCCCTCAGCGGGCAGGTCGACCCCGGGCCGGCACAGTTGACGGCCGTTGATGGCCGCTACGTCGCGCGCTACTCCGATGTGACTGGCGGCATCCGGGCGATTGGGCGTCAGGTCGATGTCGATCACGGCGTCCCGCGGCTGGACGTCGCGATCGGCCAGGTACTCACGGAACGAGCGACCGACCTCAGCCTCCGGGTCCAGCACCATGATGCCGGCATGGTCGTCGGAGAGCCCAAGTTCATCCTCCGCGCAGATCATGCCTCGCGACGATTCCCCCCGGATGCTTCGCTTGTCGATCGTGATCGCGTTCCGAGCCTCCGGATCGTCCCGGTCCGGCAGGTAGAGCGTGGTTCCAACCGTCGCAACCGGCACCTTCTGCCCGGCCGCGACATTGTCGGCGCCGCACGCGATCTGGAGCGGAGCCTTCACGCCAATGTCGACGTCGCACAGCACCAGCCGGTCCGCGTCCGGATGGTCCCGCACCTCCAGCACCTCACCGACGACCACCCCTTCCAGGTCGGACCCGAGCGGCGAGATCCCGTCCACCTCCAGTCCCGCCATGGTCAGCTCCTCCGCGAGCGCCTCCGGGGACTCCTCCAGGTGCACGTACCGTTCCAACCAGCGATAGCTAATATCCATGGGGAATGATTCAGTGGGTTAGGTGGAAAAGGGGAAATTGAAATTCGAAAGGCTAAGTTCGAACTGCGAAGTTCCGTGGGATGAGGTTAGCAATCGGGACCCAAACACGTTACGACCACCGATCCTCCTGTGTCTTACACGTAGAGCAAATTCGTCCAATGGCACATGAGACTCATGCAGGACCTTCAGTTTCGGACGAGAAAGTTTGCCATCGATGTCTTCCGGTTTTGCGATAACCTTCCTCGCACTCCTGCTTACCGGATTGTGACCAGGCAGCTTATGCGCTCTGCTTCGTCTGTGGGAGCGAATTACCGAGCCGCGTGTCATTCGCGCTCTCGTGCGGAGTTCATTTCAAAGCTCGGGATCGCCGAAGAAGAATCGGACGAGTCAAAGTACTGGCTCGAGATCCTGAGAGACATCGATCAGGACGGCCAGAAGCCCGAAATCCAGCGGCTCTACGAAGAGGCAGACGAGCTGACCCGAATCATCATCGCCTCCATCCGAACAGCAAAGCAAAACCGCTAGTTAAATAATACTTCGCCCTTCGCATTTCGCACTTCGTATTTCACCATTCACCATTCGCATTTCGCCCTTCGACCTTCGCCCTTCGCCCTTCGCCCTTCGCACTTCGCCCTTAGAACTGGTCCAGAAACCTCACGTCGTTCTCGTAGAAGGTCCGGATGTCGTCGATGCCGTAGCGGAGCATGGTCATTCGTTCGACGCCCATGCCGACGGCGTAGCCGGTATATCGCTCGGGGTCGACGCCGGCGGAGCGGAAGACGTTCGGGTGCACCATGCCGCAGCCGAGGATCTCCATCCACTCGCCGCCGTCCGGGTGGTCGGGCTTTTCGCCCCAGACGTCAACCTCTGCACTGGGCTCGGTGAAGGGGAAGTAGCTCGGACGGAAGCGCAGCCGAACGTCCTCGCCGAAGAGGGCGCGGGCCAGTGCGAACAGCGTCTGCTTGAGCTCTGCCATGGATACGCCCTCGTCGACGTACAGCAGTTCGACCTGGTGAAACAGGCAAAACGACTTGTACGAGATGGCCTCGTTGCGGTAAACGCGTCCGGGGACGGCCACGCGGAGCGGCACGTCCTGCTCCTGCATGATGCGAATCTGAGCGGGAGACGTGTGCGTCCGCAGGACGGCGGGCCCATCGTCCGCATCCGGCGCATCCTTCACGAAGAAGGTATCTTGCATATCCCGGGCCGGATGGTCGGGCGGGAAGTTGAGCGCGGTGAAGTTGTGCCAGTCCGACTCGACCTCCGGTCCCTCGTACGTTTCAAACCCGAGCCGGCGGAGAATGCGGAGGATCTCGTTGAGCGTTTGCGTCAGCGGGTGAAGCGTTCCCCGGAAGTCGCGGCGTCCAGGAAGCGTCAGGTCAATATCCGCTGCCCCACCCGGTTGCTCGTGCTGAAGGGATTGAAGAGCGGCCTCCAGCTTCTGCTCCGCCATGGCCTTCAGGGCGTTTACGTTCTTTCCGAACGCAGGGCGCTCCTCGGGCGGAATCTCGCTGATCTGGCCGAACAGGTCGGTGATCGCTCCCTGCTTGCGGCCGAGGTACTGAATCCGAAACGCCTCGGCCTCTTCTTCGGACTCAATCGTTTCGGATTCAATCTGATCGCGGAGCGCGTCGATGCGGTCGTCGGACATGACGGACGGGGCGGTTGATACGTCGGTGGGGTCGGCAGGGGAACGGCAGGACGGAGCAACATACGAAAAATCCCGCCGGGCCTGCGGTGGCAGGGGCGGGATTTCGTGCGGGTCGATGGGACGAACAGCATCGGCACGCCGGCATCCGGCGGCGATCCGTCGTCGCGGAAGGTCAGACCTGCATCGGGTGCCGCGGTCCCGGACGGGGACAGCGACGTGCGTCGACTACTTCGTGGCGTGCTCCACGACTTTCTCGAACGCATCCGGATCATGAACCGCGAGGTCCGCCAGCACCTTCCGGTTCATCTCAAGATCCGACTTCCGGTACTGCCCCATAAACTGGGAGTAGCTCACGCCGTGCTGACGCGAGGCCGCGTTGATCCGCGTGATCCACAGCTTGCGGAAATTGCGCTTCTTCTGCCGGCGATCCCGGTAGGCGTACTGCAGGCCTTTCTCAACGGCGTGCTTGGCGACCGTGTAAATCTTGCTGCGACGGCCCCAGTAGCCCTTCGCCATGTTCAGAATCTTCTTCCGGCGGCGACGGGTGGCCGGTTTATTGGTTGCGCGAGGCATGAGTGAATTTCCTCAGTTCGATGGTGGAGTGCAGATGATGAACGTACGCGTACGATGGTACATCGACAACACGCGCATCGCGAAAAAACAGAAAAACAGGTCGTAAACAACGTGCGGGATGCGACACTTCAGCGCCCAGAGCTCGACCGGGCGTCCCGGTTGTGTCTCTGGCTGTGCGGCCGAAGGGCATGTGCAGCACGTCAACGGCGCGACCCGGCATACGAAGGGACGGCGCCTTGAGGGTAACAGACATACACACGGCAGGGAGCACGCACGAGGCGCGCTCCCCACGCGGTATGCACGCCAGCTTTAGGGGGTTAACTGCTCAAGAGGCGCTTTACACGTTTCTCGTCCGCATCTGATACGGTCGTGTCCTTGCGGAGCTGGCGCTTACGCTTTGGATCCTTTTTCGTCAGGATGTGGCGTCGATACGCCTTTTTGCGCTTGATCTTACCGCTGGACGTTTTCTTGAAACGCTTCTGGGCGCCGCTATGCGATTTTTGTTTTGGCATGGGCATCACTCCCCGGGGGGATGTCTAATTCGGAGGCTGGCGAGCTCCCGCGAGCAATGCGGGAC
>JAAAOT010000150.1 GCA_009908725.1 Bacteroidota bacterium | reverse complement strand
GCGAGCGCAGGCGGAGGGGTTACCCGTTGAACACCTTCTCGAGCGGAATCCCGCGGCGGCGCGCCACTTCGATCGCATCTTCCAGCTTGTCGAGCGCGTTGATCGTCGCGGCGACCTGGTTGTGCGGGTTGGACGTACCGATCGACTTCGACAGGACGTTCGTGAGTCCCGCGCACTCGAGCACGGCACGGACGCCACCGCCGGCAATCACACCGGTACCCGGCGCGGCCGGCTTCAGGAGCACCTTACCGGCATCCTGCTGGCCGAGTACTTCGTGCGGAATCGTGCCTTCGCGGATCGGGACGCGGACGAGGTTCTTCTTCGCATCCTCCGCCCCTTTGGAGATGGCGCTGGAGACGTCGTTGGCCTTTCCAAGGCCGGCGCCGACGAGCCCGTCCTCATTGCCGACGACGACAACGGTGTTGAACGAGAACCGGCGTCCGCCCTTCACGACCTTCGAGACGCGGTTGACCGCGACAAGGCGATCGACCCAGTTCTCCTGCCGCTTATCGGCGTTGACCCGCTTTCTTCTGTTCTTTGCCATGATGGTGAGTTCGTGCGTGGTGCAAAAATGACGTCATGCGCGCCGCGCCGACCGGTGTCGCCCGGTGGAGCCGCGCACGTGCTCAATTACAGGTGGAGGCCGCCCTCACGAGCGCCTTCGGCCAGGGCCTTCACGCGGCCATGGTACTTATAACCGCTCCGGTCAAATACCGCCTTCTCAATGCCTTTCTCTTTCGCGCGCTCGGCAAGCAGTTCACCGACGCGACGACTCTCGGCCGTCGGGTCCTCCCCGTCAACTCCCTCCTCCAGGCTGGACGCCGAGGCGAGGGTGTGCCCATCGAAGTCGTCGATAAGCTGCGCGTAGATGTACTTGTTCGATCGGTACACCGAGAGCCGCGGACGACGCGGTGTCCCCATGATGGTCGACCGGATGCTTGCGTGGATGCGCTGCCGGCGCGCGGCGGTTTCTTTGTTGCCCTTGGCCATTGCTACAGTTCCATGTTGTAATGCGCGGTTCGTCGAGCCGGGCGAGATGCCCGGCGTGTGCCATGCCGCCGCGGGGGCGACGATGACACGAACGTTTGATTGGGTCTGCTGCCCGGGACGTGCCGTCCGTGAGGGACGGTCGAGACCCGGACGGGAAACGCCCGCTGCCCGCAGTACGGGGATCGGGGCGTTCGCCTTAGCGAGCAGCCGTTTTACCAGCCTTCAGCGGAACGTGCTCCCCGACGTAACGGACGCCCTTGCCGTTGTACGGCTCCGGCGGACGCAGGCTGCGGATCTTCGCCGCCACCTGGCCGACGAGCTGCTTGTCGATGCCTTCGATGACGATGACATCATTCTTCCCGCGACTGCTGTCGACGGTGATGTCGATTTCGTCGGGCGGCAGAAAGAAGATCGGGTGCGAGTAGCCGAGAGCGAGCTCCAGTGTCCCGTTGCTCACCGATGCACGGTACCCCACGCCGATGATCGTGAGCTCCTTCTTGTACCCGTCCTGAACGCCTTCCACCATGTTCGCCAGCAGGGAACGCGTCAGCCCGTGCACCGAGCGGTGGCGCTTTTGGTCGGTCGGCCGATCGACAACAATGGTGCTGTCATTAACGCTGATCGTCATGTCCGGGTCGATCTGCTGGGAGAGTTCCCCCTTCGGACCCTTGACCGTGATGAAGTTCTTTGCATCGACGTCGACCGTGACGCCGTCGCCAAACGGGATCGGCTTGCTACCTATACGAGCCATGAGATGAACCTATGTGTTGCAGGGTGGAAAATGGGTGCACGTGGAGGGGTGCGTCGCGGCCTCCTCCTCCGACCGCTCTGTCTCTAAGGCGCGATGAAAGACACGCCATGCGACACAGCAGGCCGGCCGTTGTGCCGGCGGGGATCGTCGACTAAAATACCGTCGCCAGAATCTCACCGCCGACGTTGAACCGACGCGCTTCCTTGTCGCTCATCACGCCACGCGAGGTGGACAGGATGGCGATACCGAGACCGTTCTTGACGCGCGGCAGATTCTGCGCATTGCGGTACTCGCGGCGTCCCGGGCTGGAGATGCGCTTGAGCGTGCGAATGGCAGGCTCTCCCGTCTCCTCGTCGTACTTGAGGTAGACGCGCAGGCGACCCTGCTTTCCGTCCTCGACGTTGAGGTAGTTTTTGATGTACCCCTTCTCGAGCAGAATCTGCGTGATGGCACGCTTCAGCTTCGAGGCGGGGATGTCGACGTACTTGTGGTTCGCCTGTTGCCCGTTTCGGATGCGGGCGAGGTAATCAGCGACGGGATCGGTTACGGCACTCATCTCGGTCGTGGTGTTTCGCGTTTCGATGATCATCGGGACCCGGCCCGCAGAGCGTCTCTGCGGTCGGTGCGGATCGCCGGCAGGTCTATGCTACCAGCTGGACTTCCGGATCCCCGGAATCTTGCCTTCGAGGGCCAGCTCACGGAAGCAAATCCGGCAGACGCCAAACGTCTGCATGTATCCACGCGCACGCCCACAGATGCGGCAGCGATTGTTCTGCCGTACGGGGCTCGCGTTATTCGGAATCTTCTGCAGCTCAACCCAACGGCCCTCGCTCTTCAGCTTCTGCCGCTTCTCTTTGTACTTCTCGTGCATGCGTTCGCGCTTCTCTTCACGCGCGATCCAGCTTTTCTTCGCCATGTCGGTGTCGTTGTGCGTTGTCGAATATCAGTCGCGGGCCGGGGCCGCCGGCGCAGCAGGAATTACGCGGCTTCCTCTTCATCACGTCGGACGAACGGCATGCCGAGTCCTTTGAGGAGCGCGTAGGCTTCCTCGTCATTATCGGCCGTCGTCACGAACGTGATGTCCATTCCGCTGATGCGATCGACGTTGTCCATGTCGATCTCGGGGAAAATCGTTTGCTCTTTGATGCCCAGCGTGTAATTGCCGTGGCCGTCAAAGCTACGGTCGGGCACGCCCTGAAAGTCGCGAATATTGGGCAGGGCCAGCGTGATGAGGCGGTCAAAGAACTCAAACATGCGAGCGTCCCGCAGCGTCACCCGAACGCCGACCGGCATCCCCTGGCGGAGCCCAAAGTTCGAGATGCTTTTCTTCGCGCGGGTGACCTCCGGCTGCTGACCGGTGACCTTGCGCATTTCTTCCACCGCGTCATCAAGAACCTTCTGGTTCTCCGCGGCCTCACCGACACCCTTGTTGATGGCGATCTTTGCGAGTCGCGGGACCTCCATCACGTTGTCGTATCCGAACTGGTCCTTCAGTTCGGCGCGCACCTCGTCGTTGTAGCGCTCTTTAAGTCGGGGGATCGTAGCCATGGTCTGCTGGTTATCTTCAGTTCTCGGGCCGGCGGTGCCGGGTGCAGCGGGCGGCGCGAAACGGTGTCCGTTTCGCGCGTATGTCACCGCTGCAGACGTTGAAAATGGGAGCGGTCGGAAGCGAGTTCCGGGTGCATCGGCGTTTCAAGGCCGCGAACGGGCAATCGGCCGGGCCTTACGAGCCGGCTGGCGCCTCACGTGTCGAGTTCCTCGCCCGTCGTCTTCGCGTAACGGACCCACCGGGACTGCCCGGTCTCCGGGTCCGTGATTTTCTTGCGGCCGATCCGCGTCGGGTTGCCGTCGCTATCGATCGGGTTCACGTTGGACACGTGGATCGGAACCTCCCGCTCTACACGGCCCCCATCCGGGTTCGACGGACTGGGCTGCTCGTGAAACACGCGGATGTTGACGCCTTCGACGGTCACGCGCTCCTTCTCAGGATAGACCGCGATGACGCGACCGGTCGTGCCCTTCTCCGTGAAGTTGTATCCGGTGATGTCCTTGTTGATCATCACCTCGTCGCCCTTCTTGACGTGGAGTTTCTTCTGGGTGTTGTTCTTACGCGGCATAGCAGTAGGAATTCTAACGTTCAAAGCAGCACATCGGACCCGTTCCGTGTCGCGGAACGGCAAACCCTCCGGGGTTACAGCACCTCCGGAGCGAGCGAAACGATGCGCATGAACTGTTTCTCGCGGAGCTCGCGGGCCACCGGGCCGAAGACACGCGTCCCGACCGGCTCGCCCTGCGGGTTGATCAGCACGGCCGCGTTCTCATCGAACCGGATGTACGTCCCATCCGTCCGGCGGCTCTCTTTCCGGGCGCGGACAACGACGGCTTCGCTGACGTCGCCCTTGCTCAGGTTGCCCCCGGGAATGGCCGACTTGACTGAGACCACAATTCGGTCGCCGACGCCGGCATACCGACGCCCACTGCTCCCGAGCACGCGAATGCAGAGCACCTCCTTGGCGCCGCTATTGTCCGCTACCTTAAGTCGTGTTTCCTGCTGAACCATGGTTCCTTCGCCTTACGTGTTTCGATGATGGTGCACTACCGACGCAGGCCCGCTGTGCGAGCCGGAACGATGTCGGAAGTGCGCGAGGCACGCGCCCGATCGACGGGGCGTGGCTGCGAATGGGGTTACTTGGCGCGTTCGACAACCTCAACCAGGCGCCACCGCTTGTTCTTGCTGATGGGACGCGTCTCCATGATGCGAACGGTGTCCCCTTCACCCGCGGTGTTGTCCTCGTCGTGGACCATCATCTTGGATGACCGCTCGAGGTACTTGCCGTACATCGGGTGCTTCATCTGCCGCCGGACCGACACAGTGATGGTTTTATCCATCTTGTCGCTCACGACGACGCCCACCCGTTCCTTCCGGGCGTTACGCGTGGTTTCTGCTGTTTCAGGGGTGTGCTCCATGGGTCGTCTCGGTTCTGTGGTCGGCGCGGGTGTGTTTGTGCGCCAGGTCAATTCGGAATGCTGGGTCGGCGACGGCGACCCGGGGCGACGTACGCACCTCGAGGCGCGCTAGACGCGGCCGGTCCGTTCAGGCTTCCTCCGTCGTCTTCTCGTTGAGAATCGTTTTGAGGCGGGCGATGTCGCGCCGCTTCGTCCGGAGGAGCATCGGGTTGCTCTCCGTCAGGCCCGTGGCGTGACGGAACCGAAGCTCCTCGAGCTCCTCCTCCTCTTCTTCAATGCGAGCCCGGATTTCTTTCGTATCCCACTCGCGAATTTTGTCGGGTTTCAGCATGGATCGTTTCGTGCTCCCTGTGATGCTCAAGGTCGTGGAATGTGGCCTCGGCGACCGTCGGTGGCAAGACCTGCGTCGCGGCATGCGGCCGAGGCTTCGTTATTCGTGGTAGCCGGGCCGCTCGACGAACTTCGTCTTGACCGGCAGCTTGTGGCGACCGAGGCGGAGCGCTTCTTTCGCCACCTCGCGCGTCACACCACCACCAACCTCAAACAGAATGTGTCCAGGCTGGACCGGGGCGACGTAAAATTCCGGCGCACCCTTTCCCTTACCCATCCGCGTCTCGGCCGGCTTCTTGGTCACCGGCTTGTCGGGGAAGATTCGGATCCAGACCTTTCCGGCGCGCTTCATGTAGCGGTTGATCGCCACACGGGCCGACTCAATCTGGCGGCTGGTAATCTGCCCGTGCTCGAGCGACTTCAGGCCGAAGTCGCCGAAGTTGACGCGCGTTCCGCGCGAGGCATTTCCCTTCTTGGTCCCCTGCTTGCGCTGGGCCTTACGGTGCTTGGTGCGTTTGGGCTGTAGCATCGGTTCGTCAGTTTGCTGCGGCGCGCGGCCCGGTCAGCGAGTGCCGGGAGTTGAACGCGCACTGAATGGTCGTGAGGGGTGCTGTCACCGGGCGGGTCGACCGCGCCGGGCGGCGCTAGTTGTTGCGGCCACCACCGCCTCCCCGGCGGCGACGCGACGGACGCTTCATCTGCTTGCGCTGCTGCGCCTGAACGTTCGGGCTAAGGTCCGGCGACCCGATGATCTCACCGCGATGGATCCACACCTTGACACCGATGGTGCCGTAGATGGTGAATGCCGTCTCGCGGGCGAAGTCGATGTCGGCACGAATCGTATGAAGCGGCACGCGCCCTTCGAGGTATTCCTCCGTCCGCCCCATCTCGGCGCCGCCCAGGCGACCGGCCACGCGGATACGAACGCCTTCCGCGCCCATCCGCATCGCCGCCGTCATGGCCTGCTTCATGGCCCGGCGGAAGCTGATCCGGCCCTCGAGCTGCTGCGCGATGTTTTTCGCAACGAGCGTTGCATCGAGCTCCGGGCGCTTGATCTCCGAGATGTTAATCTGGATGTCCTTGCCCGTCAGCTTCTTCAGCTCCTCCCGCAGCTTCTCAACTTCCGATCCCCCGCGGCCGATGACCACGCCGGGACGGCTGGTGTGAAGCGTCAGGATGACGCGCTTCGGCGTCCGCTCGATCACCGCACGGCTGAGACCGGCGCGGCGAAGGCGGGCGTGAAGGTAGCGACGAATCTCTTCGTCCTCGACAAGCTTGTCCTGGAGATCGTCCTCGGAGTACCAGTTGGAATCCCAACCACGAATGACGCCAAGGCGATATCCGACCGGATGTGTTTTCTGACCCAAGGGTGTACCTCGTGACTCTTATTTCGAAAAAGGTCGGTGGTAAAGCAGGGTGCACGCGTCCCGCCAGTGAGGCGGCGTCCGCTCCGTTCGGACCGGGGTCGGTCCAGGCGGTGGCGTGCAGAGTAATGGGGTGTCGGGGTTATGCGACGTCCGCTTCCGCGGCCGGCTCTTCCTCCGGCACGCCGACGATCACCGTGAGGTGCGTCGTGTGCTTGCGGATGGGCGCGGCACGGCCCCGTGCTCGGGGCTGGTAGCGCTTGAACGTCGGGCCCTCGTCGGCGCGAATCTCCTTGATGACGACTTCGCCCTGGTTGAAGCGCTCCTCTTCCTGATCGAGCAGGTTGTAGAAGGCGGACCAGATCGTCTTCTGGACGGGCTCGGTCGCACGCTGCGGCATGAAGTCCAGGATGCTGATCGCTTCCGGGACGGTCTTGCCACGCACCAGGTTGATGATGCGGCGCACCTTCTTCGGGGAGCTCCGAATGTGTTTGCGAATCGCTCGTGCTTCCATGTCTCGATGTCCTTGCAGGTTCGTCGTCTAGGCCGCGCAGCAGGCGAGGCCGCGAAGGGTCCGTCGGGGGTGTCGTCTGCGGACTACGGACGGCGCGTCCGCTTGTCCACCTTCGACTTCGCATGACCCTTGAAGGTGCGCGTCGGAGCAAATTCTCCGAGCTTGTGGCCCACCATGTTTTCTGTCACGTACACCGGGATAAACTGCCGGC
>JAAAOT010000168.1 GCA_009908725.1 Bacteroidota bacterium | reverse complement strand
GGCCTCCGGCATGCCGTACATGTATTTCATCGGCATTGCGACGAAAAGCAGCAGGAGGTAGGAAATCCCTTCGATGATGGCGCTCATGCGCCAGGCGAAAAAAAGCGACATGACAGGAGAGGTCGAGGAGGGGCAGGTGGTTCGGGGAAATTCGTCCATCAAACGCCGCTACAACGACCCGGACTCAGCGGGCGGTCCCCTTCGCCGGGCCGTCGTGGGAAATCTTCGCAGCGGGTTCGAAATCCTGGCTATTCCCGTCCTCCCCCGTGTTCTCCGGATGCAGGCTGCGGAGGTCCACACGGTGCTGGAGTAGGACCTCGTTCTCGCGTCCCCGCAATTCGAGCATGACGTGCGGCGAAGGCGCGTCGAAGGCGATGTCGATCCGTCCGAAGTGGAGTACCTCGACCAGTGAGCCGACGCGGTGCTGATTGGTTTCACCGGGTGCGGGTGTTGCGTGGGTCATGCCGCTCGCCGTTAGCTCGTAGAGCGGATACCCGATGGCGTCGTCATGTCGGGAGAGCTCTCCGCGGTGGCGATCGCCGCTGATGAGGATCACGCCGGGGGTGCCTGTCCGGCGGATCGTGTCGAAGAGCCGTTTCCGCTCGGCAGGCACATCGGCCCATTTTTCCCAGCGATGCTCGGTGCCGACCGCCTGGATGCTGGTCCCGATAAGGGTTATCTCCGCGTCGGAGGTGCGAAGCTGCCGCTCCAGCCACTGCCACTGCTCCTCCCCGAGAAGGGCGGCGGTGGTGTCGGGGAGATAGAGCCGGTCGGGTGTGTTGACCCGGGTCAGCGGGTCCCGGTGGTAGCGGGTGTCGAGTAGAATGACCTTCACGCGGCGTCCGGGTGGGCCGTAGGTATGCGCAGCGTAGACACCCGCCCGGTCGCGACGCGGGTCATCATCCGGCACGTCCAAGAAGTCAAGGAAGAGCTGCTGACTGCTGTCCCGTTTGGCGTACGTACGATCCCCGTCGTTTACGCCGTAATCGTGATCGTCCCACGTGCCGATCACCATCGTCGACTCCCGCAGTGCCGTGTAGCCCGGACGGCCGCGTTGCCGCTCGTAGTCGGAGCGCATTTTCGACATGTCCTCGGTGTCGGCGTAGATGTTGTCGCCAAGCCAGATCCAGAGGTCGGGCTCCCCGGCACGGATCGGCTCCCAGAGCGGCTGCGGACGGTTCTGGTCGTTGCACGATCCAAAGGCGATCCGCTGCACGACCGGTCCGGATGTGGCATCGTCGGCGGTCTCCGCAACGGGCTTCTCGGCGGAATCCGGGGACGAGCAGCCGGCGACGCCGATCAACAGGGGAAGCAGGAGGGCGATGAGGACGCGGTACGACGAAGCCAGGGGCATCGGTCAAGACATTGGTTCACGGTCAAGGCCGGTACGGGGACGCTTCGGGTGGCCGTTAAGGTCCGGTGCCATACGGATTTGCGGTTCGAGTGCGTTATCGCCGATGAGTATCCGCAGCCGTATTCTCGCAGATCGACGCCCGACGTGTCCGCACCGGACCTGTAAATACGCTCTTCCTACCGGTCGGGGCAAACACCCAACATGCTGCTGTGTACATCGTAGTTGTACGAGAACGCGGTGTTACGTCCGCACATGCCGTCTGCGAACGATGCGTCCCGGCACGAGTCGATGCGCTCCGTGGTTCCGCTGCGGTTTCCCCTCCATTGCACCTGACTTACGATGACAACCTCAACCATGCGATCCTGGTCTACTACCTTCTTCCGCCGGTCTCTGCAAGCGATTCTCTGTGCCGGTCTTCTGCTGTCGGCTGCGACCACGCCGGCGACGGCGCAGGACGCCGCCTCCATTATCAGCGATGTTCGTTCGAACTACATTGAGATGTTCGAGGGCGTCGACAACTACGTGATGGAGACGGATATGCACACGACCTATTACAAGCGAGACGCGAACGGCGGCCCGCTTGCATTTCAGACATCGACAAAGCTGAAGGGACAGCCCGCCCCGATGGGCGGACAGAGCGTCCAGAACCAGTACGAGCAGCTCGACCGTGTGGCCGAGCACGGTGAGTACGTGGGGACCGAGACGGTCAACGGCGTCGAGTGCTACGTCATTCGCGTTGACGACCCGTCGAAGATTGATGCCAACATGGCGCCGATGAAGGAGATTCGTTACTACATCGGCGTGGACGACAATCATATTCACCGCATGAACATGACGGGGGAGGGCGGTCAGCAGGGCCTTCAGGGAATGACGATGAACCTGAAGGACTACCGGACGGCCGACGGCCTGACGATGCCCTGGGTCATGGAAATGCAGGCGGAGATGTCTGAGGCTCAGCGGAAGCAGATGCAGCAGCTGAAGCAGCAGATGGAACAGATGCCCGAAGAGCAGCGCAAACGCATGGAGCAGATGATGGGTGACCAGATGAAGCGGATGGAGGCGATGGTCGGCGGCGAGCCGATGGTCATTCGCGTACAGAGCATCGCGGTCAACACGGACCTGCCCGACGGCATCTTCGAATAGACGCGTAAGAGCCTCGGACCCGCACGACGCGTCTGGACGAATGTCTCGTCCGACCATGCGATCCATCGCACCCCCTCGTCTCCGACCGGAGGCTGAGGGGGTGCGGTCGTGCCCTGGCTGGCGCCGATATTTCGGTACGTCGAGGGCGGGCTAGAAGCGGTACGCGAATCGAAGAACGGGTGCGAGAGACAGTTCGTCCTCCAGCACGGGATCGAAGAACACATCAGCCTCGACCGCGACGTCGGCGGAGAAGCTGTCGCCGTAGAATCGAAAACCGTTCGCGGTGAGCACGCGCGTCGTCTCGTTTTCGAAGTTGGCGGCCTGTACGCGCCCCGAGGAGGTGAAGCCAAACAGCAGGAACCGCTCGCGATAACCCGGCAGAATGTTGGTTTCCGTGATCAACTTCATCCACGGAAACAGGCGCACCTGCCCGGCGGCAAGAATATCGAGGTACGACGTGGTGATGGATGTGACCTCTCCGTCCTCCGCGATGAGTGGAACGCCGATGCCCGCTGTCAGGCTCGCCCGATCGGATCCGGCCGTTAGAAGCAGCCGGGGACGCATTTCCATAGACCAGTCGTGCCCCCCGAAGAAAGCGTCGGATTTCGTTATGATGGTCGTTGCGTCGATCGACACATCGACGGATGCCCGCCGGTGAATCCGTAAGCTGGGCCGAATATGGACGGCGAGATCGGGATAAGAATCCTCTGTCGGCGCCGCGAAGGCACCGATCTCAAGGCTGAGGTCATCCGTCAGACCAACGCCGACCTGGGGAAAGAGAAGGTTCAAGAGGGACACGTAGACGTCGCCAGCGCCGATCGGCCGGGCTGTGGGCCGGAGGACATTGCGATTTCCCTGCGGATCGTCGGAGACGTTGAGCGTGTCGGTATTGACAGATGTAGATTGGGCTGCAACCAGTCCAGGATGGCCGAGGGTCGCAAGCGTTATCAGGGCAGCAAAGAGAACAGAGCGGACGCACGTGCGAGAGACGTTGAACATGTTTCGGTTATAAGATATGGATTGACTCCGTACACGTAGATGGCCGCATCTTGACGTTCATACGTAATATCGTATTCTGGCGAAGATCCAATTGCACGGGGAGGCGGATTCGGCAATGTCCGTATTGAGTGCCCCATTCCAGCCTTTTCATATCCAGCCGTCCTCAACATACCGAAAGCCCGGACCTGCTTACGCCGCATCGATCCGCAGGACGTGGAGTTTCGCTCACTGCCTGCGGGCTGACTCACGAACGCCACGGGGATGGGCATTGGCTTTGACTGTGGATCCTGCGCAGGCAGGTACGTCGGCGACGGGCGGAAGCTACCGGAGGACGGAACCGGCTGTTTATTCCATCTACGAAACTTGGACCGTCGTTCCGTTCGACGGATGCATATCGAAATGAGCTCAGGAAGCGGATAGCGCGATCTGTAGAGAGATGTACGTGAAAAATTAAATACTCATGTGGGGTGTGGGGATCAGTGTTTATTTCTTTTTGTCACTTTTTGTATGTTGCACTCACAGACAGGCACATGCCCCGTTCCCCACATAGAATCCGTATACGATGTACCAGACCGAAGGTGTAGACGCCATTGCAACCGTCACCGAAATCCGAATGGAGACGGCGGCCCTGATTGATGCGGTAAATAAGAGTTCTCGCGGCATCGCGATTCAGCGAAATAACACGCCGGAAGCCGTTCTCATTTCGTGGGATCTATACCGGAAGCTTTCGAAGGCCGTCGACTTCGACGAGCTGTAGGCCCTCCGGACGTTTCTTCGCGTCGCCTCTGTGCCCTTTCTGTACGCCCGTCCGATTGATCTCGGCCGGGTGACATGGAAAGGGCACGACTGTATTTGGACGTGATGGCACCGGGGAAGATCACGGGGAAGAGAAGTGCACAAGGCGTTCTCGCAGGGCCGGCCTGGTTCCGAGGCGGGTGGGATTGTTGCATAGGCTCCCGCCCTGAATCTCTTTTTGGAATGCTTGTTGATGATGTCATAGACAGGATGATCGGCATGATCCGATCTGCTGTTCCCCACGGCGGTCCTGCGCTCAGTGCACTGCACGCATGCCGTCGCCCCCCGTTTGAAGCAGTACGCGCGACCGTTTCCCCTGCGGCCGGCCATGTGCTGCGTTGTGCCATCCCCTTTCGATCGTATGGTTTCCGTACCCCCTTCCTCGCCCCCAACGGAGGCGACATCGTCGGCCCCTGAATCGGTTCGCGATCCATCTCCGACGCCGGACACGTCGTTGCAAAGCGTTGTACAGGTGGCGGTAAACGCCGCCGGATCGACCGGTGCGGCGCTTGCCGACGGCAACCGGCAGATCGTCGCCTCGCAGGGCATCCCGCCGAACGTCCGGTCCCGCCTCCCGGCGATGCTGCGCGGCGGTGGCCCATGTTACCTGCGCCGAGGCACTGAAGAAGTCACGGCCGACGTCGATGGGTGCGCGGCCGGTTCGCCTGCCATCACGTTGCCGGACGGGGTCGATGCGATGGCCCTCATCCCGGTCCCCAAGGACGTACGAACCGGTCCAGACGAGCCGCCGGCCGGCACGCTCTGCCTCACCTATGCGACCGCCGACGACGCGTGGATGGAGCAGGCCGCGCGGGCTGAAGATGTTGCCGTTCTGGCTGCAGCGCCGCTGGCCCGATGGTCTTTGCCGGCTGCGCAGGCCGTGAAATCGCCAACGATCGCGCACGACGACCTCCCGGCCCTCTTCGACGACGCGCCCCTCCTTTGCTGCACGCTCGACGCCTCGGGGCATATGCTGCACGTGAACTCGGAGCTCGAGGCCCTCTCCGGCTATCAGCGACAGGACCTTCCCGATACGCGCGCCTTCGTTGAAGTCCTATTTCCGGATGCGGCGGTTCGGCAGCGCGCCGTCGATTTCGTAAAGGTCGCGCCACCGCGGTGGATCACGCTGGAGATGCACACGGCCGCAGGGGAAACCGTCATGACGCAGTGGACGTGCATGGTGCTTCCGGGAGGACGGCGGCTCGCACTCGGTTTCGATGATACGGAGCGCGAGTCCTACGGGGAAGCCCTGCGCGCGGAGCGGGACCGTCTGGCAACCCTGTTTCGGAATCTGCCGACCCCGGTCGTACACGGCATCCCGCAGGAAGACACGTTCGTGGTCCAGACTCTGAATCCGGCGTTCGAGTCCGTTTTCGGTATCTCGGCCGAGGAACTCGAGCAGGGCGACCTCCACGACGCCATCGTTCCGCTCCACGAGCGCGAACATGCCGCGGCGATTAACCGCACCCTCGTCGACGAATCCACCGTCCGCGCGGAAGTGCGCCGCATCGCGGGCGGCGAAGAACGCGACTTTCGGGTCCGGGCGGCCATACAGCCGGGGAGCACGGATGCGGAGAGCGAGGCGTATGCCATTTACACCGATATCACCGATCATAAGGCGTACGAACGGAAGCTGCGACACGCCAAGGAGCGAGCGGAGGAGGCGGCGCGTCTGAAGTCTGCTATGCTGGCGAACATGAGCCACGAGGTCCGAACGCCGTTGACCGCCATCATTGGTTTCGCGGAGATTCTCAGGAACGCGCTCGACGACGAGAACGCTCGGTTCGCGGAGACCATCCGTCGGAGTAGCCACCGCCTCATGGAGACGCTGGACTCGGTGCTCGAACTGTCAAAACTCGATGCGGGCGCTTACTCGCTCCGTCGCACGGAATTTAACGTCTCGGACAACGTCCGTGAGACCGTCGAGATGATGGCGCCGATGGCGGAGAATGCCGGCGTGTCGCTGGATGTCGAAACGCCGGACGCTGACGTCCGCGGACGACTGGACCCGGGGGCGGTCAATCGGATCGTGACCAATCTGATCAGCAACGCCATCAAGTTTACCCCGGAGGAAGGATCGGTCAACGTGAATGTGACCTTCTGCGGGGAGAAGGCCCGTGCCTCCGTCCCGGCGGTGCACATTACGGTCGAAGATACCGGCGTCGGCATCGACCCAGTGTTTCTGCCGCACCTTTTCGACGCGTTTCGGCAGGAATCGGACGGCGTCGGCCGAACCCACGAGGGCGCCGGCCTCGGTCTTGCCATCACAAAGCGCATGGCAGATATGATGGGCGGCACAATCGATGTCGAAAGCGAAAAAGGCGTTGGCACACGCTTTACCGTCGTTCTCCCGCTTGCGGAGCGCGTATAGGTGGTCGTGCCGTTCGAGGACGCGGGTGCCGTGTATAGCGCATACGGACCGAATGCGCGTCTTTGACCGTCCATCCGGCCGGGATAGACATACAAACTCGTTCCATCTTGCCGCGCAAACCCCCGAACGACGATCGCTCACGGGTCATAGGGGCGGCCCGTCAGCTTATGGCAAGACAGAGCGCGCGTAATGAAAAAGATCGGCATTGGACTCGTTATCCTCGGCATCGTCGGCTTCCTGCTATCCAGTGTGTCATTCAGCACACAGGAAACGGTGGTCGATGCGGGCCCGGTTGAGTTAGAGAAGGAGGAAGAACAGAGCATTCCGGTTCCCTCATATGCGGCCGGCGCGCTGGTTGTCGTCGGGGGCGTGTTGATCGTGGTCGACTGGCAACGAAAGGGCTGATCCTTTCACATTCGCCACGGACTCAGGCGTCGAACAGCGACATCTGCCCGCCAGACAGGGTACGG
>JAAAOT010000085.1 GCA_009908725.1 Bacteroidota bacterium | reverse complement strand
GTGCTCCAGCTCTACGACGCCGGACAGGAAGCTGCCCTCCATAGCCCCGTACCCGGCCTTATGCGTGGTCAGGCGCCCGAGTGCCAGCGGGCTGAACGCGCTGATCAGGCGACCTACGCTGACGGGGTTGCGGACCGGTGCGCCGTCCAGCACCATCTCGTGCTCGCCCGAGGCGCCGCCCTGGATATGGAGGTCGGCGAGAGGGCTCTGCGTGGCCACGCCCATCAGGGTGCCGGCGGTCCGGGCGATGTCGCCGGTCCCGGTTCCGGCGGACGGCTGCTCCAGGTCGCCGGCTTTCGCCTCCCCGCGCCCGAGCGACGAGGAGGGCAAACGCGGCTGGAGGCCATCCACAATAACCGGCTCCGTCAGCAGCGGGCGGGGCGTGAGCTCGATCCGGCGCCTCGTCTTCTCCCCCGGTTCGACGTCGACGCGTATGACGGCCATTTCATACCCGACATACGACACCATTACCTCATGCGGGCCTTCGACGAGATCCGAGAGGTGGAAGAGGCCCGATGGGTTCGTGGACGTCCCGGTCGAGGCGTCTGCGAGGATGACGTTGGCGTCGGGCAGGGGCTCTCCGGTGCTTTCGTCGACCACGACCCCGGCGATTTGTCCGTACCGCGGCTGTTGCCGGGCCGAGCCGA
Organism: Bacteroidota bacterium; assembly: GCA_009908725.1. Classification (GTDB taxonomy): domain Bacteria; phylum Bacteroidota; class Rhodothermia; order Rhodothermales; family Salinibacteraceae; genus Longibacter. The sequence goes on along the minus strand of JAAAOT010000085.1, from coordinate 6,500 downwards.
CGATGACGTACGTCCCGTTGGACGTGAGCACGTAATCGAGACCGGTGCCGTTCAGGATGCAGCGCAGAAGCTCTCGTGCGGGCGCAGACCGGCGCGTGCAGAAGGATCGCTGGCCTCGAACCAGGTCCGTGTCATACGCGATCGAGGCCCGGGTCACGGCAGCAAACCGTTCCAGGGCCCGCGGCAGGGAGACGCCGCGCAGGGCAATGCTGTAGAGCGAATCCGTATCGGCGACGGCGATGGGCGGCGAGGTGTCCGGCATGTCCTGCGCCATGGCTGATCCGGCCGGTCGGCTCACGAGCGTGAGCACGGCGGCGATGAGCAGCCACGGAATGAAGGACCGAAAAGCCATCGGGACCAGTGTACGCCGAATGCGTCGGATACGGGGCGAGCGATGGAGCGACCAGGCGCCGGGCCGATGGAGATGTGCGAGCCTGACCCTGCGGCCGCGGCGAGGAGGCGGAGTACCAGTGTGTGTTCAGAACCTGTGAACCCGCTAAAATCGAAACAGATCCCCCGGTACGCTCCTCGTCGCGGTTTACCGGTCGGCCGGATCGTCCGCGTAAATTTCGTACCCGTCGCTGATCGGCCGGTAGGAGAGCCCGCGCGCCGTGCACAGATCGTGGATGATCGTTTCCGGGCGCACCTCGCCGCTGTAGTAGAGCGACAATGAGCCGCCGCGGGCACGGGCAGAGGGCGCGAGACGTACCTGCAGATCGTAGCGGCGCTCCAGTTCGTTGGCGATGGCTACGAGCGGCAGGTCCGTCACGGCGAAGCCAGCATGGCGCCAGGCGAGCACGCGGGAGACGTCGACCGTCGACGGCGGCTCGACGTCACGGGTCACGCGACTCCGCTGTCCCGGACCGTCCAGTACCACGCTGGCTGCGCCGGGCTCGCCGGCGCGGGCTCTATCGGCCGGGGTCGGCATGGACTCGACCCGGACGCTCCCGGAGGCGACGACGACTTCCGTGGCTCCGCCGCTCTCAGAGCGGCCGCGCACGTTGAATTCGGTCCCGAGCACTTCCACGAGCGTGTTGAACGTCCGTACTTCGAACGGACGGTCGCCGTGCGTCACGGTGAAGTACGCTTCCCCATCCAGTTCGACGGATCGGCGTTCGGCCTCGAGACCCGGAAGGAACGCAAAGCCGCGCTGATATCTCAGCGTCGTGCCGCTGTTCAGCTCGACGGTCGACCCGTCCGGCAGCTGAGCAGAGATTTGCTGACCGGAGGCCGAGCGCACCGTCACAGGTTGCTGCCACCAGACGGTCATCCCGATCGCCAGCAAGATGATCGCCAGCGCGACGCTTCCGAACAGGATCCGGCGGCGCGGGCCCGGTCCCGCTCCCGGAGCCCGGGCTGAGCGGTCGCGACGCCCTCGCGTGACCGGCGGAGCATCCGAGACCTCGTCGCCGAATGCACGCTGACGGACCGTTTCCCACGCGGCGTCCACGTCGTCCTCACGCTCCTCGGATGCCGGCGGGTCAGCGACGACCCCGAGAAGACGCCAGACGGACGCGAGCGACCCGCGGTCCGCTTCGTCCTTCAGGTGCTCCTTCAGGTGTTCGGGAAAGGGCAAGCGATTGCGGCTCATGCGTCTAACAAACTGGGTTCATACGAACGGATCCGTTCGCGAAGCGAGCGGAGGGCGCGCACGATGTGATTGTTCACGGTGCGCGGAGAGATTTCCATCACTTCGGCGACATCCTCGTGACTGAGCCCCTCGAAGCGGCTGAGCTCCAGGGCCTCGCGCTGTCGGTCGGGAAGCTCGGCAATCCAGGCCTCCAGGTGTCGTTCCAGATCGCGAGCGTCCATGGCGTCGTCGGGGGACGGCGGCCGGGACAGGTTGCCGACCGGTTCGGTCTGCACGTCCTCCTGCTTGTCGGACCGGGTCCGCCGGTTTCGGTGCAGGTTGTACGCGCGGTTGCGCACCGATCGGTAGAGGTACGCCTCCAGTGACTGCGACGGGTCGAGCGTGGAGCGCGACTCCCACAGCCGGACGAAGACATCCTGTACGATATCGGCAGCGCTCGCCCGGCTTTTCGTGATCGAACACGCATAGCGAACCAGCGGCTCGTACATCTCACGAAAGACCGCCTCGTACGCAGAGCGGTCAGACTCCGTCAGGCGCCGGCACCACTCATCGAAAGAAACGTCGTTCATGGATGAAGGACGGGCGACGGCGACGGACACGGGAGGAGCGGGCGAGTTCGAGGCAGTGTCATCGTGGGTACACGCAGCCCGCAGGTGATGACTACACGGTGGATCCGTGCGGGGACGCGCTACGAGACGACTTCCTCGACGCGGTCCGCGTGGGCTTTCCGAAAGGTGCCGGGCGTCGTTCCCGTCATCTCACGAAAGGTACGCGTGAAGTGCGGCTGGTCGTAAAAACCGGCATCCAGCGCAATGGCGGCAAGAGGACGATCCGTCGAGACGAGAAGATCCGTTGCGCGCTCGATGCGAGAGGTGAGCACGTGCTGCCACGGCGTCGTGTCCCGGACCGAGCGGAACGAGCGTCCAAGTGTCGACACGCTCACGCCCGAAGCTTCCGCCAGGCGCTGCAGATCCAGGTTTGGATCCGCGAGATGCTCGTCAATGAAAGCCTCTGCACGTCCGACCACCACGTCCGGTGCGACTGCCCGTCCCGCGATGGGGAGGCGGTCCCGACGAAAGCCCCCGCGAACGGTCCGGCGCTTCCACTGCCGACCGGAATAACGGTCGGGGGAAAATGAACGAATCGCCGGTTGCGGGCAGGCTCGAAACGATGCCGGATTCAGGATAACAGCCATGGCCGGAAGGATCTGTGAGCATCGGGCGGTGGACTGAGACCGGCCACTTGCGCCGGCTCTCACGCCCGGCGGACCGCTCCCGTTCCTGCACTGAAGATCGGGGTGCGGCAATCTCGATTGATTGCAGGATGTCGTCAGGCCCACAACATCGGACGCCGAGTTCGCCGAAACGCAGGCATCGGGTCTGTGCACAGCCGTTGAACCTTTGTACGAGAGGCGAGGTTCACGGCAGGCGTCCCTTTTTGCCGTCGAATCGCTCAGTCTATGTCTTCCTCGGATACCGTTCGTGTGGAAACCCAGGGGTCGGTGTATACCGTCATTCTCGACCGTCCCGACCGGCGCAACGCCATTGATCCCCGGACCGCCGGCGACCTAGCGGGCGCCTTCCGCGAGTTCGAGGCAGACGACGGCGCGTCGGTTGCCGTCCTGTATGGGAGCGGCGGCCATTTCTGCGCGGGAGCGGACCTGAAGGCGCTCGCCGACGGCGATGTGCACACGGTCGACCCCGACCCCGCAACGGACGGCCCGCTCGGCTGCACGCGCATGCGACTGTCAAAGCCCGTGATCGCGGCTGTCGAAGGCTACGTGGTGGCCGGTGGGCTGGAGCTGGCCTGCTGGTGCGACCTGCGCATCGTGGCGGAGGATGCTATCTTCGGCGTCTTCTGTCGCCGGGTTGGCGTTCCGCTGGTGGACGGCGGGACGCAGCGGCTTCCGCAGATCGTCGGCGTGGGGCGCGCGCTCGACCTGATTCTGACCGGTCGCGAGGTAGAGGCGAGCGAGGCGCATGCGATGGGACTGGCCACGCGGGTCGTCCCGACCGGAAGCACGCGTGAGGAGGCGGAGTCGCTCGCGCTGATGCTGGCTTCGATGCCGCAGGCGTGCCTGCGATCCGACCGGAAGGCCGTGTACGAGGGCCTCGGCCTGTCCGAGCGCGCAGGGCTGGCACGGGAGGCCGAACTCGGCCGACAGGTGCTGGCGTCAGGCGAGCCGCTCGAAGGGGCCGAACGGTTCGCTCGGCGACGGCGGGCCGCACGGGAAGCCGACGCGTCCGAGCAAAATGAATAGGAACGCGCTGCCCGAGGGGTGAACGCGTCAGGATCTGGGGCGAACCCGACTTGTCGGCGTCGCGGAGTAGGGATCCTCGGGCCAGTAGTGCTTCGGGTACCGTCCGCGCATGTCCTTGGCGACCTCGTGGTACGTGTGGTCCCAGAAGTTTTCGAGATCCTGCGTGATCTGAACGGGCCGCTGGGCCGGCGACAGGAGGTGGATGGTCAGGGGCACGCGGCCACCGGCGACGCGCGGCGTCTGAGTCTGTCCGAACATTTCCTGGAGGCGAACCGCGAGGACGGGCGCATCCGGATCCGAGTAGTCGATTGGCCGTCGGGATCCGCTCGGGACGGTGACGTGCGTGGGCGCCAGCTCGTCGAGTTCGTTGCGCTGGTCCCACGTCAATAGCTCGTTCAGCAGCTGCGTGACATGGAGGCTGTTCAGTTCCTCGGCTCGCCGCATGCCATAGACATGCGGTTTCAGCCATTCGTTCAGGTGGTCCATGAGCGCCGCGTCGCTCACGTCCGGCCACTCTTCGCCGATGTGGTGGTGCAGAAAGGAGATCCGCTCCTGCAGCTGCCGGGCCTTTTTGGTCCACTTGAGCAGGTCGAGTCCGTGCTCCCGGACGCCGTCAAGCATTGCGTCGGCCATGGCCTCTGCATCCGGGTGTTCAACCGGTCCGTCCTTCAGAATAATGGCGCCGAGGCGCGTCTGCTCGCGGGCACGGACACGCCGGGCTCCGGCATCCCAGGCGATGTGGGTGTCGGTTTCCATGTGGCCGGGGAAGTACGACGTGAGGTCGTCCTTGCTGATGGGGGCGGCGAGAAATATGCGGCTCTCGCGTCGGCGGCCGTCCACGTGGGCGGCGACGATGTACGCCGCGTCCGACAGCAGTTGCGGGGATGGAAGGGCTGCGGCGCGCCCATTCCGGAGCCGGAAGCGTCCGTTCGAGCCGTCCCGGTGTTCGGCGATCCGATCGGGGTACGCGAATGCCGTGAGCAGCCCGCAGGCCTCGATGTCGCCCTCGCGGTCGCGCGGCGTTCCCGTCTTGCGGCGCCAGTGGTCCGCGACCGACCGAACGTGCTCGGCTGCGCCGTACGGGACGACGTAATTGCGGGCGTGGTTGGGCGTGGGCCGGTCTCCCCGCCGGAGGCGACGAAGCGCCTCCAATCGGAGCCGAAGGTCGACGTCGGGGGCGGCACCCTGTCCGCGAAAGATGTCGCGTTCGCTGAGTAGCGCGGCCAGATCGCAGGCGACCGGGCCGTGCCCGAGGGTTTGTCCGTTCACGAGCATGTGCGCGAGTCGCGGGTGGAGGCCGAGCGCAGCCATGTCACGCCCGTGCTCCGTGATGGCCCCGTCCTCATCCAGCGCGTCGAGCCGTTGCAGCAGGTCGCGTGCCTGATCGTAGGCGCCCTCCGGCGGCGGGTCAAGCCAGCGAAGGTCGGCCGGATCTGATGCGCCCCACATCGCGAGCTCAAGCGCAACGGGGGCGAGGTCGGCATTGACGATCTCCGGCGGGGTATGCGCCTTCAGGTGCTGGTGCGTGTGCTGCGTCCAGAGCCGGTAGCACGTACCGGGGCTGAGGCGTCCGGCCCGCCCGGCGCGCTGGTCGGCCGAGGCCTTCGACACCTTGACCGTATCGAGCCGCGTCATGCCACTCTGCGGGTCGAAGCGCGGGGTTCGTACCCGGCCGCTGTCGATGACGACGCGGATCCCCTCGATCGTGAGCGAGGTCTCGGCGATGTCGGTCGACAGCACCACCTTCCGCTCGCCGTCCGGGCTCGGCTCGATGGCCGCATCCTGCTTCTTCGTCGGAAGGTTGCCGAAGAGGGGTCGCACATGGACGTCCGACGGCAGCCCGCGATCGTTCAGCGAGGACTCCACGCGGCGGATCTCGCCGGCACCGGGGAGGAAAACCAGTAGATCGCCGGCCTCGTCCCGCAGCACGTCGATGATCTTGTCGGTGACGTGCGGCTCGATGTAGTCATCCGGAGTCTCCTTGGCGTAGTGAATGTCGACCGGATAGCTCCGCCCCTCGCTCTCGATGAGCGGCGCGTCGAGGAGGTCGGCGATCGGCCCCGTGTCCAGCGTTGCGGACATGACGAGCAGGCGAAGGTCGGGCCGGAAGACGTCCCGTGTTTCGAGGGTGAGAGCCAGTCCGAGGTCCGCCTGCAGGTTGCGCTCGTGAAACTCGTCAAAGATGACGCAGCCGACGCCGCCCAGGCTCGGGTCGTCCTGGATCATCCGCGTGAGAATGCCCTCGGTCACGACCTCGATGCGGGTTTGGCGCCCCACCTTCGTGTCCATGCGGACGCGGTATCCGACCGTCTCCCCGGCTCGCTCGCCGAGCGTGTGCGCCATCCGACGGGCAGCGGCCCGGGCGGCAAGACGACGCGGCTCCAGCATGATGATCTTGTCTCCACCGAGCCAGTCCTCGTTCAGTAGCGCGAGCGGGACGCGCGTCGTTTTGCCGGCGCCCGTCGGCGCTTGCAGGACGGCCTCGGGTTGCCGGCGAAGCGCCTGCCGAAGGTCTGGCAACGCCTCCTCGATCGGCAGGTCGGACGGCGGGATGTTCCGGTTCGGCATAGAGGACGGGTGAGGGCGGTCGTTGCAGAGTGGCACGAGGTTTCACGCATCGTCAAGCCGGACGGTTCGGCCCGGAGAGTG
>JAAAOT010000309.1 GCA_009908725.1 Bacteroidota bacterium | reverse complement strand
CCGGAAGGGTGCCCACCCATTCGTGCATCTGCCGGAAGAGTTCTTGCCAGTTCCCGTGATGCCGCGACAGATGATCGCCGATTTTCGGATTTCGTGAGGTGAGCGTGTCCGGGTCGAGACGTGCCTGCATTGACGCCACGAGGTCCTCGGTCCAGGTCACGTTGGCGCCGTGTGCGACGACGCGCCGGACGCGTCCCGGATGCTGCTGTGCGAATCCGAGAGCAACATTGCCGCCCATGGAAAAACCGAAGAGATGAGCATCTTCGATCTCGAGAGCGTCCAATACCGTGAGCACGTCGTTCGAAAAGGCGTCGAACGATATGGGCTCGGTACCCTTCGTTGACGCGCCGTGCCCCCGAACGTCGATCGCTATAACCTGGAACTGCCGTTCGAGGCGCCGGAGCAGCGGGGCCGTCTCAAGCGAGGTGCATCCGGCGGCTCCGTGCAACAGCACAAGCGGTGGAAGATGTTCATTACCGGCACGATAGACGGCGATCTCCCGATCGTCGGCTTCGATTATCTTCGGCTCAGGTCGAATCGGCGCCGATCCGCAGAACTCCACGAGCACGCCGTGGGTCTGCTTCGGGTGAAGGAAGAAGATCCGTTTTCCGTCCGCACCCGGTGTGGGCGACTCCCCGAGCGGCGTGTAGCCGGCCCCTCGCACGCGCTCGAACGTTGCGTCCACATCCTCCACCTGAAACGCAAGGTGGTGCAATCCTTCTCCGCGCTTCTTGAGGTAGCCGGAAATGGGTCCATCATCGCCGATGGCTTCCAGGAGCTCCAGCTTGGCCGGACCGGCGTCGATGAAATGCGTTCGTACGTGCTGGGAGGCGACCGTTTCGGCTTTGTATGGTAAAACTTGAAGCAGGTCGCGATACAGAGCGGTAACAGCATCGGCGTCGTCCACGGCGATACCGATGTGTTCAAGGCGAGGCATACAACGAGGGGAGTGATTGAGGAGAATGGTCGGCCCGCAGCGAAGATGCATCTCCGGCGGCGTGCAGAAGATCGGAAGCACCCGGCAGGGATTCAACGGGGACGGGAGAGATGCATGAACGCGTCATGTGTTTAAGTACGCCAAAGAGATTTGCGCCACGGAGACAAACGGTCGGCTGGATTGACCGGACCGCTGGCGCCTAAATCCATAGCGGCCTCGGAATCAAGCATCCCGTGTCATCGTTCATACCCGTGACGTAGCCGCTGACGCTCCAACCTGCGATCGTCCATGTCCACCGCTGGTTCCTCGTCCGATTCCACGAACGCCGAGCGTCGTCGAGCGCGCCGCGCGGACGCGCGACAGAAGCGCCGAACCATTCGGCGGCGCGCGATGGGTCTTAGCATCCTCGTCTCGTTCGTGATGCTCGTGGGCAAGGTCGTCGCGGCGCAGGTCACCGGCAGCGCCGCCATCTTTTCCGATGCGGCCGAGTCGGTCGTGCATCTGTTTGCAACCGGCTTTGCGAGCTTCAGTCTGTGGTACGCGTCCACGCCGCCGGACAGCGGTCATCCCTACGGTCACGGAAAGGCCGCCTACTTCGCTTCGGCCGTGGAAGGAGTGCTCATTCTCGTTGCGGCGGTCGGGATCGTCTGGACCTCAGTGAACGACCTTCTCACAGGAGGAGATCTGCAGCGTCTCGGTATCGGGCTCTACCTCCTGGGCGGGCTGACGCTCGTCAACTTAGGCCTCGGGTGGTATCTCGTTCGCACGGGGCGACGGACGAACAGCATCGTGCTCGTCTCGAACGGTCAGCACGTACTGACCGACATGTGGACCAGTCTCGGCGTCATTGCCGGCGTCGGACTCGTGTGGCTGACCGGCATCGTGTGGCTCGATCCGGTGGTGGCGCTCCTCGTCGCCGCGAACATTCTGTGGACGGCCTACGGGTTGATCCGCCGGAGCATTTACGGGCTGATGGACAAGGCCGATCGGGACGCCACGCAGCAAATCCTCGACGTTCTGGCGACGGCAAAAGGGGAGGGCGTCATCGTAGACTTCCACCAGGTGCGGCATCGCCGAACGGGGGATGAGGTCTGGATCGAATATCACCTCATGTTTCCGGGTCACATGACGATCGACGCTGCGCACGATCGGTCGCACCGGGTCGAGGATGAGGTGGACCGGCTCTTCCCGGACGACGACGTGCACGTCACTGCCCACCTGGAGCCGAAAAAGCACGATGCCGCCCACCCGGACCACCATTTCGAGCCGGCCGATCCGCTCCGTGATGTGTTCGTCGACCTCCGGGGATCGGATTAACGGTCGAGCAGCAGGTCCGCGCTTCTCCGTTCTGGGGATGGGCGTGCCGCATTTCCAGGGATCGCATCAAAATTAGAAACGGCCGACCCCGTGGTGGGGATCGGCCGTTCTGCATGCTTGGCCGCCGGGCTCCGTCCGGAGCGCCGGGGTGCACGAGACGCGGCTTAGCCGATGGCGCCTTCACTCTTCAGGCGCTCCAGGTTGTCCAGGTTGGCCTGAACGTGATCCGCGGACGTTTGCATGAGGTCCTGCTCTTCGTCCGACAGGTCGACTTCGATAATCTCCTCCACGCCGTCGGCACCGAGCTTCACGGGGACACCGATGAACATGTCGTTGAGACCGTACTCGCCGTCGCAGTAGGCTGCGGCGGGAAGGACGCGCTTGTTGTCCTTGATGATGGCTTCGGCCATTTCTGCAGCCGCGGCGCCCGGCGCGTACCATGCCGACGTCCCCATCATGTTGACGATCTCTCCGCCACCGCCTTTTGTGCGCTCGACGATGCTCTCGATTGTGTCGTCGTCAAGCATCTCGGTGACTGGAATGCCACCGATCGTGGTGTAGCGCGGCAGCGGGACCATCGTGTCACCGTGTCCGCCCATCAGGAGGGCCTGGATGTCGCGAACCGAGACGTCCAGTTCCATCGCGAGGAAGGCGCGGTAACGGGCGGTGTCGAGCACACCGGCCATACCCATCACGTGGTTCGGGTCGAAGTCACTTGCCGTGTAGCTAACGTACGTCATCACGTCGAGGGGATTCGACACGATGATCAGCTTTGCGTCCGGGCTCCCGGCCTTGAACTGGTTGGTGACCGACGACACGATCTCCGCGTTCTTGGCCAGCAGGTCATCGCGGCTCATCCCGGGCTTACGCGGCAGACCGGCGGTGATGATGCACACCTCCGAGCCTTCCGTCGCGTCGTATTCGTTCGAGCCCGTGATTTTCGTATCGAAGCCGTGGATCGGGGCCGACTCCATCATATCAAGCGCCTTGCCCTGGGGCATCCCCTCCTGGATGTCCACCATGACGACTTCCTTGACCATGTCTTTGCGGGCGACACACTCGGCAGCGGTCGCGCCTACGTTTCCTGCACCGATAACGGTAACTTTCATGGGGTCCTCTGTTGCCGTGGATAAAAGAAGTGCGAACGGGGAGACCCTTCGCTAGCAGGTCTCCGATGCTGCTCCAGCGCGAGCGAGCCGATTCACAATCGAGCCCACGCGCGTGGCGAGTCCTTCAGGTACTTCGTGAGTTCGGTTGCGACGTCATCTCCGCGCTATCATCGGAGCGATTCTGCGGGCCCCGGGGCTGACAAGTGCGCGATCGCAGCGGGTAGATGGGCCGTCTATTGATATAGAAAAAAGGCCTCTTAACGGTCGCTTGCCAGTACAGGCTACCAAGAATCGACAAAAAGCGCTTCTTCTCTGCACCAGCCCGTGCAAACGGCTCGAAATCCCACCGTCATCATCTCCGATTCTTGCGTTCTGCCCGGATGATGTGCATTCTATAAGTACGTTGTATTTCCTCTTCCACGGCCGGACGAATCGCATGACGCGCTTTCTCACTTCTATTTCCTGGATTCTCTCTCTCGTGCTTCTGGCTGGATGTGCGTCGTCCGGGACGTCCTACACGCAGGCGGAAGCCGATCGCATCACCTCGACCATGGACAGTTTGCGTTCGGCGGCCGACCTTCGCAATCCGAACCTGCATTCGACGCTCTGGCAGCAGACGGCAGTTGAGTACGCCGGCGTGACGCGCGGTGCGTACCGCCTGGCGGAAGTCATGCTCGATCGCGGCCTCCAGGACTCCACGTGGACCGCGTCGCTCGAGCAGTCGGAGCAGGGCTCGGATGCCTACCGCGAACTCCCGCCCGCCGTTGTGCTGGATGTGGACGAGACCGTGCTCGACAACTCGGCCTACCAGGCCCGCTTGGTGCTCGACAATCGGACCTACGGCACCGACTCGTGGAAAGCCTGGTGCCGCGAAGCGCAGGCAGGTCCCGTGCCGGGAGCGCTGGCCTTCACGGAGGCCGCGGCCGCCCGGGGCGTTCAGGTCATCTACCTGACGAATCGGGACGCGGATGTGGAAGCGGCTACCCGTGAGAATCTGAAGGCCCTCGGGTTTCCGCTGGATCCGGACGAAGATGTCATTCTCACGCAGGCGGAGATTCCCGAGTGGACCCCGTCCGACAAGACGCCGCGGCGCGAGGCAGTCGCCGAGGCCTACCGGATCGTCCTGCTGATCGGAGACAACTTCGGCGACTTTGCCGGCGAGGTGGACGTCTCCATCGAGCGGCGACGGGACCGCGCCGAGCAGTTTCAGGCCTACTGGGGCACGCGATGGATTACCCTGCCGAACCCGCAGTACGGATCGTGGGAGGGAGCTACCTTCGGGTTCGACTACGACCTGCCTCCGCTTCAGAAGCTGCGCGATAAGCACGAAGAGCTGCGCCCAAAGCGATAAACGCCCCCGTATCGTCGGCTTTTTTTCCAGTAGAAGCGCCCGCATGACCATCGAAGACGCAACCTTCGTCGTCACCGATACGGAGACGACCGGGACCAAGGCCGCCTCCAACCGCATCATCGAAATCGGGGCCGTGAAGGTGGAGGGCGGCGAGATCACCGACCGGTTTCAGCAGCTGGTCAATCCCGAGCGTACGATTCCGTCGCGCATCACCCACCTGACGGGGATCACGACGGGGATGGTGTTCGACAAGCCGACGATGGAGTCGGTGATGCCGCAATACCTCGACTTTCTCGGGGACGGGATCCTCGTCGCGCACAATCTGCCGTTCGACCTGCGGTTCCTGAATGCCGAGTGCAGCCGACTCGGGCTCGATGATCTGTCGAATCGAACCCTTTGCAGTCTGCGACTTGCCCGACGCCTTCTACCGGGCCTTCGCTCGAAAGGACTCAGCCGCTTGGCTCAGTTTTACGGCATCAACGTGAACGGGCGACACCGTGCGCTCGGCGACGCGGAGGCGACCGGAATCATCCTCCAGCGCTTTTTCCGGCAGCTCGACTTCGAGCACGACATTCACGATGTCCACGAGGTGCTCGCTTTTCAGAACCGGAAGTACACGAAGGTTCGAAAAGCTCCCAAGCATCTGAAGAAGCTCCGGGAGGACGTCCTCCCCGATCTACCCGATGCGCCGGGCGTGTATTTCCTGAAGACGAGCAGCGGCAAGATGCTCTACATCGGGAAAGCAAAGCAACTCTCCGATCGCGTGCGAAGCTACTTCACTGCCATCGAGTCGAAGGACGCACGCAAGCGCAAGATGATGAGCAAAGTGCGCCGGGTCGAGTGGACGGAAACGGACACCGAACTGGAAGCTCTGCTGTTGGAATCGCGCCTGATCAAGGAGAAGAAGCCGTCGTACAACAAAGCGCAGAAGCGATACCGGCACCGCCCGTTCATCAAGCTTCAGGCGGACGAGGAATTTCCGCGCGTGGGGTGGCAGCGAGCGATATCCGACGACGGGGCCGAATATTATGGTCCACTGCGGAGCCGCAAGCAGGCAGAGCTCGTCATCGAGGTGATCAGCCGGTTCTTCGGTCTGCGCGAATGCGACGACTCGGAGCTATCCCTCGGCCAGCGGTGCCTGTACGCTGACATGGAACGATGCACGGCACCGTGCGAGAATGACGACGCGGAGCGGTACGGGCGACAGGTCGAGCGTGTCCGGCAGTTTCTCCGCGGCCAGGATACATCCGTACTCGACGACCTGGAGGAGCGGATGCAGCAGGCATCGCGGCACCTCGAATTCGAGAAAGCGGCCACCTTTCGTGACTGGCTGCAGACGCTGGACCGGATGCTGGAGAAGCAAAAAGCCGTAGCCGCGCCGGTCCTGGATCATAACGCTGCGCTCGTTCAGCCACACGAAGACGACGGGGCAGCGGACGTATTCCTGGTCCGGTTTGGCAAATTCACGGCATCGGTGCGCGTAACACGTCCCTCCACCCCGGACGAGGTCAGCCTCCTCACGGACGCCGTCAAAACCGCGTTCCTGGACGCCGGCGATCGGCCCGAGGCCCTCACGAAACGTGATCAGGATGAGATCCGCCTCCTGTCGCACTGGATGTATATGCACCGCTCGGACCTGATCTCCGTCCGCTGGCAGGGAGGCACGCCGTCGGACTTCGCCGCACGGATCGCTGATGTGATCAACGGTCCCGCCGACCTGTCGGAGGCTGCGTAGAGCGTACAGATGGCCTCTGGGATGTGGCTAGAGTATGTTGGATCTGGCTCTCCGATTCTGGTGCGGCGGTACTTGTCCTGTGACCGCTTCGCACGCAATTTACCACGGGGCGGCCAGCGGACGCTTTTTCCGCGAGGGAAGCGGACCTCCAAACTGAGCCGCTGCGTCACTTGCCGAATCGCCCGATGAAGGGTCTTTGCCGGTTCCTGTGCCCGGAGCGAACGTCCGCGAACAGGCACGTACACTTCGGCCAGACTCCGCTACGGGTTGCTGCGCGCCTTCTCGTCGCGCCGGGACGGCAGGCCGCTGCCTCGAGGTTGGGGAAGATGTGCACCCGGACGTCGTCCGTCATGTCGACGCCCGTTGCCCGGAACCGCAGATCCACCGCTTTGGCTGGTTTACAGGAAGAAGAAATACGCCGAGGCGAGGACAACGATCACGATTACGCCCCCTGCAATGACGGTGCGTGTAATCTCCTGCGATCGAGGACGTCTTCGCGGCTCTCGTTCTGAACGCTGCGTCGATTTCATGGTCTCGTCTGGCTTGTGGTGACAACGGCGATGGAACGGATCGCTCGGACCCGCACCGGCCGGGGGTTCCGACCTGACCACACATCATCCAGAAAGATGCCGTGCCGGCGGCATTTCGTCCTGCGTTGCGGTTGATCTTTCGGATGGGAGGAGAGCCGAACGTACTGTCGGATATGCCCCGAC
>JAAAOT010000240.1 GCA_009908725.1 Bacteroidota bacterium | reverse complement strand
AGCGGGACGGTGACGTCGTACGGACGGCGGCGAGCCTGTCGCCGGGCGATCGTGTACGCCTACGCCTCGCAGACGGCCAGCGCGCCGCCGACATCGTGGACGACACCGCGGACGACACCGCGGACGACACCGGTGCATGAGGCCTTCCGGGCCCGACACACGCTTCACTCGACGCCGGACTCCGCACTCCTGGCATATCAAGGGAACGCGGGCGCGCTATCAATTTTCAATGTACCCCGAAAACAGTTTTACGACCCCTGCGTCGGCACGACCGTAACGGTTCACCTGTGATGAATCGAGCATTGTAGCAGCGATTAATCTCACATGTGAAGGGCGAACCGGGCGGTCCGGAGGTGCACAAAATAGGGCACCGCCGACCCGGTGATCGCGTACGCATAAATTACATTGCAGCGTCGCATCTTATCCTGCTCGCATTCATCTTTTGACGCACAGCGGGATCGGAACTGCCCCGCGTATGACCTGTACATCGGACGGATTTTGATGCACGGCACAAGCCGGCGTTAAACATGCAGCGCTCCCCGGGTGAAGCCCCGGATCGCAGCAAGGTTCGACTGCCGACCGACCACCCAGACGGGTGCGTTTTCCCTGTTCATCGGTCCGTTCTCCTCGCCGACCGCCTCGTTGTGCCCTCGACGCGGGAAGGACGGCGACGCCCCCTGTGGGCTCCACCCAACTTCCCCAGTCTCGTGGCCGCACTTCACCACCTGCATGTGCGGACGGGCGAGGCCGGACTTTTGTCGTCAGAATCGTGATGCTATGGCATCCACCCCCACCGAACTTACGATTCAGCTCCGCCCGGAGCGCCGCGTTGACGTGATCGACGTCAACAAGCGCGTTCGGGACATCTCGACCGACTTTCTGGCGGAGTACCAGCGAGCGCTCTACTGCTCGCATCATACAACGGCGGGCTTTCTCGAGGAAACGATCTGCAACCGCCTCGGCCAGAGCAATGACTCGGTCCACCAGTTCCTAGAGCCGTTCCAGGAGCTCTTCCCCTTCGGCGCCGAGTATCGCCACGACCAGATGCACCTTCGCCGGGAGCTGAGTCCAGCCCAGCGACAGAACGAGCCCCGAAACGCTGATTCGCATCTGACCTTTATCAGTTCGGGGCTGGAGAACTGCGTCACCTACCCGAGCGACCCGTCGCGACCCGTCTTTTTCATCGACCTGGACGGGGTCAACAAGGACAATCAGGACCGGCGCGAGCGCACCACGACCGTCCTCGGATACAACGACGAACGACTCGTCAAGGAAACGGAGATCGTCGTGCCGGTGTCGACCCACCCGATCGATTCGATCAGCCTCCGGGATCCGCGCCTCGGGGTGTTCGACGAGCTTCACGAGCTGCTCGCCGAGCACGGCATCCGCCGCGGGCGTGTTCATATCGACCTCGCAACAGACGAAACGCACGCGGGCCTGACGGTCAACGAGTACGAAACGCTGCTGATGAAGCACGACCTGGCAGAGGTGCTTCGCGACCCGCTTCGCTTCGTGGCGCGGAAAGGCCGCAACATGCTCCGGGACCCGGGTTCGGTCCCTGGCAAGGTGAAGAACTACGCCAAGTACGACCTCGTTCGTCTCGTCAACCGGGTACTTGACACCCTCGGCCTCTCCGAGTCGCTCGTGGAGCGAGTGATTGATAAGTGCTTCGCCGTTCCCGCCGAACGCTTCCTCCGCATGAAGCGGTCGGTCAGCCTCCTCGTGACCGAAGATGAGCGAAACGGCGAGGGCACGATCGTTCAGGGCCGCTACCAGAGCCCCATCCTCGTCCAGTGGCGCAAGTCAGAGCCGCAGGCCCGCCGCCTGAAGGTGAAACTGACGCGTTTCGAGTAGCGACAGTAGCGAAGATACGGAACGCGGGTACGGGGCGTCGTCCAATGGACGGCGTCCGTTTCTATTTGCTGGCGGCGCCCGAATAGCTTCATCCGGGCGCGGAGGTCGTCAGTTGCCGAGAAACTGCCCGTGGAAACCGAACGGTATGGCGTGCGGCACCGGAGCTCGGGCCTGCTCGGAAAAGGTCTCTGCGTCCAGAACCAGCAGAAAGGATCGATCCTGCTTCGGGTCGAGCACAACCGACAGGATGCATCCCGAATCTTCCGCCCCACCGGTGGGCGACGGCACGAAGACGGGCTCGCCGGGGTACGTCCCCTCCTCTCGCCACGTCTTTGACGCACCGCTCTCGACGTTGATCTTGACGAGCTGATCAGTGAAGTTGCCGGCCTTGCGCGCTCCGACGCCGTACACAAACCGGTACGGTCGGCCTTCGATGCGCTGATCATGAACGCGGGGCAACTCGAGCTGCGTCTCCGAAAGCGGCTCCGGCTTCACGAGAGACGTCGACCCCCCGAGCGGCAGACGGTATCGATGCAGCGTACCGACCGCGGGTGTGGGCTCATCTGACCGCAGTCGTTCGAGGTAGAGCTCATCGATAGTGCTGGCATCGTTGTACGTCACGATATCGCACACGATGGCGTCGCCCTGCTCGAACGCGTTGACGTGATGAAAAGCGAACGCGGGCGGCGCTTCGACCTGCGTGACCTCCTCCCCGTCGGAGAGGCGGGCGACCCGAAAGCGCGTTGGCTCCTGCGCCGACCACTCGTAGTTTTCGATGAACGGCTTGCCCTCAAGCAGCATGTCCAGCGGGTTCACGCGCAGCGGCCATTCCGAGAGGATGGCATATCGTTCCGTGAGACCGAAGCTGTGCATGTAGCTCGGCCGATCGACGGGCAACCTCGCCCGGACATCCCGCCGGCGGCTCCCCGGGTCGATGGCGCAGACATGGTACCGGCACGAACGACCGAACGACGCACCGTATGTGGTCATTTGCCCTGTATCCGGGTGGATGTGCGGATGGGCCGTCATCGTCTGCACGTCGAGGTCATCCGCAAACTCGGTCACGCCGACAGTTTCCAGCGTCTCCGGATCGAACGCGACCGGCAGCGGCGTTTCCGTCATGGCCACCCAGTCGCCGGCCAGCTTCGCGATGTTGATGCAGGCATTGTCCGTCAGCCGCGGGCGGAAGATCGACATGACGCGTCGAAAAATGGATCGACACGGATCGGTTGCAAACTCTGCACGCGAGATCTGGCCGTGCTCCAGCGCCTCGCTCCGCGACCGGGACTCTAAGAATCGGTTACGGTAAGACACCTCCCCGTCGGCAACCTGAAACGCGTGTAGCATCGCGAGGCCGTCGAACCAGTGATTGTAGGTATCCGTGCCGACCTCAAACTGGGCGGGCCCGTTGCGAATCAACGTACCGCTCAACCACTGGGGCATTGCGCCTTCGACCGGAAGGGCGCCGACGGTTGCTTCGCGTTTGAGACTCTTGAACCCGGCAGCGTAGGACATGTCGTCGAAAGGAAAGGAAAAGAGAACAGCGGCTCCGCACAAGTTTGACGCTGGTTACAATGTCGGGACTTCCATGCCGTGTCGCGTGGGAGTCCGGCGTCGCCGCGAACAAGCCCGGCAGAGCGCGGTCCAATCGGTGCTTCGCAGTCACGCCCCGATCGAACCCGTGCGCTGCACCTGAAGTTCAGCCACGCACTCGCCCCATCCCCACGTCGCGTCCCGCAATGGCCCGCCCCCCTTCCTCTGGCTCCGATCCGGAGTCTTCCGCACCCGACGGTCTCGTTTCTCTCGAAGGGATCACCAAGTCGTTTCGCGAAGGTGAACAGGAGCGCACGGTGCTGGACAACCTGAACGCGGAGATTCAACCCGGCGAGTTCGTTGTGCTCATGGGACGGAGCGGTGCCGGAAAGAGCACACTGCTCAACCTCATCAGCGGCATCGACCTTCCGACCAGCGGGCGCGTCGTGATCGGCGGTACAGACCTGACGCGATTGTCCGAAACGGACCGTACGCTATTTCGCCGGGAAAACATCGGCTTCATCTTCCAGTCCTTCAATCTGATCTCGACGCTCACCGTCGCGGAAAACATCACGCTTCCGCTCGAGCTCTCCGGGCGCGGCGATGAGGAAGCCCGCGCGCTGGAGGTTCTCGATCGGGTCGGTCTGGCCGACCGTGGCGACAGCTTCCCGGACCTGCTCTCAGGCGGGGAGCAGCAACGCGTTGCGCTGGCCCGTGCCCTGTCGGCGGACCCGCTGTTGATTCTGGCGGACGAACCGACGGGCAACCTGGATTACGAGACCGGCCAACAGGTGATGGACGTCTTGACCGAGCTCGTGCGAGACTACGGTAAAACAATCCTCATCGCCACACACGACCGGACGCTGATCGACGAGGCCGACCGCTGCCTGACGCTCCACGGCGGAAAGCTGGAAGCCGGCGTACCCGATTTCGTGGAGGGGTGACGCTCGCCTCTTGAGCCCGCCCCGTCCGCCGGCCTCCGTCCCGCCGGCAGAACGGCCCCTTTCGACGTTCGCTATTCGACCTTCAACTCTCGTGCGCCTTCTCCCGAAATCGAGTCTTCGGTACCTTCTTCGCCACCCGCTGCTGATGGGGCTGTCCGTGCTGGGCGTTGCGCTCGGCGTGGCCGTGGTGGTGGCGATCGACCTCGCCAATACGAGTGCAGCGCGCGCCTTCGAGCTGTCGGCCGAGACGGTTACGGGCAAGGCGACCCACCAGGTCGTTGGAGCCGCGGGCGCGCTGGACCAGGAGGTATACCGCTCGCTTCGCGTCGACGGAGGCGTACGACAGGCGGCGCCGGTCGTGGAAGGATATGCAAATCTTGCCGCCGATACGACGGACGCCACCGTCGATACCGACAACCGAACCATGCAGGTGCTCGGCATCGACCCGTTCGCGGAGGCTCCGTTTCGCCCGTTCGTGGCAGCGGGCACGCAGGCGCTCTCCCTGGACGCCTTCATCGGCGCAGAGACAGCGCTGCTGCCCGCTCCTACGGCCGAAGCGATGCGCCTCGCCGCCGGAGACACGCTGATGCTGGACATCGAAGGGGTGCAGCACCGACTGGTCCTTGCCGGGCTAATCGAGCCGGAAGATGAACGGACCCGGCGTGCGACCGCGAACCTGCTCGTCACCGATATCTCAACCGCGCAGGAGATGTTCGGCCTCGCGGGCCGGCTCAGCCGGGTGGATCTGATCGTCCCGGATACGCCCGACGGGGAGGAGCGACTTGCGTCGATCCGCGGCTCCATTCCCGAGAGCGCTAAGGTCGTGCGATCGGAGTCTCGCACCGAAACGGTCGAGCAGATGACCCGCGCATTCGAGCTCAACCTGACGGCGCTGAGCCTTCTGGCACTGGTCGTCGGCGCCTTCCTGATCTACAACACGATGACGTTTTCGGTCGTGCAGCGGCGAGGCCTCATCGGGCGCCTCCGTGCCCTCGGGGTTACGCGCAAGCAGATCTTTGGGGTTGTGGTCGGTGAAGCCCTTCTTCTCGGACTGGCCGGGACGGTGATCGGGCTGCTCATGGGCATCGCGATGGCCTTCGGGCTCGTCCAGCTCATCACGCGAGCCATCAACGATCTGTACTTCGTCGTGAGCGTACGAGAGCTCACGATCGCCCCCTTCACGCTGCTGAAAGGCGCCGTCCTCGGGGTGGGAACGACCGTCGCGGCGGCGCTGGCACCGGCCCGAGAAGCCACCAATGCGCCCGTCAGCACCGTCCTCCGGCGGTCCACGCAGGAGAGCGGCATCCAGAAGCTCGCCCCGCGCCTCGCACTGGTGGGCGCCGTCCTCGGCGCCGTTGCCGGAGGCCTGCTGCTGATTCCGACGCGCAGCATTATCGTCGGCTACCTCTCGTTGCTGCTCGTGCTCGTCGCCGCCGCCCTCATCACACCGGTGTTCGTCCTGGCCGCCGCACGCGTGGCACGACCGATCCTCGGTCGGATGGCTGGTGTCATCGGGCGAATGGCCTCGCGGGGCGTCGCGACCACTCTCAGCCGGACGGGCGTTGCCATCGCTGCCCTGACCATCGCGATCGCGTCCACCGTCGGCGTCGGCGTGATGATCGACAGCTTCCGGGGAACGGTGGTCACGTGGCTCTCGCAGTCGCTACAGGCGGACGTCTACGTGCAACCGCCGAGCCAGGTCTTTCGCCGCTCGGACGCATCGCTGCAGCCGGGCGTCGTCACGACGCTGCGGTCGATGGACGGAGTCGAAAGTGCGCACTCCGTTCGCCGTACCGAGGTGCAGAGTGAGGAAGGATCTACCGAACTCGTCGCCATCGAAATGGGGCCGAGCACGCCGGACATTTACCGGTTCAAATCGGGCGATCCCGACGAGATCTGGCCGCGATTCGCCGGTGGGGAATTCGTGCTGGTCTCCGAACCCTACAGCTACAAACATCGCGTCGGCGTCGGGGACTCGCTCCGCATCCAGACCGACCGCGGCCCGACCCGATTCCCGATACGGGGCGTCTACTACGACTACGGGTCCGACATCGGGATCGTCATGATGAGTCGACAGACGTACACGTCCCACTACGACGACAGCGGCTACTCCGGCATCGCCCTGTATCTGCGCGACGGCATCGATCCCGACGACATCATTCCAGACATGCGGTCCGCCGTCGCCGGGATGCAGGACGTGTTCATCCGCTCAAATCGCGACCTCCGGGAGACCTCGCTGGAGATCTTCGACCGAACCTTTACCATCACCACCGTCCTGCGCCTGCTGGCCATCCTGGTCGCGTTTATCGGCGTGCTGAGCGCACTCATGGCGCTGGAGCTGGAACGCGAACGCGAACTCGGGGTGCTCCGCGCCACCGGTATGACGCCGGGGCAGGTTGGTCGCTACGTAACGATGCAAACGGGCCTCATGGGCCTGATCGCCGGACTGGCATCATTGCCCCTCGGCTATGCCCTTGCCTACGTCCTCGTCTATGTGATCAACAAACGCTCGTTCGGGTGGACGCTGCAGCTGGACGTGCCGGGGGAGGTGCTGCTGCAGGCGGTCGCCCTGGCCGTAATCGCCGCCGTCCTGGCCGGCATCTATCCTGCCTACAAAATGGCAAACACGTCCCCATCCACGGCTCTTCGGGAGGAGTGAGGGGGTCAGGGGGGGGTGTGTTAATGTATTGGTGTGTTAATGTATTAAGGTGATTACGTACTAACGCATCAACGCGCCAACGTACCAACGCACCAACGCAAAAACCGCCGATGCCCTGGGGAGAGCACCGGCGGTTGGTGATGGGCAGCGACGTGAATCGCTGGGGGGTCTTTGATTATTGTTTGTTGTCGTC